>NC_010581.1:687500-990277 GCF_000019845.1 Beijerinckia indica subsp. indica ATCC 9039 | reverse complement strand
CGCGCCGCGCGAACAGTGCCCTTCGTCGCCAAGGTCATCGGCATTCCACTCGCCAAAATCGCCTCGCGGATCATGGCCGGTGAAAACCTGGCGAGCTTCCGTCTCGAACCGAAGAAACTGCGTCATGTCGGCGTCAAGGAAGCCGTCTTTCCCTTCGCTCGTTTCCCCGGCGTCGATACAGTCCTCGGCCCCGAAATGCGCTCGACCGGCGAGGTCATGGGCATTGATTTCTCCTTTGCCATCGCCTTCGCCAAAAGCCAGCTCGGCGGCGGCACCAAGGTGCCGACCAAGGGCACGGTCTTTGTTTCTGTGCGCGATGAGGACAAGCCGCGTGCCGTCGACACGATCAAGCTGCTGATCAATCTGGGCTTCAAGATCTGCGCGACGGGCGGCACATCCCGTTTCCTCGAGGGGGAAGGCATAGAAGCGCAGCGCCTGAACAAAGTTTCGGAAGGGCGCCCGCATGTCGTCGACGCGATCAAGAACGGCGCGATCCAGCTCGTTCTGAACACGACCGAGGGGGCGCAGGCACTCGCCGATTCACGCTCCTTGCGGAGGGCGGCGCTGCTGCATAAAGTTCCCTATTATACAACGCTTGCCGGTGCCATAGCGGCGGCCCAGGGAATCAGGGCCTATCTCGCCGGGGACCTGGAAGTTCATGCCCTGCAGGATTATTTCGCCTGAATCCAGCCGCAGGGCTTGCTCCATAGTCTTGCGGGAGCCGTGAAGGTGTCTCATACTTGCCGTTCTTGAATCGGGCGTGACGAACGGCAAGCGGTTTTATTGCGAAAGAGACGACAATGGACAAATTCCCGATGACGCCAGAGGGTTATCACGCCCTGGACGAGGAGTTGAAACGCCGCCAGCAGGAAGAACGCCCGCGGATCATCCAGGCGATCGCCGAGGCGCGCTCCCATGGCGATCTGTCGGAAAACGCCGAATATCATGCCGCCAAGGAAGCGCAATCGCTGAACGAGGGCCGGATCGCCGAACTCGAGGACAAACTGTCCCGCGCGGAGATCATCGATGTCAGCAAATTGTCCGGCAATACGGTGATGTTCGGCGCGACTGTGACGCTTGTCGACGAAGATACCGAGGAAGAAAAAATCTATCAGATCGTCGGCGAGAGCGAGGCAGACGTCAAAGCTGGCAGGGTCTCGATCACCTCTCCCACCGCGCGCGCCTTGATCGGCAAGAAGATCGGCGATTCCGTCGAGGTCAATACGCCCGGCGGAGGCAAGAGCTATGAAATCCTGAACGTGGCCTTCCAATAGCGGGATGGCTCGAAAGCCTCCCTCCCGCCCAAAAGGTCTCTGCTTTTGGGATCAAGGCGATGGGTTGGCAGGATTTATAGCATCGCTATGCGCCCGATTCACCTAGTATCGAGAAGCGCAAATTCTCGATACGTCACCTTTTAAACTTATCCACTTGTCCTCATTGAACCACGACGAGTCGCCCTTCAATGAGGGTGGATACTAGCGATGCTCCGAAACAGACAAGCTCTCGGACGCAGGCTCATCTTTCTCTCTCTTCGATTGTCGAAACGGCTTTTCTCCCTCGGCTTGGAATAAATCATCCGTTCATCCGGTCTGGACAGGCATACGGGCAGGATGCCCGCATCAAGAACAGGAGCGGATGATGATCAACAAAAGACAAAGCTGGACCACGACAACACCGGCGACATCGCCAAGGAATGCGCCTACCAGCGATGGCCAAGGCTTCTCAGGCCGTATGAAATGGGCGAGTGTCGTCACTCTGTCAGCATTGGCCAGCACGCTCTTATGGGGCGTCGTTCCCAGCAAAGCCTCGGAGAGACATACCTCCATGCATATCTATACAAGCCCAGATCCGGGTTTGTGGAGAGCACAAGTAACCACCTTTCCACAATTTCGTTTACCCAACAAGGAAAGTGGCAGTTTCGGCGCTGTGCTGGAAGGCAGAAATCCCGCCTCCGGCTCCATTCCATAGCAGGTTCAACTTAAACCCGTCGATGATGATGCAAATGCATCAACGAAACACGCATACAGAGGAATTTTTGACTTTTGAAGGATGACACAGGCTTGAAGTGATCGCCCGCATTCATGATTGTTCCATAGCACATTCAGAAGTGTATACTTCTTTTGTTTAATGCTGTTATGCAACAATCTCTGATAAGGGATGCGGGCTTTTTTTTGGAAATGATCTTTAAGGCAAAGTCTGTCCACACCGTGACTCAAATCGTGCGGGCCTTTGTTGATCCGTCTGCGATCAGTGCGCGACGGGCTCCCTTCCAGCAGAAGCATTTGGCTCAGGGCTAAGTCTGCCTTCGCGGATCGCTGATCCCTCAATTGTGAAGTCACGTGTAAAATCGCGAGGAGAGGCACTATCGGACGATCGAGCACTTTCCGATTCGGCAGAAATGAAAAATGCTCTAATGTGGCGGGACTTTTCACGATAAGGCTGAGCCCTTTTCAATCGTTGAACTTCTGCAAGAGTGCCAGATGTCCGCTCTACGCCGTTTTATCCCGCTCGATCCTTTTCTCATCGGGCTCCTCATCGCCGTTGGTCTGGCCATCGTCCTACCGGCCAAGGGCGAGGCGATTTCTCTTCTCGATGCTCTCGTCTATGCGGCCATTTTCGCGCTGTTCTTCCTCTATGGCGCGCGGCTGAAGCCGGAAGCGGTGCTCGCCGGCATCACCCATTGGCGCTTGCAACTCATGGTGCTCGCCAGCACTTTCGTGCTGTTTCCGCTGCTCGGCATCGGGCTCGTGCATTTTCTCGGCTCCTGGCTGTCAGAGCCGGTCGCGGTCGGTCTCCTGTTTCTGACGCTCGTCCCCTCCACAGTTCAATCGTCCATCGCCTTCACCTCCATAGCGGGCGGCAATGTTCCCGCCGCCTTGTGCAGCGCCTCAGCCTCCAGCTTTTTCGGCATTTTCCTCACGCCGGCTTTGGTCTCTCTGTTGCTGAGCAGCAAAGGTGTCGGTCTCAGCACCAAGGCGATCGAGGATCTCGTGATCCAGATTCTCGTGCCCTTCGTTCTCGGTCAGGTGTTACGTCCTTGGATCGGCGCCTGGATCGGGCATCACAAGGCCGTGACCTCCTTCGTCGATCGCGGCTCGATTCTTCTCGTCGTCTATGCGGCGTTCAGCGCCGGCATGGTGAATAATGTCTGGACGGCGCTCAGCCTCGGCGATCTCGGCATTATCTTCGCCGCCGACACACTCCTTTTATGCATCGTGCTCGCGGCAACGACCTATACCAGCCGCTGGCTCGGCTTCGCGCGGGAGGATGAAATCGTCATTGTGTTCTGCGGGTCCAAGAAGAGCATCGTCAGCGGCATCCCCATGGCGAATATTCTCTTCGCAGGTCAGGCTGTCACGCTTGCCGTGCTCCCTCTGATGCTGTTCCATCAGATTCAATTATTCATCTGCGCCATCATCGCCCAGCATTATGCGCGTGGCTCGCACGCCACACCGGCGAAAAAGCCAATCGTCCAGGCCGATGCCGCGACGAAATCCTGACCGACGCAAAGGCAAGTGATTTAAATCACCTCGACCGTCTTGGCCGCGAACAGAGGGCCAGCTTCTGCATGGCGCGCGAAAATCTGAGGGGCCAGAGTCCGTACAGGATTGCGCGGCGCCTGGCTGAGCAAACCATCGATCCGCACCTTTGATACGGTCAGTTGATCGGGTGTGATCTCACCTTTATCGCGCGCCCGCACAATGCTTTCCGCGAAATCCCGAACCCGCTCCGTCTCGGTCCAATGGGCGCAGACCATGAGAAGATCGCAGCCCGCCGCGATGAGACGCGCGGCGGCCGTGGGCTCGGCAAAAAACTGATTCATCGCACCCATGCCGATATCGTCCGAAACGACGACGCCGGAATAGCCCAATTCCTCGCGCAACAGTTCAGTGCAGAAACGCCGCGAAAGCGTCACCGGAAAATCGGGATCGATCGCCGGAAACAGAATATGCGAGGTCATGATCATCGAAAGGCCGGCCTCGATTGCGGCGATGAAGGGCTTCAATTCACGCTGCCGCAAATCTTCGAGGCTACAATTCTGGCTCGGCAGGCCATAATGCGAATCGACTGATGTGTCGCCATGCCCTGGAAAATGCTTGCCGCAGCCGAGAACATTTTCCGCCTGCATGGCCCGCAGGAAACCAAGCGCCAGCGGCGTCACCGCCTCGGGCGTCGTGGCGAAGGCCCGCTCGCCGATCACGGGATTGGCCGGATTAGTGTGAATGTCGAGGACCGGTGCGAAATTCAGATTGATGCCGAGCGAGGCGAGTTCGCAGCCCATCGCCTGCCCCACGGCGGCGGCACAATCGCCCCAATGCGCCGCATAGGCAAAACGCGTGATTGGCGCCGGCGTCCGGCACACCCGGCCACCCTCATGGTCGATGCCGATCCAGAGATGCTCCCGACCGCAAGCCGCGTAAATGTCTTCGATGAGCCGCGCATGGATTTCGAGCCATTGCGCATAAGGCAGGTCATGCCGAAAATTGCTTTTATAGAGGATGACCCCTGCCGGCCGCAGATCAGCCAGCAAGGCCCGATCCTGATCATGCAGTTCTGGCGTCGGCCGCAGACCAACGAGAAAATGAGTGCCGACTTCAGCAATGGAATTTCGGGCGCGGATATTCTGGAGCATCGGACTTTCCACAAGCGAACAAATCGGCGCCAAAAGCGTTTAGCGTTTTGGCCTATGGTCCATAAGTTTGAAACTACTGAAACTACAGAGAATTTACCTAAAAGTACGGCGCATTTGCGAGATTGATGCTGTATAAATCCCCATCGCGTTTGAAGGCGCAACAGAGGTCCTCGTTTTATGCGACGTATTTTCTTAAACCTCGCAACGGCTTAACAAAAATCCCTTGCCTTTTCGTTATAATCCGAACTTCTCTCGTAAAGGGGGAATACCCCTCCCTTGCTCTCCGATCCCATCACTCCCTTTGTTTCTTCCAGGCCCTCCTCCATGCCCGCGTCGAAAATTATGTTGATTCGCCATTCGGAAAAGCCCGGCAAGGACCCGGCCCAACTCCCGCCGGTCATTCGCGGCGTGGCGCCGGACGGAACGAAAAGCAAGGATTCGCTTTCTGTACGCGGATGGCAGCGTGCCGGAGCTCTGGTGCGTTTTTTTGACCCATTGCCCGAAAAGACCGAACCAGAGAGCGCCATTGCTCGGCCAAGCGCCTTATTTGCCTGTAAGGCTCTGCCAACCAATAGCAGTTTGCGGCCGCAGCAGACGCTTTGGCCGCTGTCCGACTTTCTGAAGGTGCCAGTCAATGTCGATTTCGCCGAAGGAGAAGAACAGGGGCTGGTCGAGGTGGCCCGTGGCAAGGAAGGTGTCGTGCTCATTTCCTGGAAGCACAATAAGCTCCCAACCATCGCCAATCTGATTCTTGGCGACACCACGACGGCACCACAGAAATGGCCGATCGATCATTTCTCGACAGTCTGGGTGTTCGACCGTGGCGATCAAGGCTGGAGCTTCCGGCAAGTGCCGCAACGCTTGCTGGCCGAGGATCCAGAAACCGTCATCTAGCGTCCGCCCTCATGCCATCCTTTGTGAGGCAAGAGGATATTCCCGAGCCGCCAGCTTCATCCTTTCCCTCCAATCATGGGCATGATCTTGCCGCAACAGCGCCGTTTTGAACGCATCGCCTTTATCGCTGCTTCCACGCCTGACGCCGCCGAAGCGATGCGCGAACTTGTGATTCTTTATGGCAATGTCAATCCGGAAGAGGCCGATGTCATCGTCGCCCTGGGCGGTGACGGTCTGATGCTGCAAACCCTGCATCGTTTCATGGGACGTTCCAAACCGATTTATGGCATGAATCGCGGCTCGGTCGGTTTTCTCATGAATGAATTCCGCCTGGAGGATCTCGAAAAGCGACTGGAAGAAGCAGAAGCCTCGGTCGTCCATCCCCTGCGCATGAATGCGGTGGATACACGCGGCATGGAGATCAAGGCACGCGCCATCAATGAGGTCTATCTGTTCCGCCAGACCTATCAGACCGCCAAGCTACGTATTTCGATCAATGGCCAGGAACGTTTGAGCGAACTCGTGGCCGACGGCATTTTGCTCGCCACGCCAGTCGGTTCAACGGCTTATAATCTTTCCGCGCATGGACCGATCCTGCCGCTCGACGCCGCCATGGTCGCATTGACGCCGATTTCACCGTTTCGGCCGCGCGGCTGGCGTGGCGCCCTCCTGCGCGACAAGGTCACCGTGACAATCACCGTTCTCGATGCCGATAAAAGGCCCGTATCTGCGGTGGCCGATCATTATGAAATTCGCCATGTCGCTCGTGTCACGATCGACATGGATCACGCAACGGGCCTCGTCTTGCTGCATGATCCTGGTCATTCGCTGAACGAACAGATTCTGCGCGAACAATTCGGATATTGATATATGCCAGGCTCCCTCCGCATTCTCGGCCGCAAACTGTTGTCAGAGGGCTTTGGGCGGCTCGAGCGGATTGTGATCGATCGCAAACGTTTCAATGGCGAGAAGCAGGACGTGGTCCGCGAGCTCTATGACACGGGTCATGGCGCCGCCATTCTTCTTTATGATGCCTCGCGTTCACGCGTGCTGCTTGTGCGTCAGTTCCGCCTGCCCGCCTATATTGGCGATGCTCGCACGAGCCTCGTCGAGGTCTGTGCCGGCAAGCTCGAAGGGGATGAACCGCATCAATGCATCGTGCGGGAAGTTCGTGAGGAAACCGGTTTCGCCATCGCAAATCCCCAGTTTTTGTTCTCAGCCTATTCAAGTCCCGGCTGCTTCGCCGAAAAAATTTTCTATTTTGCCGCGCCCTATCATCAGGACCAACGCGTCGGGCCGGGCGGAGGCCTCGCCACCGAGGCCGAGGATATTGAAATTCTGGAGCCGACACTCGACGAGGCCCTCGCCATGATTGAGACAGGCGAGATCAGCGACGCCAAGACCATCGTGCTTTTGTTTTATGCCAAGCTGCATAATGTCATGCAGGATTGAGCTTTGTTAAACCAACAGTCATAAGCATGATTGTTGGTGCAGGCGAGCATGTCATGCGTGTCCTTCTCTCCCGATCGATCGAAAATTTCGAGCCTGATGCGACGAACGGCGCAGACGGCTTGATCATGACCTTGCCCGATACGCCAGAGGAGCGTGCCAGTTTCTCGGAATCTCTGCGCAAGATACGCTCGTCTCTCGCCATACCTCTGCTCATCAGAGTCGCGCCGATTGAGAATGCAAGAATAGACGAGGATCTGGCCCTCGTCATGCCACATGCCCCCGATGGCATCGTGCTGCCCACCTGTTCCGGCCGTATGGATGTGCAGCATCTTGGTTGCAAGCTCGCCGTTCATGAAACACTCAACGGCTTTGCCGATGGCAAATTAATGATTTTCGCCGAGGCGGGGGAGACGCCCGCTGCCTGTTTCACCTTACATACATACACAAAGGCAAGCCCACGCCTTGCCGGGCTCATTCATTCGCCGGCTCGTCTCGCGACGGCTCTAAACATCGAGTGGACTGTTTCCTCGAAAGAAGAAGACACTGGATCTCCTCTGGCTCTCGCAAAAGCGCAAGTGGTTCTCGCCGCCGCATCCGCCCATGTGCCAGCTTTGATTCAATACTCACATCCCGGCCAGAATGGGGAAAACCCGACTTCAACCCCGGAAACTGGCCTTTTGCTTCATGAGAAGGCCAGGCAATCCGGTTACGCTGGCGCCATTGTCGAGGAAGACATTCTGGTCCCGGTCATCGCCTCAATCTTCAGCCGATGACCATGTGGTTCTTTACGGTCGCGAAAGTCCCGTCACCGGCGTGAAACCATAATCGGCAAGGATCGCCTGGGCCTTAGGCGTAAGAAGATAGAGTGCAAATCGCTGCGCCGCCAATTGCCGCTCGGGCGGTGGCGCTGAGAGAGGCGTCAGGCCGTAGTCAACGGCAATTGTCAGGTTTTCGGGTGTCCTCACGGCACTGAAATCCGGATCCGGCTTCGCCTCGCGCCGGCTGCAATAGCCGATAAATGTATCGACCGTCCCATCCGTCAGAAAATGCTTGACCGGACTGCCGCCCTGGTTGGCTCCTGGCTGACTGCCAGGCTGCGGCAAGATCTCACCACCAACCAGCTTTTGTGCCTTGTCTTCAAGAATTTTTTGCGCACCCGGATGCACATACTCCGCCTTCGCGAACAAAGCCCAGGCATAATCACCGCCAGGATCAGCATGCGGTGTCGAGGTCCCGATCCTGGTTGCTGGGTCAAGCAATTTATCCAGGAGATTGTCCGAGGTCAGGCCAAAACCGGGCTTGGCCAGCACACACATGGCATTGCGCGTAAAGACAACCGGCGGCAGGCCCCTCCCTTCTCTGGCGAGTTGCGCCGGATGTTTCATATTAGCCGAGAGGAAGAGTTCAGCATCGCCCCCATTCTCGATCTTTTCGAGGAGCAATCCAGCAGGGCCGAGGAAAATATCGATTTTCTCACCCGTCTCATTCTCGTAGCGTGTCGCCACAGACTTGAGCGCTCCCCCGAGGCTGCTTGCGGCATAGACACGCAAAGGGGACGGAGAAGATGGGGATGGAGATGATCTGGCCGGGCTCGCCTCTTGCGCTAGGGCGAGACCGTGGGACGCAAGGCTCAAAACCAAGAACACAATGCGCGCGATCATTGGCTTCATCATGGTTCAAAAATCCATCTGCATGGATAATCTGACAGTGCGCGGCGCACCCAGCGTTCCTGTCCCGTTGTCCGTGCTGTTGTAGCCGTTCTGGCCACTCGGCGCGACATTCGCCCAATAATGGGCATCGGCGATATTATAAACATTGAGACGCCAGGTCACCGGCCGCTCGAAGATCTTCGTGACGTAACGCATGCCAAGATCAGCGACGACATAGCCATTGACGAAGGTCGTATTCGCATAATCGCCCGGCCGGTCACTGGCAAAATTGACATTGGCGTTGAAGGCGAGGCCAGGCACTACCGGAACCTGATAATCCAGGAGAACATTGAACATGACATGCGACAGACCAAGAATCTGTTTGCCTGTTGTCGTAACCGAACCGGTATCATAAAGGCGTGGATCAAGCAGCGAGAGACCGCCGAATACAGTCAAATCATCAGTCAATTTGCCTGCGGCCGTCAGTTCAATTCCGCGATTGATTTGGGACCCGTTGATACCGAAGACATTATTCACGGTATAGGCATAGGGACGCTGAATCTGGAAAAGCGCGGCACGGAGATTGATTTTATCGAGATCGACCTTATAGCCCAGTTCCCATTGCTTGGCGCGATAGGGCGCGAGCACATTGCCTGCATTGGCCACGCCGGCCGGGGCGCTATCACCTTGTTGCAGATTTTCCGCATAAGTGAGATAGGCAGTCATGTTCTGATAAGGCTTGAACAAGAGACTCGCCGTCGGACTGACACCGCTCGTATTGTAATTGCTGGTCATCACGCCAGTTTTGTTGAAATTCTGCGCATTGATCCAGCTTTGGCTGATGGCGAATTGCACCGCCCATTGATCCGTCAATCCAATGATATCACCGACGGTGATCGATTGCTGAAGGGTTTCGACAGAGCGATAACGGTTCTTGAAATCGGGAAAGGCCTTCGCCGGAAAAATGGCGGGATTGTTCAGACTCGCGCTGCCGAGCGTCACCGCTCCGGTTTGAAAAGGCGTATAGCGATCCCATAGAAAGCCGTTGTTAGCGATGACGAAATCATGAGAGACAGGACCTGTGAAAAAACGGCCGTTCAAAGCGACTTGATTGCTCAAGACCGTATCCAAAGAATAAGTGGTAGTCGCCGCGGTCGTTGTATAAGCGCCGCTATTATTGGTGATCGTATTGGTCGGAACCGTTGAGGCTCGGTCATTGGACTGGCGCAGGATTCCGGCCGTCAAATGCCAATCCTGGCTGAAATCATGTTTGAGCCGCCCACCGAGAATGAGCGTCTGATTGTCGTCCCCCCCATTGGGCTGGCCATAGCCCAGCCGCGTCGGATCGGGCGCCGCCGGAAAGGCGACTTTCGAGGCGAGGGCAAAGGTGCCGGGCAGTCCCTTGGTGACATAATTGTAGAAGCTGGCGTTGGTCTCCACGACCGTTTCAGGCGTAATATGAACGTCGAAGGCCAAGCTCGCGAGCTGTCGTTTCAACTGACTGCCGTTGACATAATTTTCGCCGTTCTGATTCAAGAGATTCAACCGATAGGCGAAATGCTTTCCCTCATCGAGATAGCCACCGACATCAGCATGACCGAGCCAGGATGTTTGCGAAAGATAGCCGAAGGTCAATTCATGCAAGGGCACATCGGTCGGACGTTTGAGCACGAAATTGAAGGTGCCAGCGGGATTGGACGGACCATAAATGGCACTCGATAAGCCGTTCAACACTTCGATCCGGTCGAATTGCTCAATCGGATAATCGGTCGTTGCCGCAATGTTCAGCCCGTCGATCCGTGTATTCTGCACAACACCGGCCTGCATGCCTCGTGTCTGAGGCCGGATATTTTCGCCCTGAACCGAAGGGATCAGACGAAAGGCCTCGCGCACACTCAGCAATTGCTGGTTTTTGGCGAGATCAGAGGGAACAATCGTGATCGAAAAGGGCGTATTCACGACGGGCACCTCGCCGAAGGGGCCGAGGGACGCCGTCTTGACGCGATAGCCGCCTTCGACAGAGGAAAGAGAAGGAGCAGACGCTTCGGCTGAGATAGTCACGGGCGCAAGCTGGATCTGTGTATCTTCAGCGCGGGCCGCCGAGACAGAGACAGACATATCGATCAATCCGAGGCAAACGAACATGCGGAGATCGACGACACAAAAAGGACGATACACGGTTTTCCCCTCAAGAACCGCGACAGCGTATCGCCCCCTATATAGCTCAGCAAGAGCTTAGCCATAACTTTTCATTTTAAAAGGCTTTTTATAGAATTTACAGACAATCTTATCTCTTTGAAAAAGCGCCAGTTTATCGAAAGGCGCAGCTCTTGACCCACCAGTTGGGATGCGCTTGCAAAATCACTTTCTTGGCCTTGGCGGCGGCGCGACAATCGGAAAAAAGCGCAAAACAGGTCGCGCCGGACCCGGACATGCGCGCGAGCTGGCAACCACGCGCCGCCGAGAGAATGGCCAGCACATCGCCAATGACCGGGGCCAGGACCGAGGCCGCGTCTTCCATATCGTTACGGCCCTTGCGCAGAAGGGCGAGGAAGCCAGAGCTGTCAAGGTTCGGAGAAAAAGCCGGATGCGGGCCATAATGGGTCTGCGATCCAGGCGTGAGATTCATGCGGGAAAACACGGCCTTGGTTTCGAGCGCCTGCCCCGGATTGACAATCAACCCGACGAGCGGAGGCAAAGGAAGCGGCTCGCCAAGTTGCTCGCCGACACCGCGCATCATGCGTGCCCGCCGTTCGAGACACACGGGGACATCGGCGCCAGTCGCGCGCGCTGCGGCCATCAGGCGCGGATCATCGAGGGGGATCCCATTGGTCCGCGCCAAAAGGCGAAGGGCTGCCGCCGCATCCGACGAACCGCCACCAATGCCCGCCGCAACCGGGAGGCGTTTGACGAGATGAAAGGCGCCGAATTTCAGATTTTCGATCTGCTGGCCGAGATTGCGAGCCGCCTTGAGAACCAGATTCTGATCATTGTCGCCGGCCAAGGGAGCCGTCGGTCCTTCAAGCGTCAGGCCAAGCGGCTCGCCAGGCGTCAGGGAAAGCTGATCCCCGCCACAGGAAAAAGCGACAAGGCTTTCGAGCTGATGCCAGCCATCATCACTGCGGCCGAGCACATGCAAGGTGAGATTGATCTTCGCGGGCGCGCGCTCGACCAGGACGGCGGGAGAGGACAAAGGCAGGATCCAAGGGCGGGCATGGCCCGAACGGAACGGGTTCGAGCCATGGAACGAAAACAATTTTCCTTTTCCGGTCAGGAAGGAAAGGTCAAGGCACGAGACTAGTATCGAGAATCACGGATTCTCGATACGTCACTTTTTAAACTTATCCACTTGTCCTCATTGAACCGCGACGAGGCCCGCTTCAATGAGGGTGGATATTAGGCCTGAACCTTCATCCCCCGTTTTTGGCGGGGCGAGCCTCGGCGGCGGCGGGCTTTTCTTCGTCATCAAGCCCGTGCTCAATCTTGGCCAGGATCTTGTCCTTGTCCTCGGGCTCGGGCCCAAGATCACGCGCATGGTTCCATTGGAAATGAGCTTCGAGCTTGCGCCCGACCCGCCAATAGGCATCACCCAAATGATCATTGATGACCGGATCGGAAGGCTTCAGATCAATGGCCCGCTCGAGTTCCTTGACCGCCTCGTCATAGCGGCCCAGCCGGTAATTGGCCCAGCCAAGACTGTCGACGATATAACCGTCGGTCGGCCGCAATTCCACGGCCTTGTGCAGCATGGCAAAGGCCTCGTCGAGATTGAGTCCCTGATCGACCCAGCTATAACCAAGATAATTCAGCACCAGAGGCTGGTCCGGGAACAAAGCCAGGGCGCGGCGGAAATCGGCCTCCGCCTGCGGCCATTGCTTGTTACGCTCATAGGAAATGCCACGGAAATAATAGAGCGGCCAATTGGCCTTTTCCGGCTTGCTCGTGGCGGCGAGCGCCTGAGTATAGGTTTCGATGGCCTCGGCATATTGCTTATGGGCGCGCTGCAGATTGCCGAGCGCCGATAAAGCATCGCTATCCTTCGGATGTTCCTCGACGATTCGTTTCAGATATTTGTTCGCCTCCTCGGTGCGGCCGAGGGCTTCGAGAATCTGTCCGGACTGGATATCGGCAGTAATCCGCAAGGGATCATCGTCGGGCACGGTTTCATAGACGTCGATCGCCCGCTCGTTCTGCTTGATGCGTTCATAAATATCGCCAAGCGTAATGATGGCGAGGCTGTTCTCGGGCGCGAGAAACAGCGATAGACGAAGATAGATCATCGCGGCCAGTTCGTCGCCTTGCCGGCTGCCGGCGGCACCCAGGCCATAGAGCACTTCGGCAGCGCCCTCCTCCGGTGTGCGCACCGGCGACTCGAGCGTCTTGCCGCTCTTCAACGTGGCAAGCGCGGCGCTGATGATCGGATGATTGGGCAGAATCTCGTCGAAGGCCTCATAGACCTTGATCGCTTCGTCACGGCGGCCATGCAGCGCCAGGAATCGCGCATAGACATCGACAAGCCGCAAAGTGTTCTTGTCGGTATCATAGGAGGCCTTCAGCCGACGCGCCGCTTCGGTTGGATTATGCGCGACATCGGCGATCAAGCCGCCGTGGAAATCGCGAAACACGCCGAAGCTTTCATCATGCAGGCGATCGACCAGTTCAAGCCCGCGCTTGTATTCTCCACTGCCTGCATAGGTCCAGGCCGCAAGAAGCGTCGCGGTAATATCGCGTTCGTGCCCAGCGCCGCCCCGCGCGAAATGATTGCGCGCGGCCGCATATTGATGCTGCTTGATCGCCTTGACGCCCAAGGCGAGATGGGCAAGGCCGTTACCGGGATCACGCGCGAGCAGACGATCCGCGAAACCAAACGCATCCTGCATGTTGCCGTTCGAAATCGCGGCGACAAAAGCCCGCTCGATCAAAGCCGAATTATGCGGATCATAACGCAAGGCTTCGCGAAAATAGGTGGCTGCCGCGAGCGTGTCCTTATCGATGCCTGCGACATAGGCAGCGAGATAATTGCCGATCGGGCTGTCACCGACCTCGAAAGGTGTCGCTATGGCCAGGCTTTCACGGGCCCGTGCCAGCGCCAAGGGGGCTGGAACCAACAGAGCACAGGCGACGGCCACGGACAATCCGCGCGGCAAAAAACGGTACGATGCGAGAGAGCGAAACGGTGCAGAAGAAAATGTGAAGGACACGCGATCGTCTTTCCGTGTGAGTACAGGCGACCTCTTGGTCAATCCCTCCGCCAATGAATGGCGAAAAATTAGGTGTTAAATAAGTTTGGGCGCGATTTGACGGGATGCGGTTCCGTTGCCAAAGATGGCGATTTTATGTTGCCCCGACAAGTCTCGCGCCGAACCAATCAAAACCAATCTTAAGCCAAAGCTGTCTCCGGCGAAATCCGGCGATCGGCTCTTCCCATGAATGTGTCTTGTTAAAAGGCATCACGGGCCAATCGGACTCACGTCTGCCCAGGGCGTAATTTATAGAAGATATGGTGCCCGATCACATCCATCTTTTTTAGGGCCTTGGCCCAGCGGGGCCGCACATAATTCGCGTGATAATGCGTGGAACCACCGATATCGGCAAGATAGGTGCGCCCCTCGGTCACAGAATCCGCCACTTTAAGCGCCGTGCGCCAGGCATCGGGCTCGGTGATCTTGAGAGATTTTCCCTCGCAGGCGAATGAGAACTGGCAGCCATGATAATGCTGCCGATTCTGATAAACGACGCCGCAGATGGAGGCAGGATAAAGCCCGCTTGAAACGCGGTTGAGCACGACCTGCGCGACCGCCGCCTGCCCTTCCTCGGGCTCGCTGCGCGCCTCGAAATAAATCGCTTCGGCAAGGCAGCGCTTTTCGCTGCCCGCACGATCCTGACTGATGAGCGCCGCATAATTCGGCTTCTGCCGCTCGGCGTAACTGGTTTCGGGCGCATTTTTGGAGCGCTGGAACACGACTTCTACAGGTGTCGCCTCGGCAGGCGCTGGCGTCGTCGAAGCCAAGGCCAAGGCGCGGGGCGTTGCCGGAGTCGCGCCCTGCATCAAGCGCTCGTTGAGGGCGCTCGGGCGCATGGCGACAGTGGCGCGCGTCGTCGTGCTCCCGGTCGCCGCAGGTGAGGCATCGCCAGCGGCATGGACAGTCGTGGGGCTTTCGCCATCCGGCCAGGGCTCGAAAGAGGCCACGCTCTCCGGCCCCTCGACATCACCCTCGGCTGGCGAAAAGCCACCCGTTGGGGAGGTTTCATCATGGGTGAACAACAGATCATGCGCACGTAGCTTGGCAAGCCCGCCTTTCTGGCGCAACTGCGTATCGAAAGTCGGCCGCAGCCCCACCAGGGGATCGCCCTTTCGGCTACGATCGATGACCGGCATGGCCTTTGACGCGGAAGCCCGTCCACTCCGTTTCAGATCGGGGCGCGGCTCGATCTCATCGGCCCATTCGCTAAAATCCTGCTTCTCGCCCAATTCGAGGCTGACCTGCCGCAAAGCCGCGACCGCGGCGAAATTCCGCGATAGCCTCGGGGAAGCTGTCAATGAATCAAGCGGCAGATCCGGCACAAGCGTGGTGGGGCTGACAGCCGCCCGTTGGGACAAGGCCACGATGGACCCTCCCATGACGGCCTCCTGGCCAGCATCGGCACTGATCGAGACGAGCAAGCCCATGGCCAAGCACCATGGTGCGACGATTCCCATTGCCCATCCGACCTGCGACCCGCGCATTACCCATCCCAATTCGATCTTGTGGCGAGGCCACATCATCATCCGGAAATGGTTATCGCTATTTATGCTTGCGAAGCGGTTACAGAGGAAATTGCCGAGAGAGTTTCAAAACGAGACAGATAAGGATTTACGAAATGCGGTTGACACAGAAATCAACGACATCGTTCAGGGCGATTTTCCAGGGCGAGGCAGGAAAAAGCTCCAAAGCATCACGCGCCATGGCGCCATAGTGGCGGGCCCGTTCCACCGTATCCTCGATGGCGCGATGCTTGCGCATTGTAGCGATGGCTATATCGAGATCGCCTTCCTCAATTTCCCCCTTTTCGAGGGTGCGACGCCAGAAAATGCGCTCGTCCTGGGTCCCTCGCCGGAAGCAGAGGACGACCGGCAAGGTGATCTTACCCTCTCGAAAATCGTCGCCGACATTCTTGCCAAGCTTGGCGGAGGTCCCCCCATAGTCCAGCGCATCATCGATCAATTGAAAAGCAATGCCGAGATTGAGCCCGTAACTGCGACAGGCGGCGATTTCCGCCTTTGGCCGTTCCGCCAAAAGGGCGCCGACCTCAGCGGCAGCGCCGAACAGGGCTGCGGTCTTGGCGCGGATGACGGCGAGATAATCATCCTCACCCGTCTCAGTATCCTTGGCTGCCGCCAATTGCATGACCTCGCCCTCAGCGATTACCGCTGCCGCCGTGGACAGAACCTCGAGACAGGCGAGCGAGCCCACCTCAACCATCATCTTGAACGCCTGGCCGAGCAGGAAATCGCCAACGAGGACACTGGCTTCATTGCCCCAGAGCATGCGGGCTGCGAGCTTGCCCCGGCGCATATCGCTTTCATCGACCACATCGTCATGCAGAAGGGTCGCGGTATGCATAAATTCGACCGAGGCCGCGAGCTTGATATGCCCATTGCCGCCATAGCCGCAGAGGCCGGCCGCCGCCAATGTAAGCATGGGACGCAGCCTCTTGCCGCCCGAGGAAATCAGATGATTGGCGACTTCCGGAATCATCGTCACATCGGAGGCAGCCCGCGAAAGAATGGTCTGATTGACGCGCTCCATATCGGGCGTCACCAGGGCAAGGAGCCTTTCGATGCCGGACTCTTTTGCGTCTTCGAGAGGAATCACAATACCCAACTCAGATCTCCGATCGCGGCCCTATTCAAGATCTCAGACCCTCGGCAAAATCATAGAGCCGAGATCGAGATAGCCGATCCTGCCGAGGAAACTAGAACCGATCAATCCGGCCTGCAACCTGAGGATTTCACAATAGTCTGTTGCAGGACTGAGCCTGCCTTGCAACAGGTTTGAGACCGCCCCGGGCAAGGCCGAGGCAAGAGTGTGGCCTATTTACCGCACGTTTTCCGCCGAACGACCTCAATCATCCTTGTCTTGCGGCGAAGACCGGCAATCGGGTCGCTCCGCCGCGTCAGGCTCTACCAAACGCCAGTATTCTCCATCGAAGCCCAGGGCTCCTGACGCGGCAGGGGCTCGCCTTTTTGCAGGATTTCGATCGAAATATTGTCGGGGGAACGCACAAAGGCCATTTGCCCGTCGCGGGGTGGGCGGTTGATGACAACGCCCTTTTTCATCAGCCTGTCGCAGGTCGCGTAAATATCCTCGACGCTATAGGCAAGATGGCCGAAATTGCGCCCGCCGCCATAGGTTTCAGGATCCCAATTATAGGTGAGTTCAATCAGGGGCGCCTTGAACTTTATCGCCCGTTCCATGTCCCCCGGCGCGGAGAGGAAGACCAGAGTATAGCGGCCCTTCTGGCTCTCGACGCGCCGGACCTCGACGAGACCGAGCTTGTTGCAATAAAAGTCCAGCGATTGTTCCAGATCGGTCACCCGGATCATTGTGTGCAGATATTCCATGGCTGTCCCTTTTACGAATTCTTGCCGAAATACGCTTGCTGAAATTCCTTTGCCACGATCGTTGCCTGGCTGTCTCCGACTCTCCACCGCGAAATTGATCCGCCCCCGCAGACTTATGGCACAGCCCCCTGAATCCGGTCGCGTCAGCCATGCTATAAGTCTTTATAAAAGCATAAAATTTATCTTAAAAAGTATATCCACTCCGGTTCGAGGCTGTCGCTCGCCGTTGCGATATTAGACCAAAGATCATAAAAGATGCCCGTCGAACCCCTCGAAATCTTGCTAACCCTCTGAAAAACAAAAACTCGAGAAATAGACCGGGAATCGCCATCTGGCGCTTTCCGATACTATACCATGGGCACCAGAATTCGGCAGGCCGCGCACCGCGATCAACGATCACGGATCCGATATCAGGAGACTGAAACCGTCTCCTGGTTTCGTTCTTAATTGATTTTCCAAAGGTTGGAGAGAATGCGAGAGTGTCTGGACGGTCAGGTCTTGTGACCGATCCTGTGTGAGAAATCGCAGCCATTGAGCTCTTCGCCAAGCAGCCGCCCCTCACCCGCCTTTGCATGAAAAAGCCGCCAGCCAAGCGCCAACGTTATAAAATTTGCAATAACGATTACATAAAATGTCTCCTCCAAAACATGGACCTGTTTTGAGGAGACAGAGGAAACGCGACGGGGTGAGGCACCCTTTCCAACCTTATCTCATTCGAGGTTTCACATTATGCAGGCGAGCGAAGCCACGGTGCCGGCGGCGTCGAGCGATCATTTCAGGACCAAGGAACGCGCGGCCCTGATTTCGGTCGGCGTCAAATCCGCCATGACCATCGCCAAGTTCATTGCTGGCCTCGCCTCCGGCTCCTTGGCCCTGATGTCCGAGACCGCGAATAATTTCTCAGACATTCTGACCTCACTGATGACTTTCGTCGCTTTGCGCATCGCCCATCAGCCAGCCGACGAAACGCATCAATATGGACATGCCAAGGTCGAAGCGCTCGCGGCCCTGATCCAGATGAGCCTGTTGTTCGCCTTCGCGGCCTTCATTCTGATCGAAGCGGTCCGGCGCCTGCTCGATGGGGACGTGATCGTCAACCCGGGCCTTCTCGCCTTCAGTGTTCTGATCATTTCCCTGGTTGTCGACCTCTGGCGCTGGCGCTCCCTCCATACGCTCGCCAAAACCACGAAAAGTCATGCGCTCGCGGCCGAAGCGCTGAATTTTCTGGCTGATGCTGCGGCTTCCTGCATGGCCCTTCTCGGCCTTGGTCTGGCACGGGCGGGTTTCCCGGAGGGCGATGCGCTTGCGGCCTTGATGGTCGCGGGTTTCATCGGCTTCACCGGCTATCAATTGGGGCGCCGGACGATCGATACGCTGCTCGACGCGGCCCCCCAAGGCCTCGCTGAAAAGATTCGCGTCATCGTGGCCGGCGTGCCCGGCGTCATCAAGATCGGCAATCTACGGTTGCGACCGCTCGGTCACCAAGTCGTCGGTGACATGAATATTTTCATCGCCCGGACCCTGCCCCTCGAAAAGGCCGCCGCGATCAAAGCGAATGTTCTCGCCGCCGTCACCAAGGCCCATCCGGACGTCTCTCTCACCATGACCATGCAGCCGATTGCCCTGGGCGATGAAACGATGCTCGAGCGCATCCTCCTCATCGCCGCCAAACGGCATATTCCGATCCATCATGTGACTGTGCAGGAAATCGACGGCAAGACCTCGGTCGGTTTCGATGTCGAACTCGACGGTGCCATGGCGCATGGGACCGCCCATGAGATCGTTTCAGGCCTCGAGGGAGAGATTGCTCGCGAACTGGGCCCAGATATCGAGGTCGAAAGTCATATCGAACCGCTAATGCCGGCCGAACTACCGGGCCAGGATGCGCCGGCCGCCAAAATAGAAGATATCAAGGACCATTTGATCAAGAATGCACGTCTCGACGGCGCCATTTTCGAAATCCACAACGTCCGCGTCCGTGAGACACCGGCGGGCCTTGTCATCAATTATCATTGCCGCGTCGATCCCGATCTGCCCGTCGGTGAGGTCCACCGCCATGTCGATGAACTCGATCATGGCATGCGGAGCGATTTCGCGGATATTTCGCGCATTATCGGCCATGCCGAACCGCTCAAGGCCAGCCTTGGCCAGGCCGAATGGGAAAGTTGAAGGCAAAGATTCGATGATCTTCGGACTTTTGCGGCAGCGCCGCTTCGCCCCGTTGTTCTGGTGCCAGTTCTTTTCGGCCTTCAACGACAATTTCGTGCGCAACATGCTGGCCATGCTGGTCCTGTTCCGGCTTGGCGCCGCCGAGGCCGGGCCACTCGTCACACTGGCTGTCGCGATCTTTATTCTGCCTTCCCTTGTTCTGTCGGGGCTCGGCGGCGAATTGGCCGATGCCCATGACAAAGCGACCGTGACCAAATATCTGAAGGTGGCCGAACTGGGTGTGCAAGCCATGGCGGCGATCGGCTTCTGGTACGGCTCCCTGCCCTTGCTATTTGCCGCTTTGTTCGGACTCGGCACGATCGCGGCTTTGTTCGGCCCCATCAAATATGGCATTTTGCCAGATCTTCTCTCGCTGGAAGAATTGACGGCCGGCAATGCCTTGATCGAAGCGGCGACCTTTCTCGCCATCCTGCTCGGCCTGACCTTCGGCGGTTTTGCCGCCGCGCATGGCCGCGACCCTGAAACCATCGCCTTGCAATTGCTGGCGATAGCGACGGCCTGTTTCGTCACCAGCCTCTTTATCCCCTCGACCGGCGCGGCCGATCCCCATCTTACTATTCACCGCAATCCATTCGTCTCGACCAGAGCGCTGCTTGTTGTGCTGCGCGCCAGTCCCAAACTCTGGCTCGGTGGGCTGGCGATTTCCTGGTTCTGGGTCAATGCCGCTGTCGCCGTTTCCCTCGTGCCAACCATCATTCGGCATAAGCTCGGCGGGGGTCTCGACGTCGAGACGGCGATCACCGCTCTCTTTGCCTTAGGCATCGGCCTCGGCTCGATCTTCGCAGCACTGCTGGCCCATGGCAGGCCACCCTTGCGCTTCGTGGCGCCGGCGGCCTTCGGCATGGCGATCTTCCTCATCGATCTGGGTTTTGCCACTTTGAGCCTGCCCGCAACCGAGGAGACGATCAACCTTGTGGATTTTCTCGGTCAAGGTCTCGGCCTGCGTCTCGCCTTCGACGTCATCGCGCTTGCCCTCTCGGGCGGACTGTTCGTGGTCCCCCTCTTCGCCATGATTCAGGCCAATGCCGAAAAAGCCCTGCGCGCTAGGGCGATCGGCGGCGTCAATGTTGTGACTGCCCTCATGATCATCGGCGCGACTTTGAGCGCCTCCTTGCTGCAAAGCCCTTTGATCGGCCTCTCCGCCTCCCTCGTGCTGATCCTGTTTGGAGTGGCGACTTTGGGCGTAGGAGGCGTCATGGCCGCGAGGCTGAGACGCCGCCGTGCGGAGCAGGCCTCGCTCGAGAATTCAGACGGTCCCATCGAATCGCGTCCGATCCTTTAATCTGTTCTTGTCAGAGGATGTCGCCGACGCCGAAATTGTTCATTTCGAGATTTCACTCTTTTTCTTCACATTCTCGAGCCCGGCGCGATAGACCGCCGTCACCGCCTTGACCGCAGCGGCGTCATTGAACTCGGGCGGCGGCTCCTTTTCGGTGGAAGCACGTGCGAAAGCCCCCTCCCATTCCAGCTTGGTCTTGCCGCCAGCCTCAGGCGCCAGCACCGTGAGGGTCGATGTATAATGCGTGACCGGCAGGACCTTCGGATCGACTTGGACGATCCTGTAGGAATAGGTGAGCCCCGCGGCATTATAATGGGTCAGCTCTTCCTCGATCGTCGCGCCACTGCCAAATGCAAGGGTCCGTTTCGCCTCTTTGGGCGTATTACCGCCCGTTCCCGAGGTCTTGACCACTCCAGGCAGCCAACTCATATCGTGGAAAGTGCCGACGACGGACCACACCTTTTCGGGCGCGGCATCAATCTCGACGCTCTCGACGACTTTTTGAAGCGGCAATTCTTGCGCCGAGGCCGGCAATGGGAGACCCAATTCCAGCAATAAGATTCCGCACACGCGAATCAACCCTGGATATGCTCCAACCATGCTCGTCTCTCCCTTATTGCGATCATTCTTGCGAGTGGAGTTCGGAATCGAGTCCGTCAGACCTTTATCCCGAGAGGGTGATCAGGAGAAAGGCCAAGGTCAAGAGCAGGCTTTGACCAGGCGCGTCGAAAGCCTATGATCCACGCCACCCTGCCAATCTTGGCGCGTCCCGAGCGACTTGTTTCCCATCGAGGCCTTCATGCGTACAGACATCCCTCAACCCGTTCGCCTCGCCGATTATCGGCCCTCGGATTATCTGATCGATCGCGTCGAGCTCGATATCAAGCTGCATGCGACGGCCACGAGGGTGCAATCCAAGCTCTCTCTTCGTCCCAACCCGAAAGGCGTGCCTGGTGCTCCCCTCATTCTCGATGGCGATGATCTCAAAGCCAAATATGTCCTGCTGAATGGCGCGCAGATCGATTCCTCGGGTCTGTTCCTGACGCCCGATCAATTACGCCTTGAAACGCCGCCCCAGGAGCCCTTTCATCTCGAAATCGAGACGGAAATCGACCCAACCGCCAATACGAGGCTCATGGGCCTCTACCGCTCCGGCACCGCTTATTGCACCCAGTGCGAGGCGGAAGGTTTTCGGCGTATCACCTATTTCCTTGATCGCCCGGATGTTCTCAGTGTTTACACGACGCGCATTGAGGCCGATTTTCGCGAGGCGCAGGTCCTGCTCGGCAATGGCAACCGCATCGAAAGCGGCACGATCGAAGGAACCGGCCGCCATTTCGCCATCTGGCACGATCCCTTCCCAAAACCCTGCTATCTCTTCGCTTTGGTCGGCGGAATTTTAGGCTCGATCCACGATCGTTTCGTCACCCGCTCCGGCCGCGATGTCGCGCTCGGCATTTACGTAGAGCCCGGCAAAGAAACCTCCGCCACTTATGCCATGGATGCGCTGAAACGCTCGATGGCCTGGGACGAGGAGGTGTTCGGCCGCGAATATGATCTCGATGTTTTCAACATTGTCGCCGTGTCGGATTTCAACATGGGCGCGATGGAGAACAAAGGCCTCAATGTCTTCAATGACAAATATGTCCTGGCCTCACCCGCAACCGCGACCGATACGGATTATGCGCAGATAGAAGCCGTCATCGCGCATGAATATTTCCACAATTGGACCGGCAACCGCATCACCTGCCGCGACTGGTTCCAGCTCTGCCTGAAGGAAGGGCTCACCGTCTATCGCGATCATGAATTTTCCGCTGATATGCGCTCGCGCGCGGTGCGCCGCATCGCTGATGTCCGCACTTTGCGGTCACAGCAATTTCCCGAGGACGCGGGCCCGCTCGCCCATAATGTGCGGCCGGATACCTATCTCGAAATCAATAATTTCTACACCGCGACCGTCTATGAAAAAGGCGCGGAACTGATCCGCATGCTGAAAGTGCTGATTGGCGACGAAGCCTTCCACAAAGGCATGGATCTCTATTTCGCCCGCCACGACGGCACGGCCGCGACTATCGAGGAATTCATCGCCTGTTTCGCCGAGGCGGCAAAGCGCGATCTCACTCAATTTTCCCTTTGGTATCATCAATCAGGCACGCCGCACGTCGAGGTCGAATCCGCTTATGATAAGCAAGCCCAGACCCTGACGCTCGATTTCACGCAGAGCTGTAAGCCGACGCCCGGCCAAGACACCAAACAGCCTTTTCTCATTCCCATCGCCTTCGGTCTCATCGCGAGCGACGGCGCACCGATCGCGCTGCAAGCCGGCGGGTCTGATCAAGCCAGCGAGGACGAGCTCGCCCGCGGCGTCATCGAGCTCGCCACGACGCGCCGACGCGTCGTCTTCCAATCCGTTCCCACGCGCCCCGTCCCCTCGCTCCTGCGCGGTTTCTCGGCGCCGGTCCGTCTCGGCAATTCATCGAGCGAGGCCGATCTTCTAACCCTCGTCGCCCATGACACGGATTCGTTCAATCGCTGGCAGGCGGCGCAGACCTATGCCACGCGCCAATTGCTGCATGCGGTCGAAGTGGTGCGGTCCGGACGCAAACCCATCTATGACGAGGCCTTCATCGATGCCTTGCTGCGCGTGCTCGAACAAAGCTCCGACCCCGCCTTCATCGCACAGGTCATTACCTTGCCAGGGGAAGCCGATCTCGCGCGGGAAATCGGTGAGAATGTCGATCCGGACGCGATCCATGGCGCTCGCAAGGCCTTGCGTCAGGCCATTGGCGAAGGGTTGAAACCCAATCTGTTACAGACCTATCAGGCCCTGACGAGCAAGGACCCCTATTCCCCGGATGCCACGGCCGCCGGGCGGCGCGCCTTGCGCAATGCTGCGCTCGATCTCTTCTGTGCCGGAAACCCAGAGGAAGGCCTGCCGCTCGCGCTGCAGCAATTCGAAAGCGCGACGACAATGACCGACAAGATCGCCGCACTTTCGATTTTGACAGCCCATGCTGGCCCGGAACGGGAAAAGGCTCTCGAAGCCTTTTACGCCACCCATGCCAGCGAGGCCCTGGTCATCGACAAATGGTTTATCCTGCAGGCGACGATCCCCGAACCGGAAACGCTGGCGAGGGTCAAGAGCTTGATGCAGCATGCGGCTTTTTCGCTCCATAATCCCAACCGGACGCGCTCCTTGATCGGCGCATTTGCCACCGGCAACCAGACGCAATTCAATGCCGCCGACGGCAGCGGCTATGATTTCCTGGCCGGCATCGTCCTCGAACTCGATTCCATCAACCCACAAGTCGCCGCGCGGCTGCTCGCCGCCTTCCGGAGTTGGCGCTCGCTTGAAACCAAAAGGCAGGGTTTGGCGGAAGCTGCGCTGCGCCGGGTCGCCTCCGTCTCGGGTCTCTCACCAGACGTCAAGGATATTGCCGAGCGTTCACTCGGCTAATAGCAAGGGTCGCGAAATATGACGCAAGAATGGTCCATCGGTCATTGCCTATGACCGATGGATAAGATGACACATCAAAACATCATCACGCGAGACGGTCTTCTGGCGTCTCGCGTGATGATAGAGATGAACAAAACACCCTAGCGACTGTCCTTTGTCATGACCGCGTGCCCGCCACATCCAGACGCAATCGATTTATGGACTTGGTCGCTCGACATAGACTCAAAGGAACGCGCTCGCCTCTATGCTTTTCTCAGTGATGATGAAAAAGCCCGGGTCGAACGCTTCGTCCACGGACGCCACGCGAGACGGTTCATTACCGCGCGAGGGGGATTACGGGAGAGATTAGCCTCTTATACCCATGAAACGCCCGCCAGCCTTTGTTTTGCCTATGGCGCTCAAGGCAAACCAAGCCTTGCTGGACAAACAGCCAGCGGCCTTACTTTCAATCTCAGCCATTCGGAAGGCCTGGCGGCGCTTGGTGTAACAATCGGCCATGATATCGGCGTTGATATCGAATACATCCGTCCCCTGGAAGAAGATATCGCCGGACACTGTTTTTCACCGCGCGAATGCGCCGACCTTGCAGCCTTGCCACCCGCCGATCGCTCGCGCGCATTCTTTCAGGCCTGGACACGCAAGGAGGCTTTCGTCAAAGCGCTCGGCGGAGGGCTGTCCATCCCCCTCGATTCCTTCGATGTGTCCTTAAAGCCCGGGGAACCAGCCCAATTGCTGCGCTTGCGTGACGATGCGGAGGCCTCACGTCGCTGGCAGATTTTTCACTTTGAACCGAGTTCCGATTGTATTGGAGCGCTGGCGATCGCATCCCCCCACTGTCGATTATCCTTCAGAACCTCAACCTTCGGATAGGGTGAAGGATTCTGTGTCAGAAGCGGGGAAGGTGGTAATCCTTTCACTGTCGTATCGAAAAATGCGAGAAGATAGGCATCCTTGGCAGTTTTGATCCGCGTGGCCTCGCCTCGGAACCAGAAATGAGAGGATGCCTGTTTCAAAAGGCTATCATTAAAACTCTGGTGATCGCCGCCGTGAATCCAGAATCCATAATTGCCAGGCCGGTTCGTCAAAACCGCCTGCATATGCGCGAAATGGGCGTCGAGATCAGCCTGGTAATGAATGGCTGGATTAAGAGATGCCAAAGACTTTCGGAGCGCATTGGAATGCAGATCAACATCATCGGTTAGGAGAGCCATATAGGGCTTTTCTATTTTTCCATCAGCAGCGGGACCAAACAGCCAGCCGTCCAGATTGACTGCGGAGGCAATGCGCGGATCGTCGATGGCAGCTTGCGCGGCTGTGCTGCCGCCAAGAGAAAAGCCAAAGAAACCAATATGGTCGAAGGTAACCTGTCCTGCCCACTTTTCTCGTGCGCATTGAGTGAAACGATCGAGTGTTTGAAATGCAGCTTGTGCATCCCTCTGGGCTTTTTCTGCTCCAAGCCGGATCGTTTCACGCAGGCGTTCCGCCGAACCGAATTCCAGCGGGATGGCAGGACCATCCTCCAATGCGAGGATGAGATAACCATGACTGGCCAGGAATTCCGATGTAGCCCGGTTTTCCAATTTGTTACCGCCATTACCCGGCGCGTAGAGAAGCAGGCCGAAAGGAGACGGGGCGTCCGCGAGTGCCAAGGAACCGACGAGCTTTTCGCAGTCCTGTTCCACTGATAACGATACGTCTTTCACTGGCGGGTCAGGACTATCACCGCCCTTGGTCGGATACCACAATTGGGTCGTGATGATCCGCCCATCGGCTTCCTTCGATGCCATTTGGAACGTCACGGAGGCGACCGAAAAGGGACCCGTCACACCGTTCGGAAACTGATCACTGACATAAAGATAGGAGGCCTGCGCGAGACGTCGGAACGCATTATCAAAGAGGAGATTACCAACGACCAATGCGACCATAATAGCGATAAAAAAGGCTAGGAAACGCATGCTGGCTTTCCGGTTTAAAGAGCAGAGCCGAGCCCAAAGAATAATTTATGGGTTACTTCGATTGGATCTGAGCCTCTCCGGAACCAAGCGCGAGGCCTCTTCTTAGAACGATAAAAGTCGATACTTCTTTTAAATCAATCTTGCTTTCAAATGACTGAGGCATCGGACACGTTTTATCTTGGATGTCCAATGCTCTCGTCTTGTGCATATCGCCGCCTCACCTGCGGGGATATTTGCTATCCACATCGGCCAGAACCGGCCGCAAATGGTCCGCGATGAGACGCGCACCTTCATCATACAAGATCTCTTCATGGAGGCCAGGGATCCGCCAGACATCCAATTTTCCTTTGGCGACAGTATCCCAGCCCAACAATGGATCGGAAAAATAAGCCGCTGTCTCGTCGCTTTCCAATACGACGACATGATCATTCGTGCGAGGCGGCGTATAATAGGCACGCGCAGTCATCAAATGAGGATAGAAACTGAGATAGTTCTGTTCCAGCCGTTTCGCCGTTTCATCATCGGGTCTAGGCGGCAATTTCGGAATGAGCCGCAAGGCGGCAGCAAGATGCAGCAGCCCTGACTTACGGAGTTTCTGATATCTCACAAGAATTTGCGAAATATTCTCCTCACCCCGGCGCAACCGACCCCAATCCTCGAGCATGTAATTTATTTTAAATTCAAGCCCATAAAGGAAACGGGGCAAAAATTTCAGATGTGGCGTCACCCAATTGTCGACCATGATGACGAGCGGCACGGATTCGCCAGCTTGGCGAAGCTGATGCGCCACCTCATAGGCGATCGACCCGGACACACATAATCCCCCCAGAATATAGGGTCCATGCGGTCGCGCTGCTCTTATTGGAGCGATGTAATCCGAGGCAATATCGCTCAAACTGCGGCCGGACACAGGCCGCGAGCCAGTCATATCTTCTAATTGTATGCCAATCATCGGCCGATCACTGCCGATCATCCGCGCGAGATTGTAATATCGCATCGTATTATTGATGATGATGATCGGTATTTTATCGCCTTCAGGCTGAATCGAAACAATGGTCCAATGATCATCAGGCTTTTCAGGAAGCGATAAATGTTTGGCGAATTGGCGTATGGTCGGCGATTGGAACAAGGTCAATATATCGAGCTTTGTCCCAAATGTTTGTTCAACCTGGACCATCATCCGCACGGCAAGAAGACTGTGGCCGCCAAGCTCGAAGAAATTTGAATCCGGCCTGACATTTTTGACTTTCAAGACGTCTTCCCAGATCGAGGCGAGCTTGGCTTCGATCAGGCCCTGAGCACCGTCATATTCGGCTGCGTGAGAGACGGGTTCCACGGAAGCAGAAGCCGGAGACGGTTGCGGCAATGCCGCAAAATTCACCGACCCATCCGCCAATCGCGGCAAAGTCAGCAGAATACTGATGCCCTCCGGTTGTTCTATTCCCGGAAGCGTCCGCGCCACATAATCAAGAAGCTTTTTGGGAAGAGTTTCCAGAGGGGTGGGTGACCCCATGGAGGGCACGACATAGACATAGGCACGAGGGTTACCGGAGGCACTCGCATGCGGGACAACGACAACGTCACCAACATCTGAATGACGCAACAGCGCTTCGTTGAGATCGGTGAAACGCTCGTCGGCGGCCTGCAATATTTTCGCAGTCTCGCGCAAGGGTGGTTGCAGCACCGACAAATGATCTTGCGGACGCTGGATGATGAGCTCGAAAGTTTTGACCAGAAAATCTAACAGGCCCTGAGCTGTCGCACGATCGAACAGATCCTTGTTATATTCCACGGCCATGCGCCAGCCGCTCGGCCAATGAACAAGAAAGAAGTTGAAATCGTAAACTGTTCCTGCGGAAAGCGATGGCTGCCCTATTAATTCGAAATTGCCGTAACGCTTGCTTTCCATGACGTCAAACAAGACCGTAAAACTGACGGAGATGAGCGGCAAACGGCTCGGATCACGAGGTGGATTGAGAAGCTCGACAAGCTTATTAAACGGCATACGCCGGTGAATGAGAGAGTTTTGGACGACTTTGTTTACATTTCCAACGAATTCCCGAAACGTCGGATCGCCGCTCGTATTCAGACGCATCACAATATTATTGATAAAAATACCAATCATATTTTCGAGTTCTGGCTCGTCCCGATTGGCAATCTGCGTCGCGAAGATGACTTCGTTCTGCCCCGTGTAGCGATGCAGCGTCGCACCAATGATTGCACAGCCCAGACTGAACAGCGTCACATTATAGTTCCGCGCCGTTTCCTCGATTTTACTGCCGAGATCACCAGGAAGGACCGATGCTAAAATCTCGCAATTGGTCGTTGGCAGCGGTGGACGCTTATAATCGGACGGAATCTCGAAATAGCGCATTCCAGCAAGCTGCTTTTTCCAAAAAGCAGCTTCTGTCTCGAATCCTTCGCTAGAGAAATATTCTTTCTGCCAAAGGGAGAAATCGCCATATTGCAGCGGAAGTTCGGGAAGATCCGGCGTCTTATGCGCGTCAATCGCCTCGGCGAATGTCGCAAAATCATTGGCAAGGATGCGGATCGACGAACCATCAAACACGATTTGATGCATAGCCACCAGGATGATGGCATGCGTCGGCGAGAGCATGAGCAGACTTGCTCGAATGAGCGGCAAATTTGCGACATCGAAGGGCAGATGCGCTTCGCGAGCGCCAAGCGCCAGGGCTTCGTCAAGCCTTTTCTCTTCCGGATGGATGGTGAGATCAATGACCGTCAGCTTGAATTGATAATGAGGCGCGACTTCCTGAAAGAGCGCACCGTCTTTCACGAGAAAGCGGGTGCGCAGGATTTCATGCCGGTCAATGACTTTTTGAAAAGCCTGTTCGACAGTATCCCGGCTGAAACGGCCTTTGATCTCCCAACGCAGGGCGACGTTAAGCGCCGATGTCCCTGGGCTCAAGGCGTCTATAAACCAACATCTTTCTTGCGATGAAGAACATGGAAACAACAGCGGTTCTGATGGACCCTTGCCGTCCTCTTGCTTCAGTTCAGGAGACAGTGAAGTACTCATCGAGCAGCTCCAGCGGTATTATTATTTCCACGCCTGAAACTTGCCAAAGAGGGAGATTTCGGTTTCCCACTCACTGTCGTGTGAGCCGCGACTTCCGCCAGTTCCGCAATCGTCGGATGCTGCATCAGATCGGCCGCCGAGAGATTGATGTTCTCCTCACGCATACGCACGGCGATGCGGAAAATTCGAATGGAGTCGGCACCCAAGGCAAAGATATTATCGTGAATGCCAATCTCTTCATCCTTGAGGATTGCCTTCCAAATCGCGACGAGTTGCGTTTCGAGTGGCGTCGTCGGAGGTGTGATCACCCGGTTTTCCGTGTAAGTGCCGGCTTCGGGTTGGGGCAAGGCCTTTCGATCGAGTTTACCGCTCGGCGTCAGCGGAAATTTCTCGATCGCAATCCATAGGCTCGGCACCATATAGTCCGGAAGGTGGCCCCCCGCATAAGCGGTCAACTCTGACGTCGGAACCTTCTGCTGATCAACAGTCGGCACATAATAACCGACGAGACGCGGCAAACCATCCTTTGGTGTATAGACGGCCACGGCACAATCCTGGACACCAGGAGATTGCCGCATGACACTCTCGATTTCACCCAATTCGATACGATATCCCCGCAACTTGATCTGCTGATCGAGACGTCCGAGATATTCAATGCTTCCATCCGGCAAGCGGCGCACGGCATCGCCCGTGCGGTAGTAGCGCTGCGGCGCACCATCGCCCACCGCGAAGACCGAGAAGGCCTCGGCGTCTAGTTCTGGACGCTGAAAATAACCCCGCGCTAGTCCCATGCCTCCAATATACAATTGGCCTGTGACCCCGACGGGCACGAGCTCCCGATGACTATCCAGAACGTGCAATTGCGTATTATAGACAGGCTCACCAATGGAAACCGGTCCCGTCCCAGGGAAGATTCTGCCCGTCGACGCATAAACCGTCGCTTCGGTCGGTCCATAACCGTTCCAAAGCTCGCCTTGATTTTCAAGAAGCGCATTCGCAAGGTCGCGCGGCAAGGCTTCACCTCCGCACAGCACCTTCAAATCGGAACGTGGCGTCAGTCCTGCTTCCAGCAGCATCCGCGCCAAGGTCGGTGTCGCCTGAATGACCGTTGCGTGCGTCTTTTCGACGAGAGACACAAATCCGAAGCCACCTTTGATGTCATCACGGCTCGCGATGACGACGGTGCCACCGACGATCAACGGCACATAGAGTTCAAAAGCCGCAATATCAAAGGAAATCGTGGTGGCGGCAACGATCACATCACCCGCTTTGAAGCCAGGAGCCGCGACCATCGACCAGACCAGATTGGCCAGCGAGCGATGCGTGACTTCAACGCCCTTCGGTGTACCCGTGGAGCCAGAAGTGAACAGGATATAGCAGCTCGAATCCACATTCACTGGCGGCAGGTTCGCATCCATGACTGAAGGTCCGCGAGAAGCGTCAAGACGTATCACGGGTAAGGATCCCGCAAGCGTCGCAATGTGATCGTTTTCGCAGATCAGTGCGGATACATCGGCTTTATCCAGGATCAGCTGGAGACGCGCGGCCGGATGATGCGGATCGAGAGGCACATAAGCATGACCCGCTTTCATGATCGCAATCAAAGCCACCAACATATCGAGTGACCGCTCAACGGCGAGACCGATGCGGCGGCCCTCACCTGGCACTTGGGCGCGTACAATCCCCGCGAGCTGGTTCACCCTTTCATCAAGTTCCCGATAGGTCAGCGCAACATTGTTGAAAACAGCGGCGACCGCGTCTGGCGTCTTTGCCACCTGGGTGGCAATCAACTCGGGAACTGGACGTAAATCAGGTTCGGCCCTGGTCTCGTTCAAGGTCGTCACGAGCCAGTTGCGCTCCTCCAACGAGAGCAGCGAGACCTTGGCGAGCGTTTGCGTCAGATCACGCGTCATGGACACAAGCAGCGTCCGGAAATAGCCAACCCAACGCGCGATTGTCGCTTCATCGAAGAGATCAGTGCTGTAGTCACAATCGATCCGTAATCCTTTGTCGGATTCGATGACATTCATGAAGAGATCGAAATTGACGAAGGCTTTGGCATTCGGTGACATATTGGTGGAAAGACCGGGAAAATTCGCGTTTTCGCCGAGCTTTTCCACATTGAATTGAATCGAGGTCAGTGGCAGACGCCGCGGGTCGCGACGCAGGTTGAGCTTCCTGACCAGGGTGCCGAAAGTGAAATCCTGATGATCGAACGCCTCTCCCGTGACACGCCGAACATTTTGCAAATGATCGGCAATAGTCTTGCCATAATCGAGTGAGTCACGGATCGGCAGGAAATTCACGCAATGCCCGACAAGGATTTCATCATCCAGCAAGCTTTGCCCGGCAGTTGGGACACCGATCACAATTTCACTGTGGTCGGTCAGTTTGCCGATCAAAATTTGGAACGCGGCGAAAAGCGTCGTGAACAAAGTGCAGCCTTGTTTGGCACCAGCCTGCCGCACACCCCGATAGATGCTTTCCTCGATCGTATCGCTATAAGTCGCGCCCCTGAACGACTTCTGCGCCGGACGCGGCCGGTCGAATGGGAGATCCAACGCTTCGGGAATGGTTTTATATTGATCAAGCCAATAGGCCTCGGTTGCAGCCGACCCTTCTCTCTTCGCAGCTTCATTCAAGGCATAGCGTCTGAAGGGCATGGCAGCGGGCAAACCCACATCCAGACCTTCACTGCGCGCCGCATAAAAGGCCGCGAGATCATTGATGATCACATTCGCTGACCAGCCATCGCAAATGATGTGATGAGCCGTGAAAACCAAGACATGATGCTCGGCCGCAAGCTTGATCAGGCCAGTACGAACCAGGGGACCTTCCGCAAGGTCGAAAGGCGTATGCGCATCCTCGTCAATCCAATCATGCAAAGCCGACACAGGGTCCGGCTGTGCGCTGAAATCCAGATGCTGGAGGGGGATCACAAGCTGCGGCGCTATATGCAGATTTTCACCGGTCTTGCCAAAGGAGCCGCGCAAAGCCTCATGACGAGCAATGACATCGTCCAGCGATAGCGCCAAAGCTTTCTCGTTCAGAGGCCCTTTGAAATCGAGACTGACCGATTCATTGAAGGAGCAGGATGCTGCATCGCCTAACTGAGCAGCCAGCCAGATCTCTTTTTGCGGTTCCGTCAACGGCACGTCGGCCGGCAAAGCGGGCGCCGATAAGGCCGGTGACAGAGCCACCGCAGGCTTCGCGCTGGAACCAACCAGAATACCCGCCTTCTGCACAGCTTCCAGGCTCGCGCAGAAAGTCGTGAAAATATGTTCGATGTCGGCGTCGCTATGGGTTGTTGTCAGGAAGCCGGGGAAGCCATCAAGAATATGAACGCCAAGGAGCCGCATATGAATGAATAGCAGCGTGGCCAGATGGTCTTCCGAGCTGAAATTCATGTAGAAGAAGCTGCTGAATGTTTCGACCCGCGTGGCGATCCCGCGCCGTTCAAGTTCGGCATTCATGCGAGCCACAAGGTTGGCTGTACGCGCCGTCAGATTTTCCTGTAACTGCGGACCCGCCGCCTTGAGATGCAAGAGGACGGCTTTGGCGGCGGCCAAAACCAGCGGGTGGCGCACGAAAGTACCAGCGAAAAAGGTCGGCGCGACTTCAGGGAAGGAATCGTCGCCGTAGCGCCATTGCCCTCCATCGAGCGCATCCATGAACCGGGATTTACCAGCGAGGACTCCGATCGGCATGCCGCCGCCGACGACTTTGCCATAGGTCGCCATATCGGCACGAATACCAAAGAGGGCTTGCATTCCGCCGGGGTGAACGCGGAATCCGGTCACAACCTCATCGAAGACCAGCGCCGTTCCCGATTTTTCGGTAATTGCACGAATTTCCTCGATGAAGGCCTTGGGCTGGAAGGCGGGATGACGGCTCTGCACGGTCTCGATGACCACCGCCGCGAGATCATCCGCATTCTGCCGGATCCATTCGAGACTTTCCGGCGTCGCATAAGGCAAGACGACCATATTCTCGACGGAGCCTCGTGGAATGCCCGCAGCGACAGGCAAGGCGCGCGGCGACGCATTCCGGCTCGCACCTTTGACCAGAACCTCGTCGAATTGACCATGGTAGGCGCCGTTAAAAACGACGACCCGATCGCGTCCCGTCACAGCGCGCGCGACACGCATCGCCGCCATGACCGCTTCGGAACCGGTATTACAGAAAGTGACGCGTTCATTGCCGGTCATTTCCGTAAACAGCGTTGCCACTTCGCCGGCCAGCGGTGTCTGAGGACCAATCGCGAAACCAAGTTTCATCTGCTCGCTGACCGCATCGAGCACGAAATCAGGCGCGTGACCGAAAGCCGTCTGGCCAAAGCCATTGACGAGATCGACATATTCGTTGCCATCGACATCCCAGATCTTTGAACCCTTGGAACGGGCGCAAACGACCGGATAGACCATTTCCTTCCATTCCTGCCGAAAGCCGTTGGCGGCGCGAGGATCGGCAAGGACCGGACGATAGGCCTGCGTCATGTCCTTCGAACCGTGTGAACGGGCCGAATAGCGTTTGACGAGATCGTCAATGAAAGCTTTTTGTGTCGGAGTCAGATCGTCGGAATGTGTCGTCGTCCCAGGACGGTAGATTTTGAAGCGCGCAGATGTCTCGCCTTCCTCACTGACTTTGTCATCCTTTGACGCTTTCGACGCAGCTTTTGGGGAGACTGAAGGAATGGAGGAGCCCGCAGGGGCCAAAGAAACATTCGCAGAAACATTTGGCCCGGCTACGCCGAGCCCGCTCGCCGTTCCCCCTTGCAAGACCTGCAATTGCTGCGACAACAGCAATTGCATCGCATGCAATTGCTCCCGGAACAGACCTTCAAGACCCGCGGGAGTCTGCACGCTCTCCGTCTGCAAAGGTATGGGAGATGGACTCATTGGAGCCACCGAGGTCGCAGCAAGAATGGGACGAGGGGCTATCTGCTCAACGACGGGATCAGGAGGCACAATCTCATCAAGATGCGCGACAAGGCTTTGAACGGTAGGGAAATCATTCAGCAATTGCCGGAATGTGACCTTGATACCGAAGGTTTTCTGCACTTGCGTCGCGACTTGCGCCAAAAACAGACTATCATAACCAAGCTCGAGAAAGCTCGTGCCATAATCAGTCTCGCCGATCTGATCCCCGGAAAGGGCGTCAAAAATTTCAACGATCTTATCGGTAAGACGATGAATGCGCGAGGTGCCGTCAGCGCGCGGATTAGTCACCATATTCATCGTCGGCTCCGTGGAACTCTTCAAAATATTCTGAGAAGGCATAAAATCAGTATTTATCGGAATATGAGATTGTAAAGGATAGGAAGAAAGGGGGTATCCGGAAGGCTCAACCCCTTGCTCTTCAACCACCGGTGGCAGACCTTCGTGCATCCTATACTGAGATTGTGGCGCCTTAATCCAATGGCTTTTGCGTTCAAATGGATAAGTCGGCAAAGACACGCGCCGGCAAGGCCCAGCATTCACCGAGGCCCAATCGGGTTCGCACCCTTCCATCCACAGTTTGGCGACGGCTTCGGACAATGCCGTCACATCATCGACACCGCGCGATGCGTCTGGCAACGAAGAGATAGCACCGCGAAGAAGCGTCCCTTTTTGATCCTGCTCTTCCTTTTTCCGCTTGGCGGCAGCTTGATTGGCGAGCGTGGTCAAGGTTTGGCCCGTACCCACTTCAAGCAAAACCGGATTGCCTCTCTCCCGCATTGTCTGGAGAGCATCGGCAAAACGGACCGTACGCCGGCAATGCTCCGCCCAGTATAGGGGTGATGTCACGTCTTCAGTGGTTATCCATTGCCCACTGATACAAGACACATAGGCGATCTTAGGTTCTTGAAAGTGTATGCGTGACGCAGTGTCTTTCAGGGACGCCACGACCGGGTCCATCATGCGGGAATGAAACGCATGCGATGTGTGGAGTTGTCGCGCAACAATATCCCGTTGCGCCAGCAGCGTGGCAAAAGCATCGATTTCTGCAGTAGGACCAGAAACGACACAAAGCTCCGGTGCATTCACCGCGGCTATATCAAGTTCGCGCGGCAGAATCGCCTTCAAATCCATTTCCGGCAATCGCACACTCAGCATGGCGCCGGTGGGCATGCTTTGCATCAGGCGCGCCCGTTCCGCGATAAACCCGAGCGCCTCCTCGAATGTCAAAACCGACGCAAGAGTCGCGGCTACGAATTCACCAATACTATGGCCAATCATCACATTGGGTTGGAAGCCATAGCCTGTGAAGAGATGAGCCGTTGCATATTGAACAAGGAAAAGCGCCGGTTGGGCAAACAACGTCGAGCGGATCGGATGCGGATCTTCCTCATCCGCGGGTCGAGATCCATAAAGCACATCACGGAGATCAGCACCGAGAAGGGGAGCGAGAAAATCCGCGCCCTGATCAATGATTTCACGAAAACCCGGCTGACTATCGTAGAGAGCCTGGCCCATGCCCGCATATTGGGTCCCCTGCCCTGGAAACATGAATGCTAAGGAAGGATTTGGGACAGCAAGCGTTTCTTTTAGCGTTCCCCCCTTGGCCCGCAATTTCACTATGGCATCTGACAGATCGTGACAGACAAGGGCCGTGCGATGATCGAACCGACGCCGCCCAACCTGTAATGTATATGCGACATCATCAAGCGAGAGATCAGGAGCTGATTCCAAATGATCAGCAAGCCGAAGCTTCATCTGCTCGAGCGCCAGTGAACTCCGGGCGGACAGAGGCAGAGTGTAAACGCCATTCGTGACCGTTGCAGGGCTTTGGACCGGTAAAGGTGCTTCCTCAAGGATGACGTGAACATTGGTCCCGCCGACACCAAAGGCGCTCACGCCCGCCCGGCGTGGTTCGTCACCTTTCGGCCAAGCATAGGTTTCCTTGTTGATAAAAAAGGGACTGTCTGCGAGATCGATTTGCGGATTGGGAGCTGAAAAATGGAGAAGCGGCGGTATTGTGCTGTCGCGCAAGGTCATGACTGCCTTGATCAGACCGATAATCCCGGCTGCGGCATCGAGATGGCCAACATTCGCTTTCGCCGAACCGAGGGCACAAAACCCGCGATCTTCGGTCGTCAATCGAAAAGCCTTGACAAGCCCCTCAAATTCGATCGGGTCGCCAAGCGGTGTCGCAGTTCCATGACATTCCACATAACCGATCGACCGCGCATTAATCCCTGCAGTCGCATGAGCAGAAAGGATGACTCCGGCCTGGCCATCGATGCTCGGCGCCGTATAGCCAGCCTTTCCGCTCCCATCATTATTGACAGCGGCGGACCGTATTACAGCATAAATCTGATCGCCATCGGCAACCGCGTCTTCGAGCCGTTTCAACAAAACCACGCCGACGCCGCTACCAAACACTGTGCCTGCTGCGTTGATGTCGAAAGGACGGCAATATCCGTCCGGCGAGACCATGCCGCCTTCCTGATAAAGATAACCGCGCATTTGCGGAAAACTGATCGAAGACCCTCCCGCCAACATCATATCAGCTTGATATAAGAGGAGGCTTTGACAGGCCTGAGCGACAGCCGTCAGCGAGGTGGAACAAGCCGTGCCGATATTGACCGCAGGGCCGCGCAGATCAAGCTTATAAGCCACTTTCGTGGCCATAAACTCCTGGCCGGCCCCGACCATCATCGAATAATTTCCGAGCTGAAAATTATTGGTGAAATCCTCGATCACCTCCCGGTCAGCGCAGACATTGTTCAGGAAATAAGTATTCATGGTGCAACCGGCAAAAATACCGATCGGCTCAGGATAGGCTGACGGATCATAGCCGCCATCCTCCAAAGCTTCCCATACACATTCAAGAAACAGACGGTGCTGAGGATCTGTCAACGCCGCTTCACGCGGATGCATGCCGAAAAAACCAGCATCGAATAAATCGACATTATCGAGGACCGGCCGCGCCTTTACGAAATTGGCGTCCGCATGCACTTGCGCAGAAAATGTGTCATCAAGTTCATCGTCCCGAAAATGCGCAATGCAATCCCGCCCCTCTTTGATATTGCGCCAAAAACCTGCAACATCGGAAGCGCCTGGAAAACGGCCGGAAATCCCAATAATCGCAACTGCCCCTTCGGGGAGAACGGCTCCATCGAGGCGGTGGTCATCGTCTTGCGTCACTGCCTCACCTCCGGTGAGTCTTCAAAAAGGACCCAAATGATTTTATTGATAAGTTTCATTTTTACATAAAGTATCTGAAGTCAAAATATAAGTTTACTTGGAGAAAAGAGAAACTTCATTGCACGAGTCTTCCCGTTCCCCGCCATGACAGTGCTTTTCCTATATAAAGACATATCCTCGATAATTCCACTGGGATTCCCACCCGCTCTTCCATAGGATTTTGCAAAAATGTCCGGGAATTGTACGAAACAGCTCCCTTGCGGATATCTATGGTGTCTTCCTCCCCACTTTTTGCTGGAATCTGCCGAGACTCCGGCTCCGCTGCAAGGCACGCGCCCGGGCGGCGTCGATGGATGACGAAACCTCCTGCCCCTTGTTATCGAGAAAATGAGCCAGGTCCGTGATGGTCGAATGCTGAAAGAGCGTGACGAGAGGAAATTTGCGCTGCAACTTGGATTCGATTTGGGCGTGCACGGCAATGAGTTGCAAGGAATTTCCGCCAAGATCGAAAAAATTAACCTCGGCTGGAACCGCGTCGAGCCCCAAAACCTCGCGCCAGATTTCCACCAGAAGCTTCTGTGTGGATGACAGATTGGTGGCGAAACCCGCTGAAACAATAAGAGGTTTTGGCGCAGGTAACCGCTGGCGATCGACCTTGCCATTGACCGTTAAAGGCATTTTCTCAAGCACGACGATCCGTGCAGGCACCATATAATCGGGGAGAGAACTTTTCAGATGATTTCGAAGGCGGCTTTCGAGATCCCCCCGCTCATCCGCTCCCACCACATAGCCAATGAGTTGCTTGCCGCCGGCAGCATCACGCACGAGAACGATGGCCTCACGCACGCCCTCATAGCGCAGCAAGGCGGCCTCGATCTCGCCAAGCTCAATCCTGAATCCGCGGATCTTCACCTGATGGTCAACACGGCCAATATAGTCCACGTTACCATCGGACCGCCACCGCGCCAGGTCTCCGGTCCGGTACATCCGAGCCCCGGTCTCCTTCGCAAAAGGATTGGCGATAAAACGCTCCGCAGTCAGATCGGGACGCCCGTGATATCCGCGCCCGAGGCTGATACCCGCTATATACAATTCACCCGCAACACCAGCGGGAACAAGATTGAGATCAGCATCTAAAATATAGATTTGTATATTTGGAAGCGGCTTCCCCAGCGGAATATCGGTTTGTTCCGAACCCGCCGCGTTCAAATAAGATATGGCGACATCAGCACATTCCGTCGGCCCATACGAATTCATCAAGTCGATATTTTGTTTCGATAAATGCGCAGCTAAGGTTGCGTCAATAGGCTCCCCGCCGAGAACCACCAAGGAAAGCGTGTGTTCCGTCACATACTTTGAGATGACGTGATATGCTGAAGGTGTACAATTCAAGCGTGTCGGCTTAAACCGTGTTAACGCTGCGACGAAGTGGTCTGTATCCATCAACGTCCCTAATGGGACGATGAGTGTTCCGCCAGCGGCCAGCGTCCCCAACACATTTTTCTGCGTGAGATCGAAACTCAGTGAACTGGCAAGAATCACTCTTTCTTTTCGATGTGCCCTCTCGCTCTCACTGAAATACCAGCCAACGAGATTTACAAAACTTGCGTGGTAATTGTCTGCGCCTTTAGGCCTTCCTGTCGAGCCAGAAGTGTAGATGCAATAAATGAGATTTTGCGGATTGGTGATATTCGGCAAATCCTCCGTGGGATAGGCCGATACTTTGAGCCAATCACGGTCAAGGCAGAAAATCATCGGATTGGATCCGATGCCAGGCTTTGGTTCCCGACCCAGCCAGCCAAAGGCGCCCAGCAACGGTTCCTGAGTCAACAGCAGCCCGATCCCGCTGTTTTCGATCATATAAGCGAGGCGGTCCTCGGGATAGTTCGGATCAAGGGGCACATAAGCGCCGCCCGCTTTCAAAATCCCCACCAAGCCAATGACCATGTCAAGCGACGGCTCGACGGCAATCCCGACCAGAACATCGGGTCCCACGCCAAGCTCGCGCAGATGGTGCGCCAATTGATTGGCCTTGGCGTTCAATTCTCCATAGGTGAAGCTCTGACCCTCATAGAGGACCGCGACAGCATCGGGTTGCTCCCGCACCTGCGCCTCAATCAACTCATGCAGACATTTCCCGCTTTGCGGGACACTCTCCCCGCAGCCCCATTCTTCAAGAATTTGTCTGCGCTCATCCGCGTCCAGAATATCGACACTTCCGATCGTGCGATCCGGCGCATCCGCAAGCGCCTCAAGCACGTGTCGCCAATGCGATGCAAGACGTTCGATCGTCATCGCATCGAAGAGATCTTCCGCATAAGTCAAGCCGCAGGAAAGTCCTTCCTGCTCTCCGTTTCCCGTCGCGGTCTCGACAATATCGAGCGAGAGATCGACCCTTATCATCGTCTTCGCTTCTGCGACACCTTCGATCAAAAGATCAGACAGTTCAACGAGCTCGCCTGGAACCCTCCGCGAAACAGAATTGAATTGAACCTGGAACAAAGGACTATGACTGAGGCTTCGTTCCGGCTGCAAGGCCTGCACCAGCTGCTCGAATGGCAAATCCTGATAGTCCCGAGCCTCCAGCAAGGTGTCACGGACTGCCTCAATGAGGCGCGTAAAACTCCAATGACCATCAAGCTCCGTCCGCAGGACGAGCGTGTTCGCAAAACATCCAATCAGATCTTTCGTCTCGGGCCGATGGCGATTTGTCACCGGGACACCGACCCGGAGATCGCGCTGTCCTGTATAACGATAGAGCAGCCCATTGAACGCCGCCAGCAGCACCACCGACAGACTCGCATTTCGGCTTTGACCGATATGCCGCAATCGCTCAGTCAGATCACCATCAATCGCAAAGAGGTGGATAGCTCCGCGGCCGTTCTGCTCCGCAGGTCTTGGATGGTCCAAGGGGAGTTCCAGAAGCGGTTGCTCGTCTCCAAGCTTTCCGCGCCAATAAGCAAGCTGGCGATCGCCCTCCCCGGCTTCCAGCCATGCCCGTTGCCAAACAGCGTAATCGACATATTGGATCGACTGTTCGGGCAGCCTCGGCTCATGCCCCTGGATAGAGGCCGCGTAAAATACCGCAAATTCGTTGAACAGGATATCCAGCGATTGACGATCGGAGATAATGCGGTGCAACGTCACCAGAAGAATATGATCCTCATCCCCCAGCCGGAGCAGTTTCACCCGCAGCAAGGGACCTGTCGTAAGATCAAACGGCGCCGATGCATCGGCCGCCGCCAGCCGATGAGCCTCCGCCTCCCGATCCGCCTCGGATAATCCGCCGAGGTCGATGACTTCGAGCGGTATCGAAAATACAGCATGAATATGTTGCAAACCGCGTCCATCGGCACATTCGACAAATGTCGTCCGCAAGAGTTCATGCCGCGCAACCAGAGCATCAACGCTCTGCTGCACGGCAACCTCATTCAGACGCCCCTTCAGCCGAGCAGACCTCGACAGACCATAGGCACCGCTTTGCGGTTCCAGATGCCAAAAAAACCACAATCGTGCCTGCGCATTGGAAAGCGGAAAATCACCATCGCGCGCCACACGCGGGATCAGCGCAGAGTTTGAGGTCGGCATGGATCCCGAACACTCCTGCCCGAAAAGACCATCGAACATTCAGCACCCAAGAGCAAAAACCAACAAGATACCCAGCCTTTCCCATGCGACCAACCTAATGAGGGCGCTCCCAAGGCAAAATCCTGATAGGAGTGGCAGATCCTGCAGGGAAATGAGGAAAAGAATGATAAGCGCATAATATTAAACTTTAATTTTATGCCGAAGCGGAAATTTTATGCCATAAAAATATCACATTATATATACAGCATATATTACTTTATTTTCTTAAAAGCGGTCAAGTTTTAAGCAACAGAAATTAAACAATTTTTTATTTTGCTGAGCTAGCCACCCTTGTCAACAGCCCGCAGAACAATCTCAACCATCAACTTAACGTTATATAGTCCGACTGATCGCAACATCAAACATTGAAATCCATCCCCAACACTATCGAGGATGGTCAGATGCGGGTATTTCACCCACAAATTTCAGGATACGCCTGCCCACAAGATATTGATTTAGTGGAAAAAAGCCCACCCTAACATCTCAAATCTCTACCCTTCTCAAGATCGCTTAATGAAAATACGTCGCGACCGTGACAGGAACTAAACGAAATCGCATAAAGTTCCGAGTCTCAGCATTTAGACCGATCCCACACACGATCCATGATCATTAATCACTATCCATCCCTTTGTTTTGACAGATTTTAGCACCCTCTCGAATTGAGTGGACGTTTGGATCATTCGCTCCAACCATAATGGCTCGCCAACTCGCCAGACATATCGCTGTAAATGTCCATGAGCTCTCTCAAACTTTATCAGACGCAATATTTTTCTCTTATTAAATAAATACGAAAATATTTATCTGCATTTTTAATCATAACTTTTTGACAGTTCACTGATAACATATAATTCCAATCCGATCCACCCGTTGAACCGAACCTTCTACATATAATATATACTTATATTTATATCACAGAAACAGAACAAGATTTTATCATCGAATACATTATAAAGACGTTTATCTTTGTTCATACGTCCTATTAATCAAGGATATTATTGCCTGACCTCATCTTGCCAGGCGCTAATCTGTTTCCATGCCGAACGATGCAAGGCCAAGGCCGATAGGAGCCCCCTGAATCCTTCCGTTTTCAAATGATGAGCGCAGCTGTGCAATAAACTGATACCGAGAAATGCCAGCGCCTTAAGAGGCTTTCTCTGTGCACCGTAGTATTTCTTGAATGTCACATAGATGCGGGCTGATTCTGTATGCGGCTTATAGTAATCTCGGTTTGTCTCTGAGGGATAATGAAAATTGATCGCCTCCGGGCATAATAGAATTCTCCATCCCGCCGCACGCGCTCGTGACGCTATATCCACTTCATCATAACCATAAATCAAACGGGGATCGAACAGTAACGTCTTGCAAACTTCCGCTGGAAACAAAGCCGCATTGATGACGAGCGTGTTCAAAGGCTCATCAGCTTGATAAGGCCGCGATTGAAATCCCAGAAAATTCTGATCACGCGGAAAAATTTTCCCGCGTATTTGCTCCTCGATACCGGAATAAATGATCTTTTCTCCGGCATGGGCCGCAATCAAAGGCTCCAAAGTTTTCAGAAAATCGACGCCCAGTCGCGCATCATCATCCAGGAATAAGATCCAGTCACCATGCGCCGCGGCGATCGCGCTGTTGCGATTGGGACCAAGCCCTTTTCTCGGTCCCTCGACATAATCGACCTTTGGAAACTGTTCCCGCACCAAGTCGCGCGAGCGATGGTCCGTACTGTCATCTGAAACGACGATTTGTTTCAAAGGGATAGAGGAGCCACCAGCGACCCTCAAACATTCCGCCAGATCTTCTGGACGATTGCGGGTCGTAATACAAAGAGAAACATCCATCACCGACTCCCGCGCTCTAACTTCCGCGCCCTTCTTCGGTCATCACAGCATCAAGCCAAAAAAAGCCTATAGCCCCTCTCATGCGTCTGTATGAGTGAGGAATACTATAGGCAAGCTGCTTGATTCCGAGTGACACACACAGTCACAATCGTTTCATTGGAGGCTCGAATAAACGCAAACACCAACGGAACGCGAGCGCAAGCGTAATGATCGAAAATAACAATTGTGTCGAAACCAGCAAATATTCCGGAGACACTGGGAAGAGCTTCGAATAGACTTCCACAGCAACCACTCGACCCTTGTTTTCTTCCAGCCCTATCTTGAACTGAGCAACCTGGAACAATTTGCCGGCCCAAGGGAGGAACGAAACAAGAAAATCATAAATCACATCAACAAAATTCCTCGTAATAGCCAGCATCGGCGGAAAAACCATTATGAAATATTCTGGATTAACGTGATAGAATAATGACAGAAAGAGTGTCAGAGATGCCGTGACGGCGACAACAACATGTGTTTTATCCCAATCCCGCTCTGCCTTCACAAAGATAATGAAGGCTGGGATAAGAGAGGCGAGCCCCGCGAGTAAACCGGAATAAGGCCCATATTTCAACAAGCTCAGCCCGCCATAGGTTTCAAGCACAATCCAGAAATTCGTCCCGAAATAAGGGTCTGGATGGAAATCGGTCAATGGTAAGGGATATCCATGAAGCAAGCGGTGCAGCGATATCCCGCTGTAGACGATAGCGATTGGCAAGAGACCGATCACCGCGCCAGATACACGCTTGTCTTTCGGGCAAAAGGCGAGCAGCGTGCAATATTCCAGGATGATAAAAATCTTTGCGCTGACCACTCCTAATCCGCAAAACAGCAAAGCGCTCCGCGGCCGGCCGGACAGAAACAGAAGCAACGGCAGAAGAAAAGCAGCACTTGCGATCGTTTCATCTTGCGCCATGACAACGGAAACCATCCATCCCATGGGCAGTATCAGAAACCCCAACAGACAAAAACCGAGACGCTCTTGCTTGATGTGGAGTTCCGTAAGCAATCGGTAGAAAAGCAATCCAACAATCACTTCGTAGCAGATCATGACGAAGCGCAAACTTATAAAATCAGAGAAAAACAACTGAGCGGGATAGCCAAATAGAGCTTCCAGAAAGGGCAAAAAGGGAGGATTTTGTTCCCAGCCCGGATATTGATAGATCAATATGCACCAAGGTGACCGCAACATGGTCATATGCATATGTGTATCATTACTCAGCTCCTGGCCGCCGGTGATCCCGTAAAGCAGCACGAGCATGAGCAATCGGGACAGGAAAAGAACCAGGAGAAAACGCTTGACCGTCAGAAAGGCGGCAAGCGTAATGCCAAACTGCTTCATGAAACTCTGCCTATTGTGTTTGGCCTTACAGGATCTTCCTGTCAGCGGAAAGAATGAGGCGTTCACGCGTCCGCCAATTCGGTGGGTCGCGCAGCAAAGAAGAGGCCCCTATTCTCTTATTGTGCTCCTGGACTTCGATGGCGATGGCATAGGCGATACACATCCAAAGCATCAGCCCTTGTATGCCGACATTCATCGTAAACAGACTGGTCGCAGCGGAAGCAATCGCCCCGATGCTCAAAACCAAGGCTGTTTGTGATCCCGATCTCTTTGCGGCAATCGCACAGCGGGCAACGATCGCAGCGAGTCCAAAACCGTAGAAAGCCCCAAAGAACCAACCGAAGACGATAAACGGTGCAACAAGCCCCGAATCCATATCAACAAATTTCTTACCCGCTTCCGCACGCGCTCCCTTGCCGACGCTGCCAGTCCCCATGCCGAAGGGAATATTGGCAATAATGTTCGGTGTATTTTTGATCAGGTCTTTCCGCGCATTGGCGCTGCCATCATGCTCCAGATCCCCGACAGAGGCGAAACGCCTCGTCAATCTTGTTGCGAGGTCTTGGTCGAGGGAAGCGAAAAGTCCAAAGAAAACAAATAGGGCTGCAAAAATACCCAGAAGGGCTTGGACGAGACGACCACGCCCGAACGTCATAGCGAGGATCAAGCCGAAGACCAGAGCACCGACCGCTGATCGGACTTCCGTCATCACAAGCATCAAGAGTGCGGTGGGCAGGACAAAAAAGGCAATCCCACCGCCAAAGCCCAAGGATAGGAGAATGAGAAGCGCGACCCAAGTCGCGCAAATACCTGGGAAATTCAACGTGCTGAAAATTGGAATAGTCGTGAATTTTTCCTCTTCTCCCTTGAGAAAATTCCAATATTTCAGATCCCAGGCCGGTGGGAAATAATTCTGATAAATTCCGTACAGTGAGATGATCGCCAAGTTCAAGGGGATAAAGACATCGAAATAGGGTTTCAGTTCATCGATCGTTTCGGCGTTATCAATAATGAACCAGAAATAGATCAGGGGCGTGATCCAATCGATCGCGCCTACCATGCCGGGAAAAATGTCCGAAATGACAAAGCTGACGCAAAGCCCATAAATCGACGGCCCCAGCAGCAAAAGGCCGACTGCCGTTTCCTTCCGCTTCAGCAAGGTCCGGCTTGTCAGGAGGGACGGCAGCATGATCAGGGAAATAATATTGGGCGCGATCAGGACGATATTGAACCCGACGGGAGCGCTGTAATAATCGCAAATCCGCCTCATGAAAGGCGCGAGCGTCCAGATCCACAAGCTAAATGTCAAATATTGCCAAGGCGATCGCCGGATGTAGATGATGCTGAGGATGATCGATGCAAGGACAAAAAGAGGCCGTGCGACGATGGCCAAATGCGCCATGGAGATAATCCAGGTGACCGCGATCAAAGCAGTGACCATCAAAGCTTGTTTAAGCGCGATGACACTGTTTGGATGCAGCTTGCTCAACAGTCGCTGAGATGCCGATGCTTGACGTCGCATTGTTGCATCAACCTATATGCTGAAGAGCTTGGTCAATATCAGTGAGCATACGCTCCTTGGAAAATAAAGCCCGTGCTCGTTTCGAATTAGCCGCCACAAGGCTCTCCCTCTCTTCCGTATTAAGGGACTGAAGCGTCGCGATCTTCTTGGCGAGCGCCTCTGAGTCTCCTGGAGCGGCAAGATAAGGATAATCCTCTCCCAATAATTCCCGCGAAGCGCCACCATCAGCCGCGATAACGGGACGGCATGCCAACATTCCCTCGACGATGACGAGGCCATAAGGCTCGGGAGCGGTCGAGCAATGAACGATCATATCAACTGTTCGCATCAACAGGGGGATATCCTGACGAAAGCCCAACCAGTGAACCCGATCTGTCAAGCCATGAGTTGCCACCAAAGTCTGAAGCTCCTGTCGGTAGGCGTCCTCCCCAAACAAGGCATCGCCAACGATCAAGGCGTGGACATCCGGCAATCGTGTCAGGGCTTCGATCAGGACGTGTTGACCCTTCCACGGTGTTATCCGTCCAAATAGACCAACCAGGGGGTGGTTACCGACCCCCAAGGCCTGTTTGGCCGCGTTGATTTCTTTGTCCGAGATCATGTCGAACGGAGCCGCATCAACACCGCACGGAGCCACGGAAATATGGTTTGCCTTACCGCCACAGGCAATGAAAGCATCACGGCTGACCTGCGAATTGGTCAAGATCCAAGACGCCATATGATTAGCCAAGGTGACGACGAGGCGACGCTGCAAAGCGCTGAAATGAGCCGATGACAGAATATCATGGAGATACCAGACGACAGGCTTACGCAGGATCGCCCCTGTCAACATGGTAATGACTGCGGCCTTTTGCGAGTTGGGAAAGAGGATGTCGTAATGCCGCGCGACACGGGCCAGGCGCCATGCCAAAGCCAACGCGGCCGGCGCGGCGCGGATCACCTCCAGCCTGCCACCTTGGCGCGAGACCTTCAGCATGGAATCCCTGCCCGCGATGACATCGACGGATACGCCGCAATCGCTCAGTTTCTGGCGCAACGGACCATCGGCAAGCAAAATGACATGACAGCGGTCGCGATAATGTTGCGCCATGCTGAGGAGAACGACTTCCGCACCGCCTATCTGGCCGGTATGGCTGATGAAAAGAATTGTCTTTTGCATCAGATGCATTCCCGATAGACAGCAGCCGTCTCAGCCGCCATCCGCGGCAAACCGAAGCGTGCGGCATAGGCCTCGCAGGCCTCCACTGAAGGAAGCCGTATGCCCCCACGCAAGGCATCGATCAGCCCCCCGGCGAGATCCTCGACTTTGTTGGAGGCGAAGATCAAATCGGAAGACAGATCCGCGACAACTTCGGGCAAGCCACCGACTGGTGTGACCATTGAAGGCGTGCCGGCCGCGAGGGCTTCGGCCGCCGTGAGGCCGAAGCCTTCCAGGGCCGTCGAAGGCACAACATTGATATCAGCGGCCCGATAGGCCAGCGGCAATGTCGCATCCGGCATGAAGCCCAGGAAACGCACATGCGCTGTCAGACCCAAGGCCTCGGTTTGACGCTGCAATGTTTCAGCGAGAGGACCCTTGCCGCTCATCATCAACAAGACATCGGGTTGCGCTTTGACGATCTTTTGCAAAGCAAGAAGCAGATGATCAAGGCCCATGCGCTCAGTCAAGCGCCGCACGCTGAGCAGAATGGGTCGGTCTGTCGGCCAACCGAGTTTCTGACGCGCCGCCTGGCGTGTCAGTCTCATATGGAAATGATCAAGATCGACACCACCAGGAATAATCCTGATCCGATCCGGCATGACACCATAATTCTTGACCAGCACATCCCCGAAAGCATGTGATAGCACGACTAGCCGATCCGCGCGCCGATAGACATATTTTTCGATTAGGCGTTTCAGGAAAACACCCGTCCTGCCTTCCCCTTCGTACAAGGATTCATCCGCCCACGGTCCGTGGAAATGCATAATCAAGGGAATATGCCTCAAACGATCCAAGGCAGCGGCAATATGCAAGGAAAAATGCGCCGCGACGAGATCCGCTTCACCGCGCGAGAGGATCTCATCGACCTTGGCACGGACACCGAGCAGCCTTTGAACGAACTGAGCGTCTGGCGCGGCAAAGGGCTGGATCAGCCCTTTGGTCGTCACGGCGACATCGGCGGGTCCGACGACGAGACCACGCACGTTGATGCCTTGCGCCGGCAACGATTGAACGAGATCGTGGAAGACGCGATCAAGACCGCCTGCCGCCTGCCCTCGCCATTGTATGCCGATTTGCAAGCTCGTCAGAACGGCCTGTGGCGCGACATTGGCAATGCTGACCGGTGTATCCAGAACGAGGCTTTTAGCGTGCATGGACACGCACCTCGCGATCACGGACAGAGCGATCTTGGACCTCACGATAAAGATCTGTATAACGCACGGCAACGCCGGCATCGCTGAACATTTTAGCTCGGCTTATGCCAAGCGCGGCCAATTCCGCGCGCTGCGCGGAATCCGACAAGAGATCGAGGAGCTTTTGGCCAAATTCCGCTTCGCCGCAAATGATTCCGTAACGTCCGTTCTCCAGCACTTCCTCCGCGCCGGGATTACGTGTTGTCACGATTGCGGTGCCACTCGCCATCGCCTCGATATAGGGAATGCCAAAGCCTTCATATTGACTTGGGTAGCAAAACACCCAGGCCTCGGCTAGAAGCGCGCCGAGCGCCGCGTCATCGAGATAGCGATGCTCGACGACATTGGGATGCGGCTCGGCGTGATCACTCACCATATGCAATTGCGCATTGGGAAAGCGCGGCAGCACGGTCTTGCAAAAAGTTTCGAAAGCCAGCGCGCCACGCTTGCGCCCACCCCAAGTCCCAATGAACACCAGCAAGGGAGTCGCGGCCTTGGGACGCGGCACGAAACGGTTGAGATTCACGCCGTTGCCGATCAGTTCATCGCAACCATAAAGCTTCTGTGTATCAAGGCCTATAGCCACGGAACAGGTCGCCAACCGCACGGAGAGGCGTTCCAAAGGGTAAACCAGATATTGTATCAGCTTGCGTTTGAAGGATTTCGCCGTCTGCGCCTCGCGCAAGGCCGAGCCGTGCATGGTGCGAATGGTTGGCACGGATCGCTTGAACCAGAACCAATCGTCGCCATGCAGATGCACGATGTCATAGGCGCTGAAATCATAAAAATTCCAAAGGAAGGGGAGCACGAACAAACGAAACAATTGGCTCCGCATCGCTACGGGGTAGAGACGTTTGTGATGATACAGCGCGTCCGCGGGCTTCTCGTCGCAACTCAAAACGGTGACTTCGAGCGAGGAATCCGCTGCCAATGTATTGGCCAGCCGATGAACCGCCGCTTCGACACCACCGATCTTGCGCGACGGTGACGGCAAGGACGTATGAAAAATCGCGATCCGCAAGACCATTCGACGACACTCACAATTCGCCCGTTTCCCACTCCCGGTTTCATGCCCTTGATGAGGGAAGCCCTTTCGTCACGCGACGAGGTCCATCCTGGCGCCGGCGAAACAGCAAATCGGCAACGGCCGTGGCCTTGCCCTGCTGAGTAGCGAAGAACCGTTGCCATGAAGCGAGCCCAAAACGAGGCGTATAGCGGAGCGCCTGCAAAAGGCCCGGTTCGACGCCGGTCCCGATAAAAAACGACCATAGAAGAAAAACCAGCCGGCGGGCCGGCGACAAATGATCCCAGATCGCCAGCACCATATTGTAGGTGGCGTCGCGCAATTCGTCCGCCTTGACCGTTCGGCTGATCGCGCTATAGGCGCGCTGGTCGGCGCGGCCAGCATAATGATAGACGAGAACCGCCGGATCATAGAGAAGCGTCCAGCCTTTCGCGCCGACCTGGAGCGAGAAAGAAAGATCATCGTGCGGCTGTGTCGAGCGTCCGCGCAATCTCGTATCGAAGCCCAACCCCTGCAGAGCGCGGGCACGATAGCTCATGTTGGCGCCCTTGAGAATGTGGACAGGACGCGCCTCACCAAAACCAAGGTGATGATTGCCGATCACCCGGCCGAACCATTGGAGAATGCCAACGGGTGCCTTTTGCCTCTCGTCGAAACATTCCCCATCATGGACATGATCGCGCCCGCCAAGACCACCCAGATTGGGGTCGCGCGTGAAATGTTCTCCCACCCGTTCCAGCCATTCTGGACAGGGTACGACATCGTCATCGATGATCGCGAGAACATCGGTACGGCAAGCGGCCAGACCGGCATTGCGGGAATTGACGAGCCCTGCAGCAACGACAGGCACCATCCGGACGGGCACGAGGCTGGCTTCCGGTTTTTTCGGCCAATGCTCGGCCAGCCAATCGCATGTAGCCTTATCGCTCGTGCGACAAACGACGATCACATCATCGGGGCGTCGTGTTTGTTTGGCGAGGCCTTCGAGGCAACGTTCCAAACTTTCCGGTCGTTGATAGGTACTGATCAGGACTCCGAGAGACAATTGTCCATGCGTATTGGCCGCGACCTCTTGAGCAACGGTTCCAGACATCACTGCCTCAATCCACCCGTTCAGACCGTACCACCTGCTTGGACGGGCCATAATGATAATAACTGCGCGCATACGAACCGGCACCGGCCGCTTTCGTATATTTCTCCAGATCGACCTTGCCAAGAACGATCCCCCCCACTGGGGCATCATGGCGCCGAAGCATTTCGATCGCCTCACTGACCGCGTCACGCGGTGTCGTCCGCCAATCGACGAGGACGATGACTTCGTCGACGAGGTAAGACAGCGGCAGGGCATCGGATGCTGCCAGCAAAGGCGGCGTATCGATGAGAACGAGATCATAGGTACGGCGGAGGCCTTGCAGCATTTGCTTCATGGCCGGCGCTCCGATGATCACATGAGGGCTGCTGGCCTCCTTCTCGGCAAGAGGAATGATCTTCAATGCCGAATCGTGATCGGTCACAATCATATTCTGGTAATCAAGATAATTGGGGTCACGGCGATCACGTCCCGAAGCCAACGATGATCGCGGCTCGATATAACCACGCAATTTCTGAAGGACCGTGGGGCGCCGCAGATCGCAATCGATCAACATGGTCGAAAGACCCGCCCGGACGGCCGCGCGGCCGAGTGCGAGACTGAACGACGTCTTGCCTTCCCCAGGCAGAGCGGAGGTGATCAGGACAACCTTGGCAAGGCTACCGGTTTGTTCCGAGCGAGCCCGCAAAATATTGACCAGGATCTTTTGCAGACACTCCGCCTCGATCGACAAAGGCGCATCGAGCGCGACATCCTGAGGAAGGATGTGTGCCGGCGGCACCGCAAACACCCCAAGCATCGGCAATCCGGTCTCGAATTCGATATGCTTGGCATTGCGGAAGGAAAGCTGCCGCAAGCTCAACCCGAAAGCCGCTCCGGTACCAAGGCAGAGACCGGCGAGAAAAGCGCCAACCACCATCAAAGACTTGCGAGGATAGATGGGAAACGGCGGCGGGGTCGCTTCTGTCGCAAGTTGGGAGTCTGGCCGTGACACACCCTGCTCGACTTCAATTTCCTTCAGACGTGTCAAGGCGCTTTGATAAATATGCCGGCTCGTCTCGGCCGCACGCAGCAATTCCTGCAATTGCACGTCTTCATCGCCCTGCTGGCCAACGCGCGACTGCAAGCTCGAAAGTTGCGAGGTCAGCAACGTCCGGCGCGCCTGGAGGGCGGTGATTTCCTGCCCCAGCGTATCCATGGTCTTGGTGATTTCGGCCAGGATCTGACGATGCGTTTGAGCAAGCAATGCCCCCGTGGCGATGACCTGCGGATGGGCTTTGCCATATTGTGTCCGCAATTCGGCATCCCGGCTGGAAAGCGTAGCTTCCTTCTCGACAAGATTGCGAAGCAAAGGAGCATTGACCAGTGACGAATTGACGAGAGGCGCAATGGCCATGATATTGCCATTGCTCTTCATCACCGTTGTCATTTGCGACAACAGGCTTTGTTTCTGCGTGATCTCGCTTTCGACAGCAGACAATTGCCCATTGACATCGCCGAGATTTTGCGTTGCCAGGGTCTCTCCCCGCAAGGGGATCAGATGATGTTCGGAACGATATTGCGCGACGGCCGCATCCGCCTGAGCGGTTTGCCGGCCCAATCGATCAATATAACCGATCAACCACTGACGCGCCTTTTCGGCCAATTCCGTGTGCCGTTCAAAGCGGTCGGCCACAAAGGCATTGGCATAGGCATTGGCAATATTGGCCGCGACTTCCGGATCTCCCGCCTCGATTTGAATGCGGATAATATAGGACCGCCCTTCGTTCGTGGCGGTCACCATGCCGAGCAATTGTCTCGCCGCGTTTTCGACGCTCGTCTCACAAGCAACGGGAGCCCCAGATCCCGAGGCACGGTGCAGAATTTTGCTGAAAAGAGAATCCCTCACCTGCTCAAAAAATGACGGAGTGTCTGCGCAGAATTCGGGAAGCTTGTTCAAACCATTTTGGGTGACGACAGTTTTGGCGAGGGTCTTGGAATTGAAGACCTCCAGCATGCTGCGGATCTGCACCTCGTCGAGGGACTGCCCCGACACCAATTGATCATTGCTGATGAGCCGAAGTTGCCGTCCGTCGAGCATCACTGAGGCCGTCGCCGTATAGCGCGGCGGGATGAAAGAAACATAGAACGAGGCCAAGATCGCCATGCCGATTGCAAAGGCAAGAATCGACCATTTCCGCTGGACAATGACTTCCAATAGGGTCTGGCTACCCTCTTGCCCCTGGGAGGTCGATGGCACCACCGATCCTCGCGGCCGATTTTCATGGATGTCGTTTGCCACTAAGTTCATTACTCTTCTTCCACCCCCTCACGACACCTTCATGATCAATGGCTGCATGGTGGGGACGCCAAGGCAGCTAGAAGCTTGCGATCAAAACAAGCCTCTTAATTCCGGGAGGCGACGATTTGCGGCACCATGGAAGGCGCGGGACTCGCGAGAGAAGCCTCAAATTTCTCCCAACAATTGTCGACATAGCTCTTGAATGCCCGATCGAACCGATCTTCGCTGAAGCGTAACGCATTTCGGTGACAATTCACGGGCAGGAAATTCGCCTCCGCCTGAATGAACCGGTTGACGGCGACCGCGACCTGAGCGGGATCGGCTTCATCGAAGAATAAACCGGTCGGCGTCGGCCCTTCGGCAATGACGGTTTCGCGGGCGCCCCCCTTGCCCAAGGCGATGATCGGCGTTCCCTGGGCTTGAGCCTCGACGACCACAATGCCGAAATCTTCCTGAGCACCGAAGAGGAAAGCGCGGGCGGCCTGCATCAAATCCCGCAATTCGGAATCTTCAACAAACCCGAGAAACTGGACATTGCTGCCCGCAATGGCCTTCAAGGAAGGCAGTTCGGGACCACTCCCCACGACCACCAATTTTTCATCCGGCAGAAAGCGAAAGGCCTCCACCAGGGCGCGCGTGTTCTTATACGGCACGAGCCGCGAAGCGGTCAGGAAGAAACGCTCCTTGTTACGCGGCACGAAGGTCGTCGGCACGGTCACGGGCGGATTAATCACTTCCGCATCACGTCCATATAATTTGTGAATACGACGGGCGACGAACCGCGAATTAGCAATATAGGCGTCAACGCCATTGACCGTCCGCTGGTCCCATATCCGCATCCAATGCATCAGGACCCTGACAAAAACCGACTGAATTCCCTTCTCCAGCCGGGCTTCCTTGAGATAGGTTTGCTGCAAATCCCAGGCATAACGCATCGGCGAATGCACATAGCTGACATGCAACTGGTCCGGGCCGGTGATAATGCCCTTGGCAACCGCATAGCTGCTGGAAATAATCAGATCATAATTGCGCAGATCGGTTTGCTCGATCGCGATCGGCATCAGCGGCAGGTAGAACTGGTGATGACGGATGCCAGGCATTTTTTGCAGGAACGAGGTTTTGCTGACCTCATAACCGATTTTGCGACGATCGGCCGGCGGAAGCAGATCAAAGAGACAATGAACATCCGCTTGCGGATAACAACGCAGGATACCCTTGAGCACGCGCTCGGCGCCCCCGATCACGTAGAGCCAGTCATGAACCACCGCAACACGCATCGTCAATCACCACGTCAAAAGAGACAAACAACATTGGCGCCCTTTCGACACCGTGCAAAATCCACGGCAGCCAGTGGACCACCACAATCGATCACCAAAAGAAATTTTTTGAGAAAAAGAACGGCAGAAGTGAAAAAATTGGAAATACACTCGCGTTGAACGAGTCAACGTAACGATAATGCTTCAGCGGGAATTAAAAGCTTTCGAAATAAAGTAAAATGCATCACATGCGACGATTGCTAAAATTCATCGAATTGATAACATTTTAAAAATTTTATTCCTTCTAACATATGTGATCCTCCTCCCTTGTGCAATGTCCATCATTGTAAATTATGGTAACGAAAACCGCCTATTCGCGTTTCATTCCGTCGCGAAATTATCGATTCTGCTCAGGTCGATCGATCACACAGTTCAGGTGACGACCTGGAAGCGTCATGAATTGAAATCTCTGAGCGCATTGATCAGCTTGTATTTTCAGCATTATGGCAGTTCATCGTGAAGCCACTATAGCATCGGTCATGAATTGGATCTGAACGATGCAATAAGTCTTTGTAAACGCGCCAAATTCATTCTGAAATAGAGAGTCGGCCAACAACATATTGGTTTTGTGGATAAACTTGACCCAGTGAGCTCTCAATTATCGCTCTGGCCAGAGCTGAAGACCTCGTCTCAGCCTCACAAAAAGCCGGAAACGAGGCAAAATTTCTCAGAATTAGCCTTAAGGCGCCGCTCTTGGGCCTCGCTCATAGCAACAAAAGACCCAAGAGGCTCCTGTCTGAACGATGGCCGAGCCTTAGAGCGATGCGCTAGATTGGTCCAGCGGCTGTTCCCTGGCCTCTCAATTCAGGCGAAATATCCACCCGAAAAGGAGAATTCTTTCAAGACCAAGACTGAAGCGCCGGGCGCTATCTATTCGCCCAACCGAGCTCTAATCTATTCCCAAAAGGGAATACTTCCAAGATAAGGATTATGCGTTAGAACCAACGTTCATTCACAATAATCGTATCATTTGCCTCGACGATGTCGTCCAACGTAACCGGCGCTTCCAAAACCGTGCCATCGTTCAGGCGGCGCTTCACTTCAATCCGCCAGTCAGACCCGAGATCGCTGATACCTCCCCCAATCGCCAAGGCCTGCTGGACGCTCAGACCCGGCTTATAGGGATATTGTCCGGCCCGCCCCACAAAGCCATAGAGGAAATAAACAGGAGCCGCCTCGACAACAATGTTGTCATTATTAAAGACAGCTGGAGATTTGCGACCGGAGAGCACATCTTCCATGTCGTAGGTCAATACCGATACACCATAACCGGTCTGCCGCTGAATGGTGACCCGTGTACCAGCCGATTCACGGACGCCTCCGGCGCGCGCCAAGGCCTGAGCCAAGGTCAAGGGCCGATCAAGCACGAATTGCCCCGGCGCTCCGACGGCTCCCAGAACAGAAACCTGACCACCGAAGGTCGTGACCGAAACGATGACTTGCGGGTTCTTGATGACGTCGGCCTTGTCGAGAATCTTGGCAATGCGCTTGCCGAGTTCAGCTTCACTCAATCCCCGCACCGACAAACGGCCGGCATAGGGGAAATTGATCGTCCCATCCGTATCGACACGCGCTTGCGTATCAAGATCGGGTTGACCGATGACCCTGATCTGAAGGACATCCGAGGGCATCAACCGGCGTCCCGCAGCCGCCAGGGGATCATTGATCGACAAAAGGCATGCCATCCATGCAAGGGCGCCGACGATCTTGAAGCACTGGCGTCCAAATTCACGGATTCCCGGTATTCTCCACATCCCTTTGCCCCTCATCTACACCCCGGCTCGACGTCGGCATCGCCCCTCTCGTCAAACCATTTTATGAATTTCCGAAGTCATCCCGAAGACGGAGATCATCTAAACCAAAATGAATCAATCGATGACAGGACCGCTACCGCCGTTCACATAATAACCATTGCCATGGTAGGATAATCCTATCATGAAAACATTGGCTGTCGCCCTCACGCCCGTTATCAGATCTTGGCGGTCATTATAATAATAGGAGCCGGTGAAAGACAACAAAGGGCTGGCCCGGTAGGTCGCAAGTAGACCGGCCAGCAAAATTCTCTGGTTCTGAAACGCGATATTCGTATTGATTCCGCCATTCAGCGTCTGGTTACTCAAGTCCGTTCGGCCCAGTTGAGCAGAGAACGAGAGGCGAGGCGAAAACTGATACCCTATCGTCACCAATTGCGAGTTAACCGATTGCAGATCCGATGATAAACCCTGTGGCGCAATGATCGCGCGAGACAGATTGTAGCCCAGAGAAATTTTTGGAGTGAGGTTCCAAGAGAGGCTGACTGTATAAATCGGCCACGTATTGGAACTGGTGGAGACGGCCTGATGGCCCTGCACCTGAGTCACACCGGCAGAACCGGATACGTTGATTCGAGGCGTGATCGTGCGTTGAAAATTGAAAGTATAATTACGCTGATCAAGCGATTGCGACAGAGTCGGATCGACGACGGCTGGACGATCCGTGAAGACTCTGTGGATGAAAGTCGCGCGGACACCAAACTGATCCAGCGCTCCCCCTTCATAAGTAAGTCCTACTGATTCAAAGGTTTGATCACGATTGTTGCTTGTGAATTGGCTCAAGCTATTCGTATATTGACGCCAACCGCCACCTGCGACCGCATAAATACGGTCAGCGACATGGCATCGCGCTCCCGCCGTGGCCGACAAATTCGAAACGACATTGATCTGGTTGATGAGATCTTGCTGGTAGAATGGCGCTTGATAAGACGCCAGGGCCCCGATGATATCGCCGGTGCAATGGCTTCCAAGGCTCCAGGCCAAACCGCCATTCACATGATAATTATCTGAATTCAGCTGCGGATTTCGCGCATAGCGCACAAGGCCATAGCCGCCGTTCACAAAAAAGGTGTGCGGCCCTATGGGAAACTTCAGAGCACCGTTGAGATTCGTGGTGGAATAGAAGTCGGAACGACTGAACCCGGTGGGGGTGGCCGTATTATTCGGAATGAGCTGAATATTATCGTTATAAAAAACATTCTGATCGATCGCCAGCTTGAAGGGCAGACGATCGAGCGGACCGAGGTAATATAATAAAGTTCTTATATCTCGCTCGAGCGGGCCGGCGCGGGCGTCTTGGGGAGCATAAGCCGCGGTCTGAGACGCTGTCCCGGCCTGGCTGCTTGATAAAACCCGGACGTCCTGCGGAGAATAGGCCGCGATTTGCGGGGAGGCTTCCTGAGCATGAACCTCCGCACCGGTCAAAAGCGCCAGTAAAACGATGAAGGGAAGGGAAATCCTCGGCATCACTTTGGGTACAAAACCGTCATTTGAGCGCCAATTCGTCTCAGCCATCATGTCCTAGCCAATACACATCAAAACATGAACCGATGAGAATCGCACGAAATTTTCGATTCAGGCGCAGTATTAATGTTAAAATGACGAAGAGGTTTTCACAGCGATACCAAAATGAAACGATTTCTCCTAAATTAACCTTTAAAAATCATCATGAATCGGGAATAGCCGCTATACCTTGCAAGCCGCGCATGAAGCGACGGCAGCCTTGGCTCTGATTCGGCGAATCACCCGCCCCGTCACCCATCGGTTCCGATTTCTTTGCTCGGTTCCTCTGGGTGAGGATTGAAATGGTCATCGATTGGACGAACCGATCGAACCCTGGCGCTCCCTAGGGGACTCGAACCCCTGTTTTCGCCGTGAGAGGGCGACGTCCTAGACCGCTAGACGAAGGGAGCTTGTAGCGGGTCCGCAGGTTCTATTACGCCCTGCGATAAGTCGCAAGCCCGTTGCGTGCAGACTTTTTACTGGTGCCGCCTCTTTAGCGCGCACCAAACCGTCCACGCCTACATGGCATACGCGCCGGCGAACGATTATTTTCATCCTAGACGTGAAGATCCGCGACTCGCCCTGATCCTTGAGGCCCGCGAACTTCGAAGCATCCAAGCGATGATCTCGACCAGAAATAGATGATTTTTTAAGGAATGACCCCGACCTTATGGAAGTCACGCCGATGTTTGGCGATCGACCTCGCCCTGGGGGTTTTCCGTCCGCACCGATGAGGCAGAGGTTCCCGACTCATGCGACAGTCAATCAACCGCGCCACCCACACCCCTTCCGGCCAGGCATCGAAACCCCTTTATCCTCCAGCACCGCGGCCGCAAAAGGCCCCGCTCGGTCCCTTCACCATGCTCCGGCTGTTGCGGCGCAATCCGATCGAGACGTGGACGGAAGCTCATTTCCAATTGCCGATTCTCATCGGTCCAACGATTCTCGGCCAGGTTGCCGTCCTGAATGATCCGGCCGCGATTCGCCGTGTTTTTGTCGACAACGCCTCCAATTACCACAAGGATCGCCTGCAAAAGCGGATTCTCGGCCCTGGCCTCGGTCAAAGCGTTCTCATAGCGGAAGACGCTGATTGGCGCCTGCAGCGGCGTATTCTGGCTCCGCTCTTCACCCCTAAAACCGTGGCGACTTTTGCGAAGGCCACGCAAGAATGCGCGAGCGAAATGGTGGCGCGCTGGCAACGGCTCCCGGAAGAAAGCCCGCTCGACATCCACCAGGAAATGACCAAAATCACCCTGGAAATCCTGGGGCGCACTCTGTTCGCGGACGGGCTCGATCGGCGTCCGGAAGAAGTCACCGCCGCTATGACGCGCTATTTCGAGACCATCGGCAGTCTCGATCCCTTTGACCTGCTTGATTTGCCCAATTGGCTGCCGCGCTGGAACCAATGGCGAGCAAAATCGGCGCTGGATTTCCTCGGCGATACGGTGAGCGCGCTGATCTCGCGACGCAAGCGCCTTCTGGCCAGGGGTGTTCCCAATCTTCAGCGCGATCTCCTGACCCTGTTGCTGGAAGCCGAGGATCCCGAGACCGGTGTGGGCCTTACCGAAACCGAGGTCCAGGCCAATATTGTCGCCTTCATCGGCGCGGGCCATGAGACGACGGCCAATGCGCTCACCTGGTCGCTTTATCTCCTGTCCCTTTCGGAGGAATGGCGCGCGCGCCTCGCGGCGGAAGCCGATCGCGTTCTCGATATGCCCGTTGAAAGCCAGGCCGAGCATCTGATCGAGACGCGCGCCGTCATCGAGGAAGCGATGCGGCTTTATCCGCCTGTCGCCAGCCTGAGTCGGGAAGCCCTGGATTATGACGATCTCGCGGGGCGTCGTATTCGCAAAGGCACCGTGGTCATGGTCTCACAATGGGTCTTGCATCGCCATCGATTGCTCTGGGAGGATCCCGACCGTTTCGATCCCACCCGCTTTTTGCCGGGCCAGCGCGAAAAGATCGATCGCTTCGCTTATCTCCCCTTTGGCGCGGGTCCACGCGTCTGCATCGGCGCCGGCTTCGCCATGCAGGAGGCGACCCTCGTTCTGGCGCAGATCCTGCGCGCTGTTCGCCTGGAAACGAAGAAAGGCTTCAAGGCCGAGCCTGTCCAGCACATTACCCTGCGGCCACGAGGCGGCATGCCGATGATCCTGCACCATCGCCTCCAGCGCCACGGCAAGATACGTCATTGAGACCCCCTCAAGGAAAGATTCTTAAGGAGAGCGTCCTCAACCCAAGGGATAAGCCGCCTCGACCTGATAGGGACCACCGCCTGTCGAAGCCCGTGAGGAAAATAGCACGAAACGCCGCGCCTCGAAGTGCCGTGAGGCAAAAAAGCCACGTTCGGCCAAATAATGGGCGACGGCCGTAGCAGGGCTCGCACGCAGCCGCGCCAGCGTGACATGGGGCGTAAATTTGCGCGGCTCCGGCGGCAGGCCGATACGCCGCAGCAGCCGCTCCTGTTCGGCCTGAAGTTCATTCAGAAGCGGATTGCTCCGAGCCTTGGCGATAATCGCACGAGGTTTACCACCGCCGAATGAATCCAGACTTTCAAGCGTGACCTGGAAAGATGATTTCTGAATAAGGCCGAGCGTCGCCGTGACATCACGCGCCATGGCATCGTCGATATCGCCGATGAAACGCAAGGTGAGGTGATAATTTTCGGCATCGATCCAGCGGGCGCCGGACAGACCGCCGCGCAGCAGGGAGAGATCCTGAGCCAGTTCGGACGGGATTTCGAGGCCAGTGAACAGACGCGGCATGCCTCACCTCCCAATACGCGCAAACCAAGCCAAAGCCGAATCGAGCCGATCGAGAGCGCCAGGATCGGTTTCCGGCGGTCAACTTCCCAAGCTTTGCACGAAACGCTCAGCCAGGGGCAAAAATTTCTCGACGATCCGTTCCACGCCCTCTTGATTGGGATGCACGCGATCGGGCAGTTCCAGCGCTGGATTACCCGCCACGCCGTCCAGGAAAAACGGATAGAATGGTACATCGAACTGCTGTGCGAGAGCAGGATAAATCGCCTCGAATTGTTCCCGATAAAGGGCATCGAGATTGGGTGCCGCCCGCATGCCTGCGAGCAGGGCCTTGATTCGACGCTGCCGCAGCCTGGTCAGGATCTCGGCCAAGGTCGCGCGTGTCGACGCTGGATCGATCCCCCGCAACATATCATTGGCGCCCAGCTCGACAATCACGCCATCGACGCCCTCGCCAAGGCTCCAATCGAGGCGGGCAAGCCCGCCCGCCGCCGTATCGCCGGAGACACCGGCATTGATCAGCCGCACGTCATACCCTTGGTTCCGCAAGGCTTTTTCAAGCACCACCGGAAACGCCGCCTGGGCTGGCAAGAGATAGCCGGCGGTCAGACTATCACCCAGGGCGACGATTTTGAGCGGGTTTGTCGCGGCCCAGCCTTTTCCGCTCATGCCAAGGGCGATGGCTGCGAAAAGGCCCGCCGTGGATTGGAGAAAATGCCGTCGCTGCTTATATGCGGCAAAGGTGGCGTCGGCATCAGCCGCCTTGTTTGTCGCCTCATGGACTACCGTCCTCACCGCATCGGTCGCAATCTCGTTGGTTCGTTTCATCGGCTTGCTCCGATTACAGGATGTCCATTGATCTTCACACGAAAGTGTCGCGCCGTGGACCGAAAAGCCCGGCAGACTGAACCAGGGAAAACCATCCACCCCTCGCGCAAAGATCGAGACCTTGCTTCCAATCTAGAAAGCAAGGTCACGGAAACAAGGAGGTTTGGGCTTTTGGGGACCGGGCGATGACAAAGCAGCAAGCAGGCATAACCTTCCCCGTAATCGAACTCGATGACATTCATCTGAGCCTCGGTCAGGGGGCCGCTCGTGTCCATATTCTCAAGGGGATCAGCCTGACGATCTCGCGGGGCGAAACCATCGGCCTCGTCGGTCCCTCGGGCTCCGGCAAATCCACACTGCTCATGGCCATGGCAGGCTTGGAGCGGCCGGATAGCGGTCGGCTGCTGATTGATGGACAAAGACTCGATGGATTGGACGAAGACGCGCTCGCTCGATTTCGCGGCGCGCGGATCGGCATCGTCTTCCAGAGCTTTCATCTCATTCCGACCATGACCGCGCTCGAAAATGTCGCCATCCCGCTTGAACTGGCCGGCCAGCCCGATGCCTTCGAGCGTGCCGCAACCGAACTCGCCAGTGTCGGCCTCTCGCATCGCCATAATCATTATCCCGCGCAATTGTCGGGCGGCGAGCAGCAGCGTGTGGCCCTCGCCCGGGCCCTTGCCCCCGCGCCCTCGATCCTCATCGCCGATGAACCAACCGGCAATCTCGATGGAGCGACCGGCCAGGACATCATCGATCTCATGTTCGCCCTGCGGCGTGATCGCGGCACGACGCTGGTTCTCGTCACCCATGATCTCGCTCTGGCGGAGCGTTGCGACCGGATGATCAGGCTGCGCTCCGGCGAAATCGAAACCGATGCCATGCGATTACGCGCATGAAAACGACAGCCCAAAACCGCGCCACCGCACGTCCGCTCTCGCCACTGCTTCTCCTGCGCCTCGCTTTGCGCGATCTGCGCGGCGGACTGCATGGTTTCGGCATTTTCCTCGCCTGTATCGCGCTTGGCGTCGCCGCCATCACCGGCGTTGCTTCGCTGTCCCGCTCGCTCGAGGCCGGCCTTGCCGCACAAGGCCGCGTCATTCTGGGAGGCGATGTGGCCTTCGAAACGGTCCAGAGCGAATGGACCGCGCCCGAGGAAAAATTTCTGCGCGCGCATGGCCAGCTATCCAAGGCGGCAACCCTGCGGGCCATGGCCCGCGTTGCCGATGGCAAGAAAGGGAATGGTGGCGAGGCCACGCTCATCGAGATCAAGGCTGTCGATGGGGCCTATCCCTTGGTGGGCGATGTTACCATTGCGCCGGAGCAACCCTTGTCGGAGGCTTTCTCCGAGCGCGATGGCTTTGCAGGAATCGTTGCCGATACCGAACTTTTGACCCGGCTTGGACTCGCGATCGGCGATCCCGTGCGGATCGGCGACAAGCTCTTCATCTTGCGCGGAACGCTCTCGCATGAACCCGACCACCTCGCTGGCGGCCTTGGCTTCGGTCCGCGCGTGCTGATGAGCGAGGCGGCCTTGCGTTCAACATCCCTCCTCGCGCCGGGCGCACTCGTTCATTGGCTATATCGGCTCGCGCTTTCACCCAGCGGTTCTGGCCCGAACACATCCGTCGTCGATAGCCGGGACCTCGACCAATTTGTCGCGGAAACCCGCGCGGCCTTTCCGCAAGCCGGCTGGGAAATTCGGACACGGGACAATATTTCCCCGCAGTTCAGCCGCAACCTCGAACGTTTCACGCAATTCCTGACCCTTGTCGGCCTCACATCGCTGCTCATCGGCGGCGTTGGCGTCGCCAATGCGATTCATGGTTTCGTCGCCCGCAAAAAGCCGGTCATCGCCACCTTGAAAGCCTTGGGCGCGCCAGGCTCCGCTGTGTTCACGCTCATGTTGATCGAAGTGATGTTGATCACGCTCTTGGGCACTATGATCGGTGGTTTGGCAGGATCGGCCCTGCCTTTCGCAGCCCCCGCCGTCGCCACGCTGCTGCCCTTCCCCATCGAGCCCGGCTTTTACCCCGCCGCTTTGGGTGGTGGGATGGTCTATGGCCTTTTGACAGCCCTCATCTTTTCGCTCGGGCCGCTCGGGCGCGCTCATGATGTGCCCGTAGCAGCCCTTTTTCGGGACACCATCGACACCCGGCCCTCCTGGCCGCGTCCGCGTTATCTCCTCTTCACCAGCGTCGCCGCCGCTATCCTGATCAGTCTGCTCTTCCTCTTTTCGCCCGACCGGCGGGTGACCTTGCTATTCCTAACGGCGATGCTTGGGTCCTTTCTCCTGTTGCGCGGCGTCGCTCTTCTCATCATGATCGCGACGCGGCGCCTCCCCCATTCCCGCCGCCTCACTGGACGTCTGGCGCTCGCCAATATCGGCAGGCCAGGCGCGCCGACACCGTCCATTGTCCTGTCCCTGGGGCTCGGCCTGACTTTGCTGGTCGCCTTGACCCTGATCGATGGCAATCTCCATGACGCCCTCGAACATGGGGTGCCGCGACAGGCTCCGAGCCTGTTCTTCATTGGCATCCAGCATAATGAGGCAGCGGCCTTCGAACAGTTTCTCCACAAGGAAGCGCCGAACGGCAAGGTCGAACTCGTCCCCATGTTGCGTGGACGGATCGTCAGCCTCAACGGCCGGCCGGCCGAGAGCGTCACACCGACGCCGGAAACGGCCTGGGCGCTGCAAGGCGATCGTGGCATCACTTTCGCGGATGCAACACCACCGGGATCCTCGCTCGTCGCGGGCGCATGGTGGCCGCATGATTATCAGGGACCGCCGCTCGTTTCCATGGAGGCGGAGATCGCGCAAGGGCTCGGTCTGAGCCTCGGCGACAGGCTCACGGTCAATGTCCTTGGACGCGAAATCGAGGCGAAAATCGCCAATCTGCGAAAAGTGAACTGGCAGAATTTCGGCATTAACTTCGTACTGGTCTTTTCACCGGCGACCTTCGCCGGCGCGCCGGCGACCGATCTTGCGACCTTGACCCTGCCGGGCGGCGTGGCCGACCCTCAAAGTCCCCTGCTGACACGGGAATTGGCCCGCCAGTTTCCCGGAGTCACCAGCCTCCGCGTGAAGGACGCGCTCGATGCGATCAACAATGCGGTCTCGCAATTGGCCATCGCCATTCGCGGCATGTCGGCCATCGCTTTGCTCGCCGCCATCCTGGTGCTCTCGGGCGCGCTTGCCGCCGGACAGCAGGCTCGGCTGCGCCACGCTGTCATCTTGAAAGTACTCGGAGCGACACGCAGCAGGCTTTTGGTAATTTTGTTGCTCGAATATGGCTTTCTTGGCCTGGCGACAGCCCTTTTTGGCATTCTTGCCGGGAGCCTTGCCGCCTCTTTGATCGTCACCAAGCTCATGCATCTGTCTTTTGTTTGGATCTGGCAGCGTGCGCTTGCCGCCGCGGGCGTGGCCCTCGCCCTGACCCTTATTCTCGGGTTGCTCGGGACTTGGCGTATTCTTGGGCAAAAACCGGCTCCCTTCCTGCGGGATCTTTAAGATCAGACCAACGGTCATAATCAATGACCGTTGGACCACTCTTGAATTGTCGCTCTCGCTTTGAAAAAGCGAAAATTCAAGAAAGGAACCAAAGGTCGTTCTTGACGACCTTTGGTATCAGACCAAGTAAAGCCCCCCAAGGTTAAGAGGAGTTCATGGAAGACGCTCTTGTGCCGGCAAGGGTTTGCGCCATATTATTGTCGATGTCCCCCACTCGGGCGGCATATTGAAGGCATTCGCCTCTCCAACTATCGAGGAAATCATGTCTGATTTCGACCGCAACGTTAGCGCCCGCTGGGGGCAGGGCCTGGCAGGGGCCGGTCGCACCACAATCGATCAGGGCCTGCGCGCCTATATGCTGGGCGTTTACAATCATATGGTCATCGGCCTCGCCATTACAGGCCTTGTTGCGCTTGGCACGAATATGCTTGCCGTCGTGCATGACGCCAACGGCCATATCGCCGGTCTCACCGCTTTCGGCCAGGCCCTTTACTTGTCGCCCCTGAAATGGGTCGCCATGCTGGCCCCCCTGGGCTTTGTCCTGTTCATCTCCCTCCGCATCGAACAGATGGCGGCCTCCACGGCAAGAACCCTTTTCTTCGCCTTTGCCGCGACGATGGGTCTCTCACTTTCGACACTCCTGCTCGTCTATACGGGCACGTCCGTGGCGCGGGCCTTCTTCATCACGGCGGCGGCCTTCGCTGGTCTCAGCCTCTATGGCTATACGACCAAGCGCGACCTCTCCCCGATCGGCTCCTTCCTGGTCATGGGCCTGATCGGTCTCGTCATCGCGAGCCTGGTCAATCTCTTCGTGCAGAGCACCGCGTTCCAGTTTGGCCTGTCGATCCTGTCGGTCCTGATCTTCTCTGGCCTCACGGCCTGGGATACGCAGGCCATCAAGGCGATGTATTATGAAAGCGATGGCTACGAAGTCGCGACCAAGAAATCGGTGAATGGCGCTTTGATGCTCTATCTCGATTTCATCAATATCTTCCAGTCGCTGCTGATGCTCACTGGCTCGCGCAACGACTGATTAGTCTAGCGTCCGACATTCAAGAAAAGGCCCTCCGGGGCCTTTTCGCGTTTTCAAGAACTGTCACGGCCCAAACGGACTCACCCCGAGACCAGCTTCAGCTTACGGTCCAAAACCTCGATCACCCGTTTCAATTCATGGCCGCGTTTCAGAATAAGGCCGGTCTGGGTGATCACACTGAAAGCGCCTTGTTTACGCGCGAGTTTCGGATTCTTTTCGATCCGGTAGAGAGGCATTTCAGACGTGCGGCGAAAGATGGAAAACACCGCCTTTTGTGGCATCAGGTCCAAGGCATAATCGCGCCATTCGCCCTCTGCCACTTTGCGGCCGTAAAGGTTCAAGATCTCGCGCAATTCCATCCGGTCAAAGGAGACCACCTCGCCTTGAAGGGGGTTGCCTCCGGGTGCAGGGACGTGAGACGAAGGCTCCAATTTTCGCCGATTGAAACCAAGGGCCTTAAAATCTTCCCCCTCCGTTATCTCATCCATCGGCTCTGTCCTTTTTCTCGGTCCGCTAGAGCATCTTCAAGCGAAACCGACCTGCTCCGCGTCAAGAAGATACGCCAAAACAAAGACCTAAAGCTTTTTCATGATTTACGGGATTATGAAAAGCGCCTCATCATGACGATCACGGCTCTCATGCTCAAGGGGAATGAACCCAGTCTGATAGAATAGTGTCATCTTATCGCGGCACCAAACGGACATTTGCCGAATCTTGGGCGCGAAGCTTCCAAAAAGGGGTGAAAACGCCTTGAAGATAAGCTTCACGCCAGGAAACTGGGGTTCAATCCATCAATTTCCATCTTGAATCTGGTCTCTCGCAAGGCAATATCTAGGCAATAAGGAACCACTCATAATGGCGACACGATAGGGAGCCGGTGGCCGATGCCAGCCGGCAATCCAGGAACGCATCCGGATTGTCGGTCTCATCCTTCCCAATCGTCCGCTGGAGCTGGCTTTAGACTTTTCATCCCCTCTCATCCGTTTCAATCCCATCCCGAGGGAGACGCTCGACCATGACCGAGGCCACGGAGCACAAGAGCTCTGGAGAATCGCAAGTTTTTCAGGCAGATGTCGCCAAGCTTTTGCACCTTATGGTGCATTCCATCTATTCCGATCGCGATATTTTCCTGCGTGAGCTTCTTTCGAACGGCGCCGACGCCTGTGAAAAGCTACGTTATGAAGCCCTGGCCCATCCAGAACTGGCTCCCTCTCCCTTCGCCATCAAAATCAGGATCGACAAGGAAGGCCGACGGCTGATCATCGAGGATAATGGCGTTGGCATGTCGCGCGCCGATCTCGCCGATTCGCTCGGCACGATCGCCCGTTCCGGCACCAAGGCCTTTCTCGAAGCCTTGGGTGAGCAAGGCCAAAACACAAAAGCCGAGGATCAGGAGACCGAGACGGAAGCCGACAAGCCGCAAAAGGCTGGACCTGGCACCGATCTCATCGGCCAGTTCGGCATTGGCTTCTATTCGGCCTTCATGGTCGCCGATCACGTCGACGTCACGAGCCGCCGCGCCGGCTCGAACGAGGCTTTTAACTGGAGTTCCGACGGCAAGGGCACCTTCACCATCGTTCCTGTCCCGGTCGAGGATGCGCCCGCGCCCGGCACGCGCGTCATGCTGCACATCAACGAAGCCTCGCAAACCTATCTCGAACCCTATGAAATCGAACGCATCGTGCGCGAACATTCGAGCGCGCTCGCCGTACCAATCGAAATCATCGAGAAAAATCAGGAAGGCGTAGAGGAACCCCGCCGCCTGACCGATGGCGCCGCCCTCTGGACCAAGCCCAAAAGCGCGATCACGCCGGAAGAATATACGGAATTCTACCGCGACGTCGCCGGCCAATATGACGAGCCGGCCCTCACCATCCATTGGCGGGCTGAGGGACGGCACGAATATACGGTGCTCGCCTTCATCCCGAATTCGCGGCCCTTCGACCTTTTCGATCCCGCCCGCAAGGGACGCGGCCGGCTTTATGTCCGTCGCGTGCTGATCACCCAGGATGCCGAACTGGTACCGCACTGGCTGCGTTTCGTCCGGCTGGTGGTCGATTCAGCCGATCTGCCGCTAAATGTCTCACGCGAGATGATTCAGGAAAGCCCCGTCTTCGCGGCGATCAAGAAAGGCGTCACCAATCGCATCCTGCAAGAATTGACCAAGCTCGCCGACAGTGAGCCGGAGAAATTCGCCAAGATCTGGGAGCATTTCGGCGCGGTCATCAAGGAAGGCCTTTACGAGGACGCTGAGCGCCGCGACAGCCTTTTCAAAATCGCGCGCTTTGCCACCTCGTCCCATGCCGAGGGTGGCCGTACCTTGAAGGATTATGTCGCCGGTCTGCGCGAGAATCAGACGGCCATCTATTATCTTCTCGGCGATGATCTGAAGCGCCTCGCCGTGAGCCCGCAGCTCGAAGGCTTCCGCAAGCGCGGGATCGAAGTTCTGCTGCTTGCCGACCATGTCGATGCTTTCTGGGTGTCAACCGCCGTTGGCTTCGACGGCAAGCCGTTTAAATCGATCACGCAGGGCGCGGCCGATATCAAGAACGTGCCCTCGCTCGAGAATGAGGAGGACAAGGCGGCGGAGCCACCTCCCGGCGGCCTCGCGGCTTTATTTGCCTTCATGAAGCAAACGCTTGGCGATATGGTCGAGGATGTACGCGCTTCCGATCGTCTGTCGGAAAGCCCAGCCTGTCTCATCGCCTCGGACCTTGGTCCCGACCGGCAGTTGGAACGCATGCTCGCCGAACATGGTCAGCTCGGGCGTCTCGCCAAGCCGGTCCTCGAAATCAACCCGACGCATCCATTGATCAAGGCCCTGAACGAGGATCTCACCAGTCCCGACAAGGAAAAGCTCGAGGATATCGTCTGGCTTCTGCTCGATGAGGCCCGTCTGATGGAAGGCGACCAGCCGGCGGACGCGCCCCATTTCGCAAGCCGTCTCACCCGCATCCTCCTAAAGGCTGCACAAAAGGCCTCGGCATGACAAAACAATGGGGAGCGCCCGAGACGGCGCTTCCTCCCATACTGTCTCAGGGGGATTTTCCGGCGGGGCTCCGGCGCGATGAAGCCCAACGCCACCTGACAGCCTTCTTCTCGGCTGCGGGTCTCGAGACGCCGGGGCTCGACGCGCGCCTGCTGCTCTGTGCCGCGCTCGGCATCGATCACGCTGGACTGATTCGTGATCCTGCTGAACCAATCGGCGACAAGGCCAAGGTGCTCGATGCCTTTTGCCGGCGCCGGCTGGCGCGCGAGCCGGTCTCGCGCATTATCGGCGAGCGGGAATTCTGGAGCCTCGACCTCAAACTCGATCCGGCGGTGCTCGATCCGCGCCCCGATACGGAAACCTTGATCGATTTAGTCCTGCGCGAGGTCGGAAAACGGGCTTGCCCGCCGCAAAGAGTTCTCGATCTTGGAACTGGCTCCGGCGCCATTCTCGCCGCCTTGTTGACGGAATGGCCCGAAGCGTTCGGCGTGGGTGTCGATCTTTCGCCCCGCACCTGCGCCATTGCCGCAGGCAATTTCGCCCGGCTCGGGCTCGGCGATCGCGCCGCCGTGTTTTGTGGCCGTTGGAGTGCTGCGCTCAGCGGCCGTTTCGATCTGATTGTTTCCAATCCGCCCTATATCGTTTTGGATGAGATCGACACTCTCGCGCCGGAAGTCAGCCTGTATGATCCGCGTCTCGCCCTAGATGGCGGGCCGGACGGTTTTGACGCCTATCGCGCTCTCCTGCCGCCCCTCGCCTCCCTTCTCGCTGAGGGAGGTTTGGTCGCGCTGGAATGCGGCGCGGGGCAAAGCCCCATCTTGCAAGATCTTTTGAGAGCAGCGCAGCTCGAACCGATGAGCATAGGACTTGACTTGTCTGGGCATGAGCGCGTAGTTCTGGCGAAATCCTTTTCTTGATCTGGAATTCCGTCCCGGCGGTCAAGCGCCCCGCGAAGGATAAGTACATAACGGACAAGAAAGAGAATTTTGACTGTGGGGTCTTGGCGTTTTCTCTGAAAGAGGCTAGCTTGCCGACGTGAGGAATAGCTTGAGGCCACTGCTCCACCATGAAGGTGTCGAGATCCTCAAAGAGACTAGAGTTTTTGGCTGATCCAAAATCCTCTGGCACGGATATTGAGTGATTTCCGTCGGCGATGAAAGTGAATCGCTCACATGCGTGGCAAAAGCTTTAGTCCTTAGAATTCGGATGTTCTCGAAAGGGTCGAAATTTTCATATCACGACCGGCCAATTTATCGCCAAAGCTCTGGCGTGTCCGGCGCGAAAGCCTTGACCTGAGAGCTTTTCTTGCGCGTTTCGCCTGAGAAAATCTCGCATGGGATTCTCTATGAGGATCTCGCATGAGAACTTCGTCACCCGCGCACCCTTGTTTTTCCGCCCCGTGCGATCCTCGGACACACGGACAGGAAAAGACTAACGGGCGCTGTTGAAAGGCTGCGATTACGATGCCAATCAAGGATCATCGATGAGACCAGGTCAGAATAAACGTATGCGTGGTCGTCCGAACAATCGGAAAGGCCCCAATCCGCTCACACGTTCCTACGAGTCGAACGGACCCGACGTGAAGATTCGCGGCACGGCTCATCATATTGGCGAAAAATATCTGCAACTGGCGCGCGATGCGCAATCCGCCGGCGATCCGGTCATGGCGGAGAGCTATCTTCAACACGCCGAACATTATTTCCGCCTGATCGCAGCGGCGCAGCAAGCCCAGCAACAAGCTGCCAATGGCTATCAACGCGCAGCCGGCGAAAGCGATGTCGAGGAAACCGAAGAGGATGAGGACGATTTCGGCGGCGTGCCGGATCGTTTCGCCTCGCCTCTGGAACGTTTCCCGGCGGCAACTTCGGGCGGCTCCAACGCACAGCCTTATGCAGACCGTTCCTTTTATAGCAATAATGGCGGGGACAGGCCGAATTACGAACGGCCCGAGCGGAGCCAACGTCAGGAAACCCGCCAGGAGCGGTCCTATCAGGATCGTTCATTCCAAGAACGCTCGCATCAGGAGCGCCCACATCAAGAACGGCAAGAACGGTCCTATCAGGAACGCTCTTCCTATCAGGAACGCCGCGAACGCAATAACGAGGAGCGCGGCCAGCAAGAGCATCAACAACCTCGCGAACAGACACATCGTTCGCGCGGGCGCGGTAACCGCGATTATCATGGCGAAGGCCAATCACGCGGCGAGCGTTTTTCACAGCGCGAGGACACCCGTCAACCCGCCACCGAGCCGCTGGATACGCAAGGCGCCCTGCCCGCTTTCATCACCGCGCCCGTCCGCCTGCAACCTTCTCAGGAAACGCGCAATCAGGAACCGCGTCATCAAGACCCGGGACTCGACACGCTTCCTGGTATCGTCAGCAACACATCCGAAAGCAACAATGAGGAAGTGACGGGTTTCCACCTGCGCCCCCGCCGCCGCCGTCGCACCAAGGCGGAAATGGCTGTCGAGCAGGGTTTCTCCAATGATACGGCCAATGCCACGGATCCCGTCGGCGATTGAAACCGGCTCGTCCATAGCAATTTTAGGAAATGGAAGAAACCTCGCTTCGGCGGGGTTTCTTTTTAAGCATGAGCGGCGCTTTTTCTTGGGCATGTCCTTGGTCGGAGGGAATTCCCTTCGCGTCAAGAAAATGCGTTTTATCAAAACCTTATAGCTTTTTCGTGATACGGAAATCGCGAAAGGGCTCTTAAATATGCTCAGCCGCGACTTTCCGCCACTTGGCGAAAATAAGGCCGCTTCCTACATGCCTCTCATACTGGCGACCATGATCATGACCGCCGGTTTCAATGGTCGCCGTAAGGGGCCAAGGTCTAGTTCGTCACGAATGATCGCTACGGGATCGTTTCAGACGCTGGAGGAGAAGTATGAATTTCGAAAAATATACCGACCGCACTCGTGGTTTCATTCAGAGCGCGCAGTCGCTTGCCCAGCGCGAAAACCACCAGCAATTTACCCCAGAACATTTATTGAAGGTCCTGCTTGACGATCCCGAGGGGCTGGCCGCCGGCTTGATCGACCGCGCGGGCGGACGTTCGCGTGACGCCCTCACGCAGACCGAACTGGCGCTGGCCAAATTGCCGAAGGTGCAAGGCTCGGGTGCCGGTCAGGTCTATCTGGCGCCGACCACCGCCCGCATTTTCGAAAATGCTGAAAAGATCGCCCAGAAAGCCGGTGATTCCTTCGTCACGGTCGAACGGCTCCTGCTCGCTCTGGCCATGGAGAAGAGCGCGGAAGCTGGCAAGATTTTGGAAAAGGCCGGCGTTACGCCGCAGAGCCTGGGTGCCGCCATCGAACAATTGCGTAAGGGCCGCACTGCCGATAGCGCGACAGCGGAAAATGCCTATGATGCCTTGAAGAAATATGCTCGCGACCTGACCGAGGCCGCGCGTTCCGGCGCGCTTGATCCGGTCATCGGCCGCGACGAGGAAATCCGCCGTACCATCCAGGTCCTGTCCCGCCGTACAAAGAACAATCCGGTTCTGATCGGTGAGCCTGGCGTTGGCAAGACCGCCATCGTCGAAGGCCTGGCTTTGCGCATCGTCAATGGTGACGTGCCGGAAAGCCTGCGCGACAAACGCCTGCTCGCCCTCGACATGGGTTCGCTGATCGCCGGCGCAAAATATCGCGGTGAATTCGAGGAACGGCTGAAAGCCATTCTCAACGAAGTCCAGGCGGCCGAAGGCGGCATCATCCTGTTCATCGATGAAATGCATACGCTGGTCGGCGCGGGCAAAACGGAGGGGGCGATGGATGCCTCGAACCTCCTGAAACCGGCCCTGGCGCGTGGCGAATTGCATTGCGTCGGCGCGACGACGCTCGATGAATATCGCAAACATGTCGAAAAGGACGCGGCGCTCGCCCGGCGTTTCCAGCCGGTCTTCGTCACCGAGCCGACTGTCGCCGATACGATTTCGATCCTGCGCGGCCTGAAAGAAAAATACGAACTGCATCATGGCGTGCGGATCACCGACGCGGCGATTGTCGCGGCGGCGACTTTGTCCAACCGCTATATCACCGACCGTTTCCTTCCAGACAAAGCCATCGATCTCATCGACGAGGCTGGCTCGCGGTTGCGCATGCAGGTCGATTCGAAGCCCGAGGAACTTGACGAACTCGATCGCCGGATCATCCAGCTCAAAATCGAGCAGGAAGCCTTGAAAAAGGAAAGCGACCCGGCCTCGAAGGATCGGCTGATCCGGCTCGAAAGCGAATTGGCGGAATTGCAGGAGCGTTCCGACGCGCTGAACACGCGCTGGCATGCTGAAAAGGACAAGCTTGGTTCCGAACAAAAGCTCAAGGAGCAATTGGAAGCGGCCCGCAATGAGCTCGTCCAGGCGCAGCGCCGCGGCGAATTCCAGCGCGCTGGTGAATTGACCTATGGCATTATTCCGGGTCTGGAACAGCAGCTTACCGAATTCGAGGGCAAGCGCGGCGATGTCCTGGTCGAGGAAGCGGTGACTGCCGATCATGTCGCGCAGGTCGTCTCCCGCTGGACCGGTGTGCCGGTGGACAAAATGCTCGAGGGCGAGCGCGAGAAGCTCCTGCATATGGAGGAATTTCTCGCCAAGCGCGTGGTCGGTCAGGCGGAAGCGGTCAAGGCCGTCTCGACGGCCGTCCGTCGCGCGCGGGCCGGCTTGCAGGATGCCAATCGGCCGATCGGTTCGTTCATGTTCTTAGGACCGACCGGCGTCGGCAAGACCGAACTGACCAAGGCGCTGGCTGGCTTCCTGTTCGATGATGAAAGCGCGCTGCTGCGTATCGACATGTCCGAATATATGGAGAAACATTCGGTCGCGCGGTTGATTGGCGCCCCTCCCGGCTATGTCGGTTATGAGGAAGGTGGCGCCCTGACCGAGGCGGTGCGCCGCCGCCCCTATCAGGTGGTTTTGTTCGACGAGATCGAGAAAGCGCATCCGGATGTGTTCAATGTCCTCCTGCAAGTGCTGGACGATGGACGTCTGACTGATGGCCAGGGCAGGACAGTCGATTTCCGCAATGTCCTGATCGTCATGACCTCCAATCTCGGTGCTGAATTCCTGGTCCTCCAGAAGGAAGGTGAGGATTCCTCCGCCGTCCAGACGGAAGTCATGCAGGTGGTGCGCAATCATTTTCGGCCCGAATTCCTCAACCGGATTGACGAGATCATCCTGTTCCACCGGTTGCGGCGCGAGGATATGGACCAGATTGTTGACATTCAGTTCAGCCGACTCGGCAGGCTTCTGGAAGAGCGCAAGATCCAGCTCGACCTGACGCCGGAAGCCCGCACCTGGCTCGCTGAGAAAGGCTATGATCCCGCCTATGGGGCGCGGCCGCTGAAGCGGGTGATCCAGAAAAATGTTCAGGATCCGCTCGCCGAGCAGATCCTCGCCGGCACGATCCACGATGGCGAGACCGTCACCATTGGTGCCTCGCCCAATGGCTTGCTGATCGGTGACAAAGCGATGCAAGTCGCGGCGGAATAAGCCGAAATTAAAGTCCCCGGTCCCATTTAAAATGGACCGGGGACTTGATTTTACGTAAAATGCGATTTACAAAAAGGAATAGCTTTAACGAAAGCTGCCCCGACCCTAGCACCGCCCAGATGTTTAGGGCCTAAGGTCGAGGTTGTAGACGTTCATTTTTGTGTTCTACTTAGGCCTTGCTGCTCTGTCATTGGTCTGTTATTTGCCTCTCCACAATTGCTTTGTTCAACATTGAGGAGAAGCTTACATGCAGCTGGCCGAGGCCTATGCCAACAAGAGCGTGGACGAAATCAAGGCGGCGCTCGCTGGCGCGACCTTGCGTATTTATTCCTGCCCGCAGCCCGAAAATGCGGACAAGCCGATCATCCGCAACGGCCTTCTCGGCGAATGCGTGCTGAGCGGCATTGAAGGCGATCAGGCGAATGTCGCCGAAGCTTTCGTGGCCAAGAACGTTGGTACCCCTCTGTTCTCCCGCGCCACAACCCCTGACGGCGCCGTGATCGGCGATTTCAGCACGGGCCCTGGCGATTCCGACATCAAGCTCGCCGAAGTGTCCTGCTCGAAGGGTGCTCCCATCAAGATCACCCTGTTCCAGGTCCGCCCGGGTGTCGCCAATGGCGTCATGCCGGTGAACCCGCGTGATAAGATGGTCGACAAGTTCGGCATTACTCAGCTCTCGCATGAGAACACCTATGCCTGGAACGCTGATTTCGCGTCCCGCAAGACCAAGTAAGATTTGATCCTTATTTGTCGTGTTTGCACACTCGTTTCCGATTGCCTCCTCAGGCAATCGGTAAATGTGCACTGATGATCAACGAATACTAAAAAGGACCGGCGAAAGCCGGTCCTTTTTTTGCTTTAATGTGTCTTCCTGCCGCATCTTGATCTGGCGTCTTTTCCTTGACCAACTATGCGGCGTCACCGGGAATCGACGGTAGCGAGGACCAAGTCATGAAACTGGCCGAAGCCTATGCGCAAGCCAATGTTGAAGAGATCAAAACGGCTCTAGCGGGCGCTACGCTGCGTATCTATTCCTGCGCGCAGCCGGCAAGCCCGGAAAAATCTGTTGAGCGCAATCGCTTTCTGGCGGAATTCCAACTCGCTTCACCGGCTTTCGAGGGTGATCAGATCAAACCCGTCGAGGAAACCGTCAAGGCCCAGGATGTCGGCGTTCCACTTTTTGTCCGTGCTACCACGCCGGAAGGCGTTACCATTGCCGATTTTTCGGCGGGTCCTGGCGATATGGATGTCAAACTGGCGGATGTCTCCTGCACGAATGGCGCGCCTGTCCGCATCACCAAATTTCAAATCCGGCTCAAGGCCCCTCACCCGGAGCGTCACCTCAGCCCACGCGACCGCATGATGGGCTTGAAATAAGCGAGAGACGAAAAGACGAAAATCGGACCGGGAGTGAACCCGGTCCGATGGGCTGATCTCAATCTCGCGAGGTAATTTTGATTGCCGCGGAAATATCGGCGTGAACCACCTTGATCCCGGCTTTTTCGACATCCGCGACCGTCGGATACCAGGTCGATTCATGGTCGAGGCCGCCGTATTTGTTCAGGACCATCACATATTTTGATTTCTTATCCACTTCACAGCGCAAGCCCTTACCCGGATGCGCGATCGGCCGCGTCTTGCCGTCCCAATCGATAAAATAGCCATCCGGATATTCGTTGGCTTCAGACATTGTCGTCTCCCGTACAATTTATGTCGGCTCAGCATCAAACCCGCAATGGGAAGCCCCTTTGGGATCAATTCGATGCGGCCCGTGCAAGTTCGGTGCGACGCCATCGACGGATTTCCCTCCAGCCCTCATGACGCCCGTATTTTCCCTTGTGAATCAAAGCCCATGAACCGCTTTGAAATGCACTGGAAAACATGACCCGCCTGTCTTTTCGGTTTATAAGAAAGGACGATCCTTTCACCTTTTCCAATCAACAAGAGTTTCGAATTCCATGGATGAACCCGCATCGGCTCCGCTGACGAACGAAGAACAGGCCTATGGTGCCGATTCTATCAAAGTGTTGCGTGGCCTCGATGCCGTTCGCAAGCGGCCCGGCATGTATATCGGCGACACCGACGATGGCTCCGGCCTGCACCATATGATCTATGAGGTCGTCGACAATGCCATCGACGAGGCGCTCGCCGGCCATGCCACGCGCGTCACGGTCACGCTCAATGCTGATGGCTCGGTCACGGTGACGGATGATGGGCGCGGCATTCCAACCGATATCCATGCCGAGGAAGGCGTGTCGGCGGCCGAGGTCATCATGACCCAATTGCACGCCGGCGGAAAATTCGACCAGAATTCCTACAAGGTCTCGGGCGGTCTGCATGGCGTCGGTGTTTCTGTCGTCAACGCACTCTCAACCTGGCTGAAACTCCGGATCTGGCGCGACGGCAAGGAACATGAAATCACTTTCGAACATGGCGTGGCGAAGAGCTCGCTGGCCGTGGTTGGTCCCGCACCGGAAATCGACGGCAAGCCGAAACGCGGCACGGAAGTCACATTCCTGCCCTCGCCCGAAACTTTCAGCATGGTCGATTTCACTTATGCGACCATCGAACACCGTCTGCGCGAACTGGCTTTCCTGAATTCAGGCGTCCGTATTCTTTTGACGGATGCGCGCGGCGCGGAAGTCAAAGTCGAAGAACTGCATTATGAAGGCGGGCTCGAAGCCTTCGTCCGCTTCCTCGATCGTGCCAAATCGCCCCTGCTCGATCAGCCGATCCTAATTGCCGGCGAGCGTGATGGCATTACCGTCGAGGCCGCACTCTGGTGGAATGATTCCTACCATGAGCATGTATTGGCCTTCACCAACAATATCCCGCAGCGCGACGGCGGCACACATCTCACCGGCCTGCGCAGCGCCCTGACGCGTCAGGTGACAGGCTATGCCGATCGCTCTGGCCTGATCAAACGCGAGAAAGTCGATCTCGCTCCCGACGATTGCCGCGAGGGCCTGACCTGCGTGCTCTCCGTCAAGGTTCCCGATCCGAAATTCTCCTCGCAGACCAAGGAGAAACTGGTTTCCTCGGAAGTTCGGCCCGTGGTCGAAAGCCTCGTCAACGACAAGCTCGGCCAATGGTTCGAGGAACATCCACAAGAAGCACGCTCGATCATCGGTAAGGTTGTCGAAGCCGCGCAAGCGCGCGAGGCCGCCCGCAAGGCACGCGAACTCACCCGCCGCAAGGGCGCGCTTGATGTCGCTAATCTGCCCGGCAAACTTGCCGATTGTCAGGAACGCGATCCCGCCAAGGCCGAACTCTTCCTCGTCGAGGGTGATTCCGCCGGTGGCTCGGCCAAACAAGGACGCAACCGCGAATATCAGGCTGTGCTGCCTTTGCGCGGTAAAATCCTCAATGTGGAACGCGCGCGTTTCGACAAGATGCTGTCGAGCCAGGAAATCGGCACTTTGATCACAGCGCTCGGCACCGGCATCGGGCATGAGGATTTCAACCCGGACAAATTGCGCTATCACAAGATCATCATCATGACCGATGCGGATGTCGACGGTTCGCATATCCGCACGCTGCTTTTGACCTTCTTCTTCCGGCAGATGCGTCCCTTGATCGAACGCGGCCATCTGTATATCGCGCAACCGCCGCTCTATAAGGTCAAACGTGGCAGTTCCGAACAATATTTAAAGGACGAGCGCGCGCGTGAGGATTATCTGATCAATAGCGGCCTCGATCATGCTGTGCTCCGGCTTGCCAATGGCGTGGAACGCGGCGGCGCCGATTTACGCGCTATTGTCGAAAACGCCCAGCTTGCACGCCAGATCCTGAGCGGGCTGCATTCACGCTATAATCGGCGGATCGTCGAACAGACCGCCATTGCTGGCGCCCTGCAGCCAATCACCCCGGACCAAGAAACCGAGGCTCCTGCTCTGGCTGTGGAAGTCGCCGCGCGGCTCGACGAATTGGCCGAGGATATGGAACGCGGCTGGACCGGCACGGTCGAAAATGGCGGTTATATTTTCGCGCGCACTCTGCGCGGCGTGCGCCAGGCCGCCATTTTAGATGCGGGTCTCTTGGCCTCGGCCGAAGCGCGTCGCCTCAACGATCTCGCCCCTGTCTTCCACGACATTTTCGCGAGGCCCGCGCTCTTTCTGCGTCAGAATGATGAGAAACCGGTTTCGGGACCAAGCGATCTGCTCGATGCCGTCATGGCGGCGGGCCAAAAGGGCATATCACAGATGCAGCGCTACAAAGGCCTTGGCGAGATGAATCCCGATCAGCTCTGGGAAACCACTCTCGATCGCGAGGCACGTTCGCTGCTTCAGGTGCGGATCAAGGAAGGCGACGACGCCGATGATATCTTCGTCAAATTGATGGGTGATATTGTCGAACCACGGCGCGAGTTCATTCAGGACAATGCCTTGAACGTTCACAATCTCGATGTGTGACACTGTCCCACATTCAATACACATGGGCGGATAGAGATCAACAAAAGCGACATTCTCTACAAGACTCTTTAAATGGACACGCGTGATGGCAAGCACGCGTGTCTTGCGGATGAGCCTTTCAAGCTTGAGTCAAAAAAGCGACAAGCAGAGATTATCGGCCAGTGAAAACGATCAACTCACCGTCACCGGACCGCAAATTCACACATCAATCGGACACCCAAGAAATAACAAGAGAATAGTGTCCATCCATTCGGTTTTCGTGACTGGCGGCATCCTGGCCACTTGTTGCGCAAATGAAACAACAAGATTTTCCGTTTCATTTGCAACTGAAAACATACTAGCTCTCACTTTCGCGAGAAACTAACATATCTCTCAATTCACGGCTTGAGAGATCGCATGAGTGACGATGCTAATATTGGTGATATTCATGACAAGAAACGCAATGCTTTCTTGGACTTCGTCAAAGGGATCGCCATTTTTCTTGTCGTAGCTGTTCATACAGCGGCTCCGTTTTCAGTCGCCTACAAAAAAATTCCTGCCTTAGACTGGCAAATTCTCAATGTTTATAACAGCCTGTCTCACGTATGCGTGCCATTGTTCGTGATGACAACAGGCGCATTATTGCTCCCAAGAAAAATAGAGAGGCTGGACACCTTTCTCCTGCGGCGCTTGCCGCGCTCATTGATTCCCCTGGTCGGTTGGGTTGTTATCTATAGTCTCGTGGATAGCGGGGGAAAAGCAACAATTTCGGACATGACCACCGCCTTTTTCACTGCATCCGGCAAATATCATTTATGGTTTCTTTATATGATATCCGGTCTTTATCTAGTGATTCCATTCCTATCTGCGTTTTACCGCGCTGTTAATATGTCAATGAAGACACAACTGCTGGTCATATGGTTCTTGTGTGAGGCCATCCAGATGGCTGGCATTCTCACTCATGGCGCTATTTCCGGAATTTCTTTTGTGACTGCACAAATGGCTAACACTTATGCTGGATATCTTGTGCTAGGGGCCGTTCTCGCAGAAGGAAATTTCGTTGGGAAATGGTGGCATGGGCCAGCTTTTTTCACATCGGGAATGATTGCGGCGGGACTAACATGGTTCGCGACCGACAGACAGCAATCAGCGGTCACAACCTTCATTGACTATGGCTCTCCTTTCATTATTATCATGAGCGTCTTGGCTTACTTGTTCTTGAATTGGATATGGACACGACTCCGCACCGATATCCTTCTGAAGCCATTCGTCTTTTTAGGGAAATTGTCACTCGGTATCTATGTTCTCCATTTATTGATCTTAGATTTCATCTGGCTTCATATCGCAAATCCGTTGATGTATGGTGGCCCCGGAATATCATTTCTTCCGATCATTACCGTAACGATTCTGGTCTGTGTACCGATCGTCTTGATCGGCCGGCGAATTCTCTTACTGAATTGGCTGTTCGGTGCCTAGCATAGCGATAGGTTCCGCGATGTCGCGGCGGTCACACCGCGGCGCTGGACGCCCGCTTGCCGGGCAAAAGCATATGTGGCCGGAAAGTCGACGATGTCCGCTTTCTTTTATCAAAAGAACCTTTGATTTGCGCCATCCCACTCCAATCCAGCCCCGTGGGTTGGGAATGCCTTTTGCTTGCAGCATCGGCATCATGCGATACGCAAGCGAATGGTTTCAGGAGTCGATCCCGTGAGTGAATGGCAGCCTTTCTCGACAGCGCCAAAGAATGGCGAGGAAATTCTCGCCTGCAAGGCAGGTTCAGAAGAAGTTGTCGAACTCATCTCCTGGAACCCGATATTGCAGGCCTGGCTCGATCGCAATGCCGAGCCTTATCACGGGGCCACGCATTGGCTGCCGATTCCGCCGACCCCAAAACATTAAAATTCTTGCGACCAATCGCGCTGTTTCAACACTGTTGCAATGGCTCGGCACAGGCCCGCAAGATCCTCCTCCTCAATTGTCAGAGCCGGGGTCAGATAGACGATACGACCGAACGGACGAATCCAAACGTGCTGCGCGAGCAAGGCCTGTTTCAGTCCCTTGAGATCAGCGATCCAATCAAGTTCGACAACACCGATTGCCCCCTTCACACGCACATCACACACACCGGGAAGATTCCGGCACGGCGCGAGACCCTGTTCCAGCCATAGCGCGATCCGCGCCACCTGTTCGAGACGCAGCTCGCTGGCAAAAAGATCAAGCGAGGCATTGGCAACAGCACAAGCGAGCGCATTGGCCATGAAGGTTGGCCCATGCATCAAGGCATGTATATCCTTCTCGGACAGAAAAGCCTCAAAAATACGTGTGCTGGCCACGGTCGCGGCGAGCGGCAAGGTACCGCCGGTAAGCGCTTTGGATAAAGTGATGATATCGGGCACGACCGCGGCTGCTTCACAAGCGAACATCGAGCCCGTGCGGCCGAACCCCGTAAAAATCTCATCGAAAATCAGCAAGAGGCCATGCTGATCGGCGAGTCTGCGCAAGATTTGCAGCGTGCTGGGGTCATGAAAGACCATACCACCGGCGCCCTGAACCAAAGGCTCGACGATAATGCCGGCGAGTTTGCCGGCCTCGATTTCCAAGAGCTTAGCAAAGACAGCTTCACCTTCCTCTCCGCGTGGCAGATCGGCGATCGTCTGAGGCATCAACACATCGCTGAAATGTTTATGCATGCCTTCATCAGGATCGCACACGGCCATGGTCGCGAATGTATCTCCATGATAACCAAATCTGAAACTGAGAAAATGATTGCGCCCTCGCTCACCTCGATTCAGCCAATATTGCACCGCCATTTTCATCGCGACTTCGACCGCGACCGAGCCGCTGTCGCTAAAAAAGACATGCGAGAGATCACCCGGTAAAAGATCGGCAAGACGGCGCGCCAGCCGCAAGGCAGGCTCATGCACGAGCCCGCCGAACATGACATGCGGCATCAATTTCGCCTGTTCTGTCAACGCTTGCAGAAGAACGGGGTGATTGTAACCATGGCAGGCGGTCCACCAGCTCGCAATGCCGTCAATCAGGATGCGGCCATCGGCCAATTGAATGCGCGTGCCTTGCGTCGCCTTCACCGGCAAGGGCGGTAAGGTGGTCTGCATTTGCGCATAGGGCAGCCAGATATGCGGCATGCCAGCCTGGTACCAATCCGGCGCCTGTGTCATCCTCGCCTTTCCGAAACTCTTTTCATGAACGCCGCAACCCTGCCGAAAGCCAGGGCTCTCTTCATTTGCCATGTCGCGCGGCAAGTCGCTAGATCACGCAGAATTTTCCTTCTGTTTCAGGCAGGCCCATGAACTCTCTCGATGCTTTTGCCGCCGCCAAACTGGCCGATCTCGAAGAGCGCGGCCTGCGCCGGACCCTCCGCGAGAATTGGCGCGAGGACGGCCTATGGATCAGCGTGGATGGACAAAAGCTTCTCTCCTTCTCCTGCAACGATTATCTTAATCTCACCCATCATCCCGCCCTCAAGGCAGCGGCCATTCGGGCCATCGAAACCTATGGTGTTGGCGCCGGCGCCTCGCGGCTCGTGACCGGCAATCATCCTCTCCTCGAAAAACTCGAGGCGCGGCTCGCCGCGCTCAAGGGATCCGAGGCGGCTTGCATCTTCGGCGCCGGTTATCTCGCCAATACGGGCATCATCCCAACCCTTGTGGGCAAGGATGATCTTATCCTGATCGATGAACTCGCCCATGCCTGTCTGTTCGCCGGCACACAGCTTTCACCCGCAACGGTCCGTATCTTCCGCCATAATGATATTGCGGAAGTCGAATCCCTCCTCGCCACTAACCGGGCTCATTATCGCCACGCACTTCTCCTGACTGATGGCGTTTTTTCCATGGATGGTGATCTCGCTCCCCTGCCCGCTTTGGCGGAGATTTGCACGCATCACGATTGTTGGCTGATGGCTGATGATGCCCATGGTCTCGGCGTCATCGGCCAAGGACGCGGCTCCCGGCATGCTTTTGATCCCGCACCCGTGATCCCTTTGCAAATGGGGACTTTGTCCAAGGCGATCGGTGGCTATGGCGGCTATCTCTGCGCCTCGAAACCGGTGATCGACCTCATGAAGACGCGGGCGCGCACTGTCGTCTATTCGACTGGCCTGCCACCAGCGCTCGCAGCCAGCGCATTGGCGGCGCTCGATCTCATTGAAAGCGATTCTGATCTCGTCAAAAAACCGCTGGCCAATGCGCGGCTCTTCACCACCCGCCTCGGTTTATCCCCCGCGCAAAGCCCCATCGTGCCCATTATCCTCGGCACGGTCGAGGCCGTGATGAGTGCCGCGCAGACTCTCTTCACACAGGGGTTTCTGGTGACACCAATCCGACCGCCGACCGTGCCGGAAGGGACGGCCCGGCTTCGCTTTGCCTTTACCGCTGGACATGCGGCTGAAGACATCCTGCATCTCGCGGATGTGGTCGCACCCTTGATGCCGGCAAAAGCGAGATAAACCAAAACACGCGAAAAGCCTCGGGCTCCCGAGGCTTTTCGCTTTTTCTTCCGATAGAAGAAAACGATCCCGATTTTAATCAATAAACTTGATAGAATTTAAAGAAAGAGCATGATGTACCTATCTTCCTCACGCCCTGCCCATGAATTCTCCCTATCCTTTCGTTCCTTCGACCTTGTTTCCAAATAAGCGGCGATACGTCATCATCGCCAAGCGGATGGCATTTGCATGAGCGCTTGTTTCATCACCAGCACCGGCACGGATCTCGGCAAGACCTTCGTCACGGCCGGCCTGGTCCGCACCTTGCGCATGCAGGGGCGCGGCGTCACTGCCTTGAAACCGGTCGTCAGCGGTTTTGACCCGGAAAACCCGACCGGCAGCGATCCTGCGGTGCTGATCGAGGCCGCGGGCGGGCACGCCACGCTTCCCGCGATCGACGTCATTTCCCCTTTCCGTTTCCACGCGCCGCTTTCGCCCGACATGGCCGCACGGGCCGAGGGGCGCGTGCTTGATTTCGAGAAGGTCATCGCCTTTTGCCGCTCCGCTGAGACAAAGAGTGAGCCTTCAGAGGTCCTGCTGATCGAAGGCGTCGGCGGCATTATGGTGCCGCTCGATGAGCGCCATACCGTTCTCGACTGGATGGTGGCTTTGGGCCATCCGCTGGTGCTGGTCGCCGGCAGCTATCTCGGCGCGATCAGCCATATTCTCTCCGCGCTCGACGTTCTGGAACGGCGCGGCCTCACCCTTCTCGCGCTCGTCATCAGCGAGACGCTGCCGTCTTCCGTTCCCCTTGAAGATACGCTGTCGACGTTACGATCCTTCGCAAAAATCCCAATCATCACACTGCGTCGGCAGGTCCCGCAAACAGTGACGGACGCCGATTTTATCCATCTCGCCTCACTCATCACCGGCTCTTGATTTCCTGTTTCCAAGTCGAGGAGTTTTCTCCAATGCCCGCGGAATCCTTGCCTCCTGGTTTTTCCACCCTCGCTGTCCATGCTGGCGCCGCGCCCGATCCGACGACCGGCGCGCGCGTGACGCCCATTTATCAGACGACATCCTTCGTCTTCGAGAATGCCGATCAAGCCGCGGCGCGTTTCGGATTGCAGGAATTCGGCAATATTTATTCCCGCATCACCAATCCGACCAATGCGGTGCTTGAGGAACGCATTGCCGCGCTTGAAGGCGGCACGGCAGCGCTTGCGGTCGCCTCCGGCCATGCTGCGCAACTTCTCGTTTTCCATACTTTGCTACAGCCGGGGGAAACGATTCTCGCCGCGACCAAACTCTACGGCGGCTCGATCAACCAGCTCTCGCATGCCTTCAAGAATTTCGGCTGGGGCGTCACTTTCGCCGATACAGACGATCTCAAAGCTTTTGCAGCAGCGGTGACGCCGCAAACCAAGGCCATTTTCGTCGAATCGATCGCCAATCCGGGCGGCACAATCACCGATCTCGAAGCCATCGCGAATATCGCCAAGACGCACAAGATTCCGCTCGTCGTCGATAATACTTTGGCCTCTCCCTATCTCGTCCGCCCCTTTGAGCATGGTGCCGATATTATCGTTCATTCGGCGACGAAATTTCTCGGTGGTCAAGGCAATTCCATGGGTGGCCTTATCGTCGATGGCGGAACATTCGATTGGCGTGATCCCCGCTATCCAATGCTTTCAGCCCCACATGCGGAATATGGCGGCCTCGTCATCGCCGAGACCTTTGGCAATATTGCTTTTGCCTTGGCAGCGCGCGCGCTCGGCCTGCGTGATCTTGGCCCCGCACTTTCGCCCTTCAACGCCTTTTTGCTCCTGAACGGCATCGAGACCCTGCCGTTGCGCATGCAGCGCCATAGCGACAACGCGCTGATCGTCGCGACCCATCTCGCCCAGCATCATAAGGTCGATTGGGTGAGCTATGCCGGCCTCCCGGGAGACCGCTATTACGAACTCGCACGCAAATATTCCCCTCTGGGAGCGGGAGCCGTCTTCACCTTTGGCGTCCATGGCGGCTATGACGCGGCCTTGAAAACAGTCTCAAGCCTCAAGCTCTTTTCGCTTCTCGCCAATGTCGGGGATACACGCTCGCTAGTCATCCATCCGGCCTCGACCACGCATCGGCAATTGACAGACGCGCAAAAAATCGCCGCCGGTGCGGGGCCGGAAGTGGTCCGAGTCTCAATCGGCATTGAGGATGTGCGCGATATTATCGCCGATCTCGATCAAGCACTCGCGGCCTAATGGAGATTATCGGACCGCCAGATAGATCCTGTGGCGGTCCGATGCGGCCCTATCAATCCAAAAGTGGAAGCCACTTTTGGGACTGATGCTCTAAGTCGACAGAGCTGAAACACGACGAAATCGCAGCAAAGCGAGACTGAAAAAAAGCCCTCCCATGAGCGCAACGGCCAAAAACTCTTGCCACACGACCTCAAGCCCTGCGCCCCGGTAAAGGATCGCCTGAGCATAGGATACGAAATAGGTCGAAGGTGAAAAACGCATGATCATTTGAAGCAGCCAGGGCATGCTTTCCAGAGGGGTCATGCTGCCTGAGAGAATATTCATCGGGATTGCGACGAGAAGATAGAGCAAGCCGAGTTGGGGCATTGTGCGGGCGATGGTCGCGAGGAAAATGCCGACAGCCGTGGCGAAAAACAAATAGATCACCACGCCTCCCAAAAAGAGCGGCACTGATCCGGCAACCGGAATCCCTAACAGACCGCGGACGATCACAGCGAGTGAAAGACCAACCGCAAGCGTGATCACAAGCCCGTTTGCCCAAACCTTCGACATGGCAATTTCGAAGGGTGTCACGGGCATGACGAGCAGATGCTCCATGGTTCCATGCTCCCGCTCACGAATGACGGCGGCCCCTGAGAGGATGATTGCCAGCATCGTGACATTATTGATGATACCCATCACACTCGTGAACCAAGACGTTGTGACATTCGGATTGAAGGCAACGCGCACATCGAGTGAGACGGAAGATGGCGGCGATATTTCCGAATGGGAGAGAAAGTCATTGATCTGATTCATAAGAATTTGCTGGATGTATCCTGCGCCGATACCCGCCTGAACCATCACCGTCGCATCAACATTGACCTGTATGGAGGGTTGCCGCCCAGCGAGGATATCGCGCTCAAAATGCAGCGGAATATCCAGAATAAATGTATAACGTCCATTATCCATGAGGCGATTGACATCACTCAGGGCGATCGTTTGTGGCCGTTTGAAATAAGGGGGGAGAATAAAGCCCTCCCTGATAAAATGCGAAAGCTGGGAATCGTCTTCGTCAATGATCGCGATCGCTGCATTATAGAGTTCTTGCGATCGGCTTTGGGCTTGTGCATAAACCGCTAAAGAAAAAGCCCAGATGACTAGCCCGACAAGAACGTAATCTTGAAAGAAACTCCGCAGTTCCTTGGTTCCGAGCCAGAATATATTGGCTAATGAGCGCATCGGCTGTAACCTTCTCAGGCAAAGCTCTTATTCCGATCTCTTCTTGAAACAACAGAGAGAGTCACTTTTCCTGGCCACGCAGGAAACACAGGCTCAAAAGCACCAAGGCTACGGCGAAGAGCATCAAAACCAAGAGATTTCCGGCAAGATCATAAAACCCAAGCCCCTTGGTGAAGACACCAACGCTGATCGGAAGAAAATAAGTCATCGGGAATATCCGTCCCATGAAAGCCGCCGAGCCTCCCAATGAGGAGACAGGGGTCATCATGCCGGAAAATTGAAATGCAGGCAGAAACGAAAGAATGGCCGTTCCAAATAATGCCGCGATCTGGCTGCTCGCGAAAGAGGATATCAGCATGCCATAGCCAGTCGTCGTGAAGACATAAAGCAGGGTGCCGATGAGGAGCGTTGGCAAGCTTCCCTTGACCGGAACGGCGAAAACAACGGTCGCCATCAGGAAGAGAAGCACGAAGCTCATCATCGCAAGAGCGATATAAGGAAGCTGTTTGCCGAGTAAAAACTCGACCCGCGTGACCGGGGTGACATAAAGATTGATAATCGACCCAAGTTCTTTCTCACGGACGACGGCCAGCGCCATGAGAATGGCTGGAATCAGAATGAGCAGAAACGCAAGCGTGCCAGGCACCATCGCGTAAATACTGTAGAAATCCTGATTATAGACCCACCGTGTCTCGATCTTGGCGGGTTCAGCCTGGATCGCCGAATGACCTTCCTGCATCGCAAGATCGGCGAGATATTGCTGATGCATCGCCTGTAAATAGCCACGGATGGTTTCCGCTCGAAACGGCATGGATCCATCGATCCAGGCACCGACCGATGTCGGGACCCCTTTCTTGATGTCTCGGCCAAAACCTGGCGGGATCTCGATAGCGGCGCGTATATCCGCGCTGGTGAGACGGCGTTCAAGCTCCGTGTAATTGCCTATAGGGCGCTTTTCCTGGAAATAGCGTGATCCACGAAGTTCCTCGAGATAGGCAAGGCTTTCTGGTGTTTTGTCATGATCAAGAACAGCGAAGGTGAGATTATTGACATCGGTGGAGATGCCCGCTCCCATGACCAACATTAAAAAGGCCGTACCGATCAATGCAAATCCCAGCCGGATCGGATCGCGCAGGAGTTCGAGTGCTTCACGAATCGTATAAGCGAACAGACGGCGCGGACTGAACCAGGAACCGGGTTTCGCCGGAGGCTGATCCTTATACGCATTCACGGAGCCTGTCTTCGTCCTCACCGCAAGGGCTTGCTCGCGCGGTTTCGTATGCGTAGCCAGGGCTTCTTCCAAATAGGAAATGAAAGCATCCTCGAGATTTGCGGCGTGACGGGCCTTGACCAATTCCGCTGGTGTCCCAGTGGCAAGAACGTGCCCCGCATCCATGAGTGCAATTCTGTCGCAGCGGGCCGCTTCATTCATGAGATGTGTAGAGATGAAAATCGTGACGCCCTGATTGCGGGATAGATCGATGAGAAGCTCCCAGAACTGGTCGCGCGCAATCGGATCGACACCTGAGGTCGGCTCGTCCAGGATCAGCATTTCCGGCTGGTGAACGACAGCGACGGCGAGCGAAAGACGCTGGCGAATGCCCAGAGGCAGTTCCGAGGCCATATGATCGAGATAGGGCGTCAGGCCAAATTGACTGAGAAGCGTGTCGATCCGCTCCCGAGCTCGCGCTGGCGGTAGACCAAAGAGGCGGGCATGGAGGTCGAGGTTTTGTTGGACCGTAAGCTCTGCATAAAGCGAGAATGATTGCGACATATAGCCAACACGCGCGCGCGCACTCATTCCACCGGCTTCGATCGCCTGGCCAAAGAGAAGGGCTTCTCCCGACGTTGCCGGCAGCAAACCCGTGAGCATTTTCATGGTTGTCGTTTTGCCGCAGCCATTTGAACCCAAAAAGCCGAAGATTTCACCGCGTTCGATCGTGAAATTGACATTCTCGACGGCTGTGAAATCGCCAAAGCGGCAAGTCAGATTACGGGCGGCGATGACTATTTCCGTCTCGGAGGACGGACGCGGGGGGATGACGAAAGTTGTGCCCTTTGTCGATCGAGCGGTTGGGACCAAGGCCGTGAAGACGGCTTCCAGGCTCGCAGCGCCCGTTTGCTCCTTGAGCTGCTGCACGGTGCCTGTCGCAATGATTTTGCCTTCATGCATGACGACAAGCCCATCGAAATGCTCGGCTTCCTCCATATAGGCGGTTGCGACCAGCACGGTCATATTCGGTTGCTGTTGCCGGATTCTGTCGATGAGTTCCCAGAATTGCCGGCGTGATAAGGGGTCGACGCCTGTTGTTGGCTCGTCGAGAATGAGCAAAGTCGGATGATGGACGAGCGCGCAACACAGACCGAGCTTTTGCCGCATGCCGCCTGAAAGTTTTCGGGCCGGGCGATCTTTGAAGGCACTTAAGCCAGTGCTCTCGGTCAATTCTTCAATGCGTTGCTCACGTTCGGATTTCCCCAGATCGAACAACCGGGCAAAAAAGGCAATGTTTTCGCTGACGCTCAAATCAGGATAGAGATTCTTTCCCAAGCCTTGAGGCATGTAGGCTATGCGCGAACAAACCTCTGTTCGATGGCGGATCTTTCGCATATCGCCATCGAACACATCCACATTTCCCGTCTGGATGCGCCGGCTGCCCGCGATCAGGCTCAGGAGGGACGATTTCCCGACACCATCAGGCCCGATGACCGCAATTCTTTTGCCCGAGGGAATGGCAAGGGAAACATCATCAAGGGCGAGTTTGTTACCGTAGCGGAGACTCACCTCTCTGACGCTTACGACAAAAGATTCATCCCATTTAGTTGGCGGATCGGCTTTGCAGCCAGGAAGGCCATTCGACATTCGGGTCGATGCGGACATAGGCATTCCCTGGTAAGCCGGTTCGGACTGAATCGGCGTATTTTTTTAAAATGTCGGGATCAATCCGAACCTTGACGCGAAACATCAGCTTGTCGCGCTCGCTTTTCGTTTCAACAGCTTTCGGCGTGAACTGGGCCTGTGTAGCGAGGAACGTCACCTTGGATCTGATTGGGTGCTCGGGATAGGCATCAAGCACGATGCGGGCGTCATTGCCGATCTTGACACGGCCAGCTTCAAGCGTTGGGAGATAGATATCCATGTAAACATCTGAGATATCGATCATGCTGAAGATCTTGCCTCCAGCGGGAAGAATCTCACCGAGGCTGGAAATACGGTACTGGATACGTCCGGCACGGGGAGCAACGAGCGTATTGTCGTTGATATTGACCTGGTCCAGTTCAACATTGTGTTTCGCCGCATCATAGGCGTGATGGGCTTCAACGACACGAGCTTGCGCCGCTTTCAAAGTCTCATTGGCTCCATTCAAGGCTTGAAAACGCTGATCATAGAGTTCCCGCGTAGCATAGCCCCGTTTGAATAAGGCACTCGTCCGATCGAGTTCCATTTGCGCAAGGGCCTGTTGCGTCTTCAATTGGGCGACATTCGCTTCGGCTTCCGCGATAGCATGCTCATTTTGGCGCACGAGCGCCTCCTCGCGTCCGAGCTGAGCCTGAAGATCACGTGTATCCATACGGGCGACGACCTGCCCCTCCGTCACCATATCGCCTTCATCGACGAGAAGTTCATAAACCCGGCCGGCAAATTTGGTGTCGATATCGATTTCCCTGGCATCGATACGGCCATTGCCCCAGACGATCCCAGCCGGGACGATGTTTCGAGGCTGATGCCACCAATACCAGCCGCCGATTGCGGAGCCGATCCCAAGCAAGAGCAAAAGGACGGTCAGGCTTCGTCGCCACCAGCTTTTGCCAGGAGCGGGACGTTGGGTCTCAATCTCGACGGGCAACGCAGGCGCGGCGGTAACCGTCAACATCCCCTTCTGCTCAGGGGTGACGGCACCGACAGCAGTGTCGACTTTCGGCGTGGTCGATGTCTCTTCCGTCACCGTTTCGTTTCCCGCAGCAGAAGATCATTCGGTCCGCCGATGGAACAAGCCAAGCCATCGTCATTGTGAGCCGAAGGCTATCAGCCCCAGAGCCTAGCGTATACTCTCTTCGCGGAAGATATAATCGAGAAACGGTGCGTCAAGAGCGCGTGTTGAGTAGCGTAGCATACTCGCAGAGCAGCGGAAACGGGGCGGCGAGGAGTCAACGTCTGCAGAACGTCATCGCCCTTGCGACAAAGCCTGAAGATGGGCGACGGCCATGCCGAGCACCAACATGGCAAAGGCCTGATGGAGCAACCCGGCCCAAAGCGGCACGACGAGGACGAGGGTTAGAATACCCAAGATCACTTGCGCGAGCACGAGCCCAAGAAGCGCGATCGCCCGTTTTGTCGCCCGCCCGGACCCCAGTGTTCCCGATGTCCAAAAAACTTGAAGCAGGGTCAGTCCCAGAACCAGATAAGCCACCATCCGATGCTGGAACTGGACCGTCAGGAGATTATCCACAAAATTGCGCCAGAGAGGCGTCAAAAGGGTCAGGCTCTCGACCGGCGGCAGGAAATTCCCCTCGATCAGCGGCCATGTATTATAGGCTCGTCCGGCGCGCAGACCCGCGACAAGGGCGCCAAGGCCGATCTGCACCAGAATGGCAAGAAGAATAAGGCCTGCGCCCCAAGCAAGACCCGAGGCCTTGGACGGGCTGATCTCCCTTGGGCGCTTACGCAACGATGCCGCGAGCCAGACAATGAAGCAAAAGGTGAGCGAGGCCAAAATCAAGTGAATGGCGAGCCTTTCCTGCGCCACCTCGACACGATCCGAAAGGCCGGATTTCACCATCCACCAACCGACGAATCCTTGCAGGCCTCCAAGGGCCAGAAGGCCCAAAAGCTTCAGTCTATACCCTTCGGGCAATCGGCCACGCAGCCAGAAGAAAAGTAACGGCAGGGCTGTTGCCACGCCGATGAGCCGACCGAGCAACCGGTGGCTCCACTCGAAGAAGAAGATGAACTTGAATCCCGCCAGATCCATATCCGGGAAGAGCGCCGCATATTGCGGAATGCGTTTGTAATTCTCGAATTCGGCCTGCCAAGCTTCCGCCGACAGCGGCGGGAGCGCGCCGCTGATCGGTTTCCACTCGGTGATGGAAAGGCCGGATTCGGTCAAGCGTGTCGCGCCGCCGAGCACCACCATGAGAAAGACGAGGACAGCGAGCGACCAGAGCCAAAAAGCGACGGCGCGTGTCCCGCGCTGGGCGTGCGTTTCTGCCAGGCTGCCCGCTGGTGCGGTGTCGAGAGCGCTCATAGAGTCTCATTTCGGGATGAAAACGGGATAAGCCTTATGACTCAGATGCGCGCCCGCGCGCAACGTTCCGAAAAGCCGCAGTGCCAGGAAAGGCAAACCGGCTTTTGCTCCGGCGCGGTTTCGGCTATAGCGGCCGCATCCTTCTTCCCGCCAACAGCTTGAGAGTTCCCATGCGCCGCCGTACCCGGAAATTCATCGGCGCCGTTCTCATGCTGAGTTTCGTCATTGTCTATGCGTTGGTCGCCATGGCGCTCGCGCAGGCACGTATTTTCCAGGAAGCACCGGGAATCGTTCAGGGAATCGCTTATGCCCTGCTCGGCCTCGCCTGGATCTTTCCGGTCATGCCGCTGATCGCTTGGATGGAGCGGTCCGACGCGAACTGATCGAAACGCTAGAGCATCGGACTTTCAAATTGAACCCTGCCCAATGCTCTATCTTTTTGAAAACGCATCAGCCCCAAAAGTGGGAGCCACTTTTGGGGCTGATGCTCTAGATTTCATGCTGCATTTTCAACGAGGCGCGGCATGAGCCTGCCGCCGACCCCGATGACGAGCACTTCACAGCCCGTATTTTGCCGCAAATCCGCATGGGCGGATTCAATCAGGCGCTCATGCTGCGCGAGCGTCGCCAGAATCACGAGATTCGCCTTGGCGGTGAGTCTGCTGGCGAGCGGGCTTTGATCCAGCGGCGGCGCGGTGACCAGGACAAAATCATAGGTTTGCGACAAGGCCTCGAACACGACATCGAAGGCGCGCAGGTCGAAAGACCGGTCCGGCTCAGCGAGCAGAATATGCAGGCGCGAGGCCGGATCGCGCCGAATGGCTTCGGCGAAGGAGGCCTGCCCGTCCAGCACTTCCGCAAGGCCTGGCTTTTCCTCAACCTTGTCGGAGGCGGGATTTTCCCCCTGCCAGGCGCCGTCGAGATCGACGAGAATTGTGCGGCCTTCCTGGGCCAATTGGCGGCCAAGGCCGATCATCGGCCGCGCACTTTTGCCAGCGAGATTGACTCCCGTCACGACGATGTGGGTCGCAAGGTCATCCCGCCGGCTTTTGCGAATGCGCACGGCAATCTCGGCCGCATCCGCCATCTCATTTGCCTGCGGTGATGGGAGAGGATAAAGGCCACCCGGCCCTTCGGCCGAAGGTCTTTCATCGAAACGCGCGAATAATTTGATTTCGCCAAGGGCGCGCGGCTGCTGGAGCATGGCGGCGCTCGCCGGCGCCAAGCGTCCTGCCCGATATTCCCTGGCAAAGAGGGCCGCGAAACCGATCATCAAAGTCGCCAGAGGACCCAGCACCAGCACGGAAGGGTGATGCGGGAAAGCGGACTGCCGCGCTGCCACAGCCGCCGCGACGCTATTCGCGGAGGGCTGCAGGTCGAGATAGAGCTCGGCATATTTATTGGCGACCTTGGCCGCAAGCCCGGCATCCTCGGCCTCGAAAGTGATGGAAAGATCGCTCGTTCCTTCACGCACCTTGATCGCCAGCCCGCGACGCAGCCAGTCAAGGAGAAGGCTGTCGGGGGCGGATTCCGCAGCGGCCTGGAAACCGATCCGTCGTAACAGCGGCCGTAAAGCCTGCCCTGTCCTGGCAGAGACGGCGCCATTTTCCAGATCGGCAAGCTCAACGCTCGTCGGCAGATCCCCGCTGTCGCGCAATTCCGAAAGGGCGCGGCGGGCGAAATCCTCGGAGGAAAGCAAAAGGAGTTGATTTTTCAGAGCCTTCGGCTCCAAAACGGACTGCGGCGCGTCCTGTGAGGAGGCGCGCGCCAATGTCACCCCGTCCAACGGGCTTTCGAGCCCATTCTCCGGCGCCACCCCGGCAACCCGCGCCACCGCTGTATAGCGGGGCGGCACCAAGGCCAGCCACAAGCCGAGTACGGCAAGAACGACCAAAGCCGGCGTGACCAGCCGCCATTTCTGGCGCAAGACAGCCTGCCACAAGGCATGGAAATCCAGTTCCAAGCCATTGGCGTCGCGGCCATTATTGTTTCGCGCGTCCCAATCGAACCGCTTGCTCATCGCCACCTCGAATTCGGGTGACGCTATCAAAAAGGTTTAAGGTTGCCGCAAGGTTAACAAAGATAAAATAAACGACATTTCATAAAACCCTGTGGCCAAAAAGCGACTATCCTCGCAAGTCGCCTCTATAGACCAGCGTAAGCTTCAGCCGCGCGCAATGTATTGGCCATCAACATGGCAATCGTCATGGGGCCGACGCCACCCGGCACGGGCGTGATAGCGGCCGCGCGTGTCAACGCCTCCTCGCGCGCGACATCGCCGACGAGCCGGCTCTTTGGCTTGCCGGAAGCGGTTAATCCCTCAGCCGGCAGGCGATTAATGCCGACATCAAGGACGATGGCACCGGGCTTGATCCAGTTCCCACGGATCATTTCCGGCCGCCCGACCGCGGCGACGAGAAGATCGGCGCGGCTGATGATAGCGGGCAAATCCCGGCTTTTCGAATGCGCCAGGGTCACGGTCGCATTGCGGGCAAGCAGCAATTGAGCGATCGGCTTCCCGACGAGATTGGATCGGCCGACGACAACCGCTTCCGCCCCGGCCAGATCAACGCCGAGCTCCGCCGCTGTCTGATCAAGCAGATGCACACATCCAGCCGGCGTGCAGGGAATGAGTGCGCGGTGAAAATTCCCGACTGCCAAAAGTCCGGCATTGAGCGGATGCAGCCCATCGACATCCTTGGAGGGCGCGATCGATTCGATGATCCTTGTGGGATCGGCGCCGCCCGGCAAGGGCAATTGCATCAAAATGCCATGAATCGTCGGATCAGCGTTGAGCCTTGCGATAAGGTCGAGAATTTCCTCCTCGGTGGTCGAGACCGGCAGATCATGCTGCACCGAATGGAAGCCGCAGGCCACGGCCGTATGGCCCTTCGATTTGACATAGACCTGGCTCGCTGGATCCTCCCCGACCAGAATGACGGCGAGTCCCGGCTTGATGCCGCCATTGATAAGGATTTGGGCTTTTTCGGCGATGGAGGCCAACATCCGCTCGGATGCGCGTTTGCCATCGATCAGGAGAGCGCTGCCAGTGGAAGGGCGTAGAATTCCAGTCTCGTCCAAAACCCCGGTTTTCGTCTCCATTCCCATGCGTCCCGCCTCCGGCCGTATCCAAACATCCATCCTCCGCGCGGGAGAATGGAAAAGATGCGGCGTTTCTAGAGCATCGAACCGGAAAGGGATATCCCCTTTGGGTCCGATGCCTCAGTCCTTCGGGACGAAGGATTTAGTTACATTTGGTCACTTCCGCATATTCCGGATGGCGTTTGACATAGGAGGCGACGAATTCGCAGCAGGCGACAATCGGCCGGCCATTGCGGCGCGCGTCTTCGAGAATGGCTTGGGCCATGGCTGAGCCTATGCCGCGTCCGCCCAGGCTTGGCGGCACTTCCGTATGCAGCAGGATCAAACGGCCGTTGTCTTGTTCATAAGTAATGAAAGCGACATCTTCGCCGACTTTCATTTCGAAGCGATGACGAGCAATGTTATCGACGACTTCATGCATCCGATATCCTCCCTTTTTCAAATGTCTGCAGAGCCAACGCAAAACAGGTTCAGACGGTTTCGCGGCAAAATGTCCAAGTTACCGCGTGACGCCCGGTAGCACCTGGCGCCAGCACGAGCATTGAAGGCTTGGCATAGAGGTCACCCTCGAAATCGGCGGGATCGCCATGTCCGGTCCAGGCTTCGATCGACAGGAAAGGCGCTGGTGGCCGCGCCCAGAGCGCCAGATGGGGGAAATGATCCAGATCAACACGCAGCGCAGCGCCAGCACCTTGATGGAAGGTGAGGCCCCGGCCGTGGAGGTTCAAGAAGCACAAAGCTTCCTGCGTCAAAAGATCCGCCGACAAATCGAGCCTTTGGCCTTGCAGGGGAATCGGCCGCGTTTCCGGCAGGAACAAGCCGTGCTCGGAGATCAGCGGCACGGATGGATCCTCGCAAGCATCGAATTCGATCCAGGCCCCCTCGCCTTGATGCCGCCAGGCAAAACCCGGATGCAGGCCGCAGGCATAGGGCATGGGGCGATCATCCTTGTTTTCCACGAGGAGCGTCACAACGACGCTCTGCGGGTGCACGGCATAGTGGACCGTCAGGACGAAATCGAACGGATAAAGGGCTTTCGTCGTCTCATCCGCCGCAAGGCTCAACCAGGCCTCATCCGCTTTGCGGTTTATGAGTGTGAAATCGCGTGTACTGGCGAACCCATGTAAGCCGAGCGGATAGGACCGGTCATCGACCCGGATCTCGCCATGACGCGTCCAGCCGACCACGGGGAAGAGAATCGGTGCGGTCGCATTCCAGATCGCTGGATCTTTACGCCACAGAAGATCGCGCCCGCCGATCTTCCAGAGAAGAATTTCGGCACCGCGCCGATCGACGCGGATCTCGGCACTGCCATTGTATAAAGTAAAGGTCCCGCTCATGAGCCTCGACGAACCCTGTTTTGACCGCGAAAGCTTTGCTTCGAAGACACATTGAGTGCAGAGGTTTTACAATTTCCTTATGAACGTAGCCCAACGACCCACTCTTTATTTAGCCGGCCCCGAAGTGTTTCTCGTCAATGCGGCCGAGATCGGCCGCCGCAAGCAGAGGCTGTGCTTAGCGCATGGCTTCGAGGGCCTGTTCCCCCTCGACAATGACATCATCGGACTGCCGACCGGTACTCGAATCGATCAGGCCATCTACAAGGCCAATCTCGCCATGATGGAACGAGCCGATGCGGTCATCGTCAATCTGACGCCCTTTCGCGGTCCCGGCGCGGATGTGGGCTCGGTCTTCGAACTGGGGTATATGGCGGGCCGTGGCAAACCGGTCTTTGGCTACACCAATGTCGCAGCGGACCTCGCCGCCAGAGTCGCGCGATTCGATCACGTCACGTTCGACGAACAAAGCGGATATTTGCGCGATTCCACGGGCTTGATGGTCGAAGATTTCGGCAATGCGGATAATCTGATGATCGATGCCTGCCTTGCCCTGCAAAATCATCCGCTTGTCGTTGTCGACGCGCCGCAGGACCAGCTTTATGAAGACCTGACGGGCTTCGAACAATGTTTGCGCATGGCAGCGGCTGTGCTTCAGGCGTCGTGACCGGTCAGGAAAGGTCTTGCCGGATCATAATCCTGTAATTCCTCGGGCGCCTGCATGCCGATCCGAAGCCGTGTGACGCCCTCCCCCTTGAAAGCCGTCAGCACATGCGCCGTTCCAGCCGGGCGGTCGCAGCTAAGAAGCAGGCCAAGGCCGAGATCCTTGCCGCTTTGATCAGCGAGGCCGCAGAGATAGGTCACGTCAGGCTCAAGGACCTCCGTTTCAAGCAACTCGAACCCTTGCCCCTGAAAAACCCTGACCTTTGCCCCAGTGAGGAGGCGCTGAAAGGCCGTTAGCCGCGCCAGGGCACGCGCCGCCGCGTTACGGGGCAGCAGGTCCGGCCAGGCAGGCAAAAGATGCAAGCGCGAAGGGTCTGCCATGGCAAGGATCGGTTCCAGCGCATCATCAGGCTTCACAAGGGCGACGACGCAATCGGGGTCGAGCGCCGAGAATTTCAAGCGTTTGAGCTGGCGGCCAGCCGGATTGACGAGGCCTGAGGTTTTGATGACGAGGCGTCCCGGCACGTCTTGCGCCAATTCAGCGCAGGCCGCGGTGATCGCCGCAAGCCTTGGCACAGGATCGACACCGCCGACGAAACGAAAGGCGCGGGTCTCCCAGTGTCCCTGCTCTCTTCCCAAAGTGACACAAGCCGGTGGCGGCATGAGATTCTGGCTGATATCGGCATCGAGAAGGAAGGATGCGATCCTCGATTCTTCAAGGCGATCAAGCAAAAGACGGCAAAACAGCGCCTTGCCGCGATCCGGCCCGCCGATGACCATCAGCTTTTGCCAGCTGAGCCTCGGCAGGAGTTCAAGCAGCGCCCGCCAATCGGCGGGACAATCCGAAAGGGGAACCAAACCGTCTGCCACCGAAGGACGCTTTTATCGCCGGACGAGAGGAAGAATGCGCGCCTCATGCGCCGGCTCGGCATCGGAGAGATAGCCGGTGAGGGTGTCCGCCGCATCAAGGGCATCCCGACGCAACCGGCGAAGAGCCTCTTGCGATTCAGGGGGCTTGGCCTTCAGGGCCTCGACCAGGATCGAACATTTGGACACAAGATTGTCGATCGCGAGACTTTGCGTGCCGTTAACCGCCATGTAACGGCGAAAAGTCTCGGCGCAATGCCGCGCCGCGACGATAAAGGAGACATGATCGGCCAGATCAACGCTTTTAATCTGGCTTTTGAGGTCGGCGAGATGTTCGCTGACCGTTCTCGGCACCGCCATTGGCCTCTTCCCTTGCCCCGATCACGACCCAAAAAAGGACATTGTGTTCGTGACCAGGCTGCATGTCCAAGAAAACCCGAAATGATCAGGATTTCAAGAGCGGTTCACGGGATAAGCCTCATGCGTCACACCGTCGAGCGTTTGCCCGACCGGACTGGCGCTTTCCTGCGCGGGAACATGCTCGCCCCATTGCGTCCAGAAAAAGGCCGTCCCATTGGCGGCGCATTGATCCCGCACGGCTCGCGCCCAATCGGGCTGGCATTTCTGCGCCTCGCTTCCGGTTTCACCGCCGGCTAACACCCAGTCGAGCCCACCGCCCCCTTCTTTCAGCCAAACACCTGATTTCAAATCGATCTTTTCCAGCAAGGGTTCGGCTGCGGCAAACCGCAGGGCGGCCGGGGTTTCAAGCAGAAGAGGAATCCGCCGATCCGCCTCCTTCTGATTTTCCGCCGTGACGCCAAGCCAGACATTCGGCAGCGGCCAAGCCCCAATCTTCGGCGCGTCTTGAGAAAGCTCGGCCATGGCCGCCTCGATCCGCGCCGGAGTTGCGGGATCCTTGATATAGGGCTGCATGGTTTTGGGGCGCTTGGTCAACACCTGAAAGGTGTGGCGGGGCGCAAGCGCCATGACCGCGAAGATCTTGTCGATCGTCGCATTGTCCAGGGATTCATGGAACAGATCCGACAAAGCATTGACGAGAATCCGCGCCGGCTCCTCCCATTCGAGCGGCAGAAGGAGCCGTTCAGGGCGCAGATCCACCTTGCCTGTCCAAGCGCCCGCCTCCGCAAATCCTTGTGCCCATTCCTCCCCCGCCTTGGCCGCCTCGCTCGTCAAAAGCTCTGCATAGCAATGGCGGCAGGCGGCGCTTTTCCGGGTACAGCCGGCAAGCGGGTCCCAGACCTTGTCGGCGTGGCGGATATCGAGAATAGGCATAGGCGATCGGAACCTTAGCGGGTGGCCATGACGGCATCCCAATCGGGCTTGCCGGTGGTCAGGAAATTCAAGATGGCGCGCGCGGCCTGCGGCCCCTTGGCCCGCCAGCCCGGATGCGCGTGATTGACGGTGAGATCAGGGAAGAACAAAGGCGTCAGCGCGCCGCCGTTTTGCACATAGCGCCGGGCGCCGAGAACTGAAATGCCATGGGCAAGAGCGATATGCCCGCCGATGCAGCAGATTGTTCCGCCGTCGGAAGCGGCACGGCGCATGTCGAGGGGGGCTACTTCCATCATCAGCTTCGGCCAGAGCGCGATCAATTCGTCGCGTTCCCAGGCCTCAATGCCCAAAGCTTCCGCCGTCAAATAAGGAGCGTAATGCCGCATACTTGCCTCCATGATGGAGCCGGTGGCGCGCCTCTCCTCGCCTTCCGGCACGGATGAAAGAGCTGATGTGGTCCTCCTCGCCGATAAGGCAAGGATGATGCCCAAAATTCTAGTGCTAAAATTCTAATGCATTGAAGCCGATTTCAGATAGCGCTCCCGATCGGCGGATGTGAGATGAACCTCAAACACATCCCCTTCCCGTTCAAGCGTGAGCGGAACATCGCATCCGGCGGCCCCCAGGGCCCAGATATGCCGAAACAAATCGACGAGCGTCGAGACCGGATGGCCAGCGACAGCCAGGATCGTATCCCCCTCGTTCAGTCCCGCGCGCTTGGCTGGACCATTACCGGCAAAGCCAATGACCACGATCCTGTCATGATCCTCGGCGGCAAACAGGCCGAGCCAAGGACGCGGTGGCCGATTGGGACGACCATACATCCGCAGATCCGCGTAGATCGGTCCCAATAAATCGATCGGCACCATCATATTGAGCTGCAGCACCTGTTCGCCATGAACCTGATGCGGCACTTGCAGGGAGCCGATGCCGAGCAGCTTGCCGGTCACGCTGATCATGGCCGCGCCGCCCCAATCGGGATGCGCCGGAGCAGTGAACAAAGCCTCGTCGAGGACATATTCCCAATAGCCGGCAAATTCCTGTTTGGCGACAATATGGGCGATGAGCGCATGCGCGACACCGCCAGCGCCACCAATGATCACCCTCTCGCCGACCCTTGTGCTGTGCGATTCCCCAAGCGGCATAACGGGCAATTCCAGCCGGCCGAGCGCTTGCACAAGGGCGAAACCCGTCGCGGGATCAATGCCGAGCACATGGCCGGCAACGACCACACCGTCATTGGTGGTGAGCCAGACTTCCTCGGCTTCGGTCACGAGATAGCCGATCGTCAGGACAATACCATCGGCGTCGATCAGCACGCCATTGCCGGACCGTTCCGTCCCCAAAATACCGGCGGTAAAGGCATCGGCCGGCACACGTGAGCGTATCGAGACGATGGAACTCATCGTCTGTTCGAGATCGAAACGAAAATTGCCTTGTTTGGGCTGGGCCTCGGGTGGAATTTTCCAGTCTTCGTCCTTGAGCACCATGAGGTCTCTCCCCATCGAACCGGCCCATTGATCATCCGCCGTTGTGATCCTGGGCGCTTTTCTCGATTCTAGACTCTATCTGCACGCCGCGTTCCTGTCGGCTGATTTTTTCTGACGGCTGCATCCGCCCATCATGCCCTAACTCTTGCCGGCGATCTTGTAGAAATCGCGATACCAATCAACAAAATGCGAAAGGCCCTGAGCAAGCGTGGTTTTCGGCGCAAAGCCCGTATCCTTTTGGAGATCGTCTATATCGGCCCAAGTCGCAAGGACATCACCCGGTTGGAGGGGCAGAAAACGTTTTTCCGCCTTACGGCCCAACAGGGTCTCAAGGGTTTCGATCATATCCAGCAGGCGTTCCGGCCGGTTATTGCCAATATTATAAAGCTGGTAGGGCGCGGTGCTGGTCGCCGGTGAAGCCCCATTGGTCGCCCAATTCGGATCGCCTTTCGGCACGTGATCCATGACTTTGCGCACGCCATCGACGATATCGTCGATATAAGTGAAATCACGCGAGAGATCGCCGTGATTAAACACATCGATCGGTTCGCCAGCGAGAATTTTCCGCGTGAAGATGAAATAGGCCATGTCAGGGCGTCCCCACGGGCCATAGACGGTAAAAAACCGAAGGCCCGTCACAGGCAGCCCATAGAGATGCGCATAAGAATGCGCCATCAACTCATTAGCCTTTTTCGAGGCAGCATAAAGGCTTACGGGATGATCGACATTGTCCCGCGTGGAAAAGGGCATGGTCGGGTTGGCGCCATAGACAGAACTCGACGAGGCATAGACCAGATGCTCGACTCCCATCGCACGGCAATTTTCCAGAATATTGAGAAAGCCGACAATATTGGAATCGACATAGGAACGCGGGTTTTCGAGTGAATAACGCACCCCCGCCTGCGCCGCGAGATTGACGACGATTTTGGGCCGCGTCTCGGTGAACGCGGCGCGCATGAAATCCGTATCGACGAGATCGCCTTCAAGAAACCGAAAGCCCGCACGCGACGAGAGTTGTGCGAGGCGCGCCCGTTTCAAAGCCGGATCATAATAGGCATTCATATTGTCGATTCCGACCACTTCCCGATTCTCATCGAGAAGCCGCGCGGCTAGGAAAGACCCGATGAAACCCGCGACACCGGTCACAAGGATCAGCGCTTGCTCATCATTCATAATGGCCTGCCCCCAGTGAGAGAAAGCGCCATGATGGATTGTCCCTCGCTCCAGCTTTTTGACAACGGCTCGCGTTTATCCAAAAACATCGACTTTCGGTTTAATCCTCTAGAATTTAACGTATTTTCTTGGCGCAAAGCTAACAGAACTCGCTCAAAAAGGCTCTAAACGGCTGGAAGGGCGGGACCATACACGACTTTCGTGGGCGCGCCAGTTGTGCTCGACGTGGTGGCCACCCATCGAGCCTCCTCGTGAAGATCATAAAAATGGTGAAGATCATGAAAATGCCGTATCTTCCATGAACAAGCCTGCGCCTTGTTCATGGATGACAATCCTCTGAAAATATTTCATAAATTCTGGCCTTAGCGGAATCGAATCGGAGCATTCATCGGGAGGCCATGGCGGGTTCAACCCGGCGACTTCAGGCTCCACATTTATAAAAAGCGATGATCGCCTCTGAAAATCCTCTTTTGGATCTTCTCTCGACGTCGCGGCTGATCGATTTTCCGATCCTTACAGAAGACTGGTCACTTCAGCTCGGCCTTGGGGACAAACATGCGTATAGCGGTGGTGGGTTCTGGATATGTCGGTCTTGTCTCTGGCGCGTGTTTCTCGGATTTCGGGCACATCGTGTCCTGTGTCGATAATGATGCAAGCAAGATTGCTTCGCTCAATGCCGGCAAGATGCCGATCTACGAACCGGGCCTCGCGGAACTCGTCGCCAATAATGTCCGCCAAAAGCGCCTGTTCTTTTCCACCGAATTGAAAACCGCCGTCCGCGAGGCGGAGGCCGTGTTCATCGCGGTCGGCACACCTTCGCGGCGCGGCGATGGCCATGCCGATCTGTCCTATGTCTATCAGGTGGCCCGCGACATTGCCGGGGCCCTTGAGGGCTTTACCGTCGTCGTCACCAAATCCACCGTGCCGGTCGGGACCGGTGACGAAGTCGAACGCATCATCAAAGAAGTGCGTCCCGACGCCGATATAGCGGTCGTCTCCAATCCGGAATTTCTGCGTGAAGGCGCGGCCATCGAGGATTTCAAACGGCCCGATCGCATCGTTCTTGGCGTAGAGGACAAGCGCGCCGAGGCGGTGATGACTGAAATCTACCGGCCGCTCTATCTCAACCAGGCGCCCTTCGTCTTCACCAGCCGCCGCACGTCCGAACTCACCAAATATGCGGCCAATGCCTTTCTCGCGACCAAGATCACCTTCATCAACGAGGTCGCTGATCTTTGCGAAAAAGTTGGCGCCAATGTCCAGGATGTCGCGCGCGGCATCGGGCTCGACAAGCGTATCGGCGGAAAATTCCTGCATGCGGGGCCAGGGTATGGCGGCTCCTGCTTCCCCAAGGATACGCAAGCTCTGATCAAGACGGCGCAGGATTATGGCGCGCCGATCCGCATCGTGGAAACCGTCAGCGCCGTCAATGATCAGCGCAAAAGGGCCATGGCGCGCAAGGTGCTCGCGGCCTGTGATGGCTCGGTGCGCGGCAAAACCATCGCCGTGCTGGGCCTGACCTTTAAACCGAATACCGATGATATGCGGGATTCGCCCGCCATTTCCATCATCACCGCCTTGCAAGACCATGGCGCATTGATCAGGGCCTATGATCCGGAAGGCGAGGAGCAGGCCAAGCTCGTCCTCAACAATATCACCTATACGAAAGACCCCTATGAGTGCAGCACCGGCGCCGACGCTTTGGTGATCGTCACGGAATGGGACGAATTCCGCGCCCTCGACCTGCCACGCCTGACCGGTCTCCTGACCAAGCCTATCCTGATCGATCTGCGCAATATCTACGACCCCGCGGAAGTCAGGCGCCAGTCCTTCACCTATGCCAGCATCGGACGGTCCTGAGCACGACGCCATAGCGTCATGCTTTTGAAGCGATTCCTGCGGACATCAACCCAATTTGGGTTCATTGATCCCAGACGAGCCAAGCCTCTCCTAGAACATCAGTCCCAAAAGTGGGAGCCGCTTTTGGGACTAATCTGATGTGTCTTCAAAAAGATAGAGCATCGGATAGGACTCAATTTGAAAATCCGATGCTCTAGCATTGAATGGATGAGCATCGGAGCCGACAGAATTCGCAACAACGCTCTCGTTAAACGCCATAAACGGGCTTTTTAAGCAAATTATCAGGCGGTATTTTTGACCGATCCATGAAATGAAATTAAAATATATAACGAGAGCGGATTGACTGACATACCCATAATGGGGACTATCGTTCATCTTTTGCGATTGGAACGACAGCCCCCATGCTCGAGCGAGATACGTTTTTTACGGACATCAATGCGGTCATCAGCGAATTTGACGAGCAGCTCGGCCCACGGCCTGCCGCGCGCGAACGCCTCGAACGAGTCCAGAGTCAAGCCCGCTGCTCGGCGCGGATCGCCGCGAAGAAAAGAGCCGAGGCTTTCATCAACAATCCGCTCTTGCTGGAGCTTATTCAAAAGGATCTCTCGCGAGCCGATGCGCAAGGCTTGATCGCCACGGCCAGGAAACTGCTTGCGACGAAAACCGCGCGGCACGGGAGGATTTCCGTCGGCGGCAATACGAGCCTCATCAATGTCAATGCGCTGATCCTCTACGGCCGCTGGATGCGTTTCGTGGAACGCCGGCTCGTATATCTGCCCGCACCTGACATGATCACGGATCAGTCCTGAGCAGGTTTAGCCGCCTTCGCCTTCATCAGTGAGTAAAAGCTTCCCGACAATGGATACATTGATTCATTATATTCTCGCGCAAGCCGAGCGGACAGCCACCTACAAGAATGTCGATCTCACCGGAATGACAAAACGCATTTCGGCGCAGCAAGCGACCCTCTATGCGCTCGATTGCTTCAATCGTCTGACAGAACGGGAGCAGGATGACATCATCCTGAACTGGAAGGAAACCACGGCGGATCGGGAAGCCGTGGTTTGATAACCGTTGCCGTGAGATCGCCAGGCGTCAGGGAAGAACCCGTTTTTCCTTGAGTTTGGAGAGCGCACCGAGAAGAGACTGTGTCGAATCCATGCGTTCCGTAAAACCATACGCATAGATCTTGTTGACGTCCGAGATCACATCGGTCTCGGTATGGAAAATGAAGTCCCCAAAACCCCAACCGACCAGCCTGGACAAGTCGGATTCAACAAGATCATGCGCTGCCGCAATATCCTGCCAGAGCGGTCCCTTATCCGCCATGTGACGGCTCAGCGTCAGGGGAATCGGCGGCGCGGTTTCCAATCCAAAATGGCGAGCAACATCCTCCCACATACGCTCCCAACGGAAGATATCACCATTAGTGACATTGAAAGCCTCGCCGCCGGCCTTGTTGCTGGTCGCGGCCCATAGGCTCGCACGAGCCAGAAGATCGGCATCGGTGAATTGCACGAGCTGTCCAAAAGCCTTGTCAGTCCCTGGGAAACGAAACGGTACGCCCAGCGCTCGCGAGATTTCCGCGAAAACGCCGACGACAAGAGCGATATTCATCGGATTACCCCAGATGTCACCAACGACGACATCAGGCCGCAAAGCCACATAATCCCACCGGCTTTTTTCGGCACGAGCGCGCAATTGCGCTTCCTGTGCGAGATAAAGATTGGGCGGCATATGGATCGGATCATTTTCCCGGGCCGGCGTGCGCACTTTGGCGCCGAGATGAATGCCGTAGATCTTGAATCCCTGATAGATCACCACCCGTTCCAGCGGTGCGCGGACAGATTCGAGACCATCGAGCAGACGGCCAAGCATCCCGGCATTGCGTTCGGCTTCTGTCGCAAGATTGGGATCCGGGCTGAGAGCCGCATAGAAGACATGCGTGGTTTCGGCCGCCTGAGCCAAAGCGGCCTCAAGCGTCGTGCCATCGGTCAAATCGGCCACGATGGATGGGAAACCATCGACCGGCCGCCGCCCCAACGCCCGAACCACCCATCCCTGGCGCGTCAATTCCTGCGCCATGGCATGGCCAATAATCCCGCCAGCACCCGCTACAAGAGCCACTCCCGGTTTCATATCCGGCTTCATCTCAGTCTTCCTTCTCGGGCCTCACCTGCCCTCTTCACAAGCGAAGTGAGAATGACCTCAATCGCGCGTCACAAGAATAGACGCTTTGAAAGATGGTCTGTTGTGATATTTGCAAGAATATGGGCCATGACTTTCTCGACATGCTGGTGTTTGTGCGGATCATCGAGGCGGGCAGCCTGTCTGGCGCCGCGCGAGAGCTCGATCTTTCTCTGGCGGTCGTCAGCCGCAGGCTGGCGCGTTTGGAAGAGCGGCTTGGCGTTCGCCTGATCAACCGCACCACCCGCACGCTAGCCCCTACCGAAGAAGGGGCTGCTTTTCATGCCCGCTGCGCCCGCATCCTGGCCGATCTTGATGAGGCCGAGCAGGAGGTCACGCAAGGGCGCGATGTGGCGACTGGCCTTCTGCGCCTCACCTCTCCGGTAGCCTTCGGACAAAGATGGCTCGCGCCGCTTCTGCATGATTTCCAAGCTCTCCATCCGCGCCTACAAATTTATTTGGATGCGTCCGATACAGTGATGAATCTCGTCGAGTCCGGTTACGATCTCGCGATAAGACTCGGTGGTCTTTCCGATTCGAGCCTGATCGCTCGCCAGATCGCACCGGATTATCGTGTCATCTGCGCCGCGCCCTCCTATCTCGCCCGGCGTGGCCGGCCGCACACAATTGAGGATCTCGCGCAACACGATTGCATCATACACGGCCGCCCACCCATGGATCATTGGACGTTCGCAGATGGGCGCACAATCAAGGTGCGGGGCACACTCGCCAGCAATCATGGTGCTCTTGCCCAGAGCTGGGCTCTTCAAGGCGCAGGTCTCGTTCTTAAATCAATGTGGGACGTTCGCGATGATGTCATAGCCGGGCGCCTGGAAATTGTTTTGCCCAACTTCCCCTTGCCAATGACGCCGATCCACGCCGTCTATCCTCACAGCCGCTATGCCGCTGCCCGGGTGAGGCTCTGCGTTGATTATTTGATTGAACGCTTACGCCGGGAAGTGGACGCTCTACAGCCTGACTCTGCCGATGCGTATCGGTGAAGCCACGCATTCGGCAGGGGTATAGCGGGAGCCCGACTGCAACTTCCTGAAGTTTGTGGCGTTTGCCTTCATTTGCGAGGAGGCAAGAGGATGAATAAGCTTTTCTTGAGTGCCCTGATCATTCTTGGAACATTGATGAGCGGCACACATAGTCAAGCCCAGACGGTGGCTGACCAAGCCTCTCCCCCACCGGGGGATCACCTGCTCAACGCGCCCTATTTAACCCCAACTGGCGAGACGGTTGCACATCCCGGCGAATCGCAAAGCGGCGGCCCAACCAAGCTCGACCAGCGAATTGAACGTCAAGATGATGCTATTGATAAGAGCATTTGCAGCAATTGCGGTCAATGATCCGGTCGTCACAGCGACAAAGAAGACAGGCTCAAGATTATAGCAACGGTCAGGTAGAATGCTGTTGGGCAATCTCACGCTTTTTCTACAAAAACTTGAGAAAGGAGCCAATAAAGCCATACTGGCGACTCTTTGTATTCGCGACAAATTCGATTGACTCTGTGTAACAAACAAGCAGAGCAGACTGAACATCGTCTGTTTTGTTCATCATACACTCTAAAGCTGTTTCACGGAGAACGGACGTCAGCTTCACCTGAGTTGAATTCCGGCTATCCCATCGTCAATCTTGGAACCGCTGAAGGACCCATGAAGTTGAGAGATTGCTTTATACGTGTAGATCTTGGCACGGACCGATTGAAGCACTTCCGCATGAAGAAATTAAACAGGAATTGAGTTTAGCCGTCTGCGGAAAGCGGCTTGTCATAGCCCGCGCCACTCAAAAGGAGTCAATAACATGGACTACCTTGGCAAACTGATGGGTGCTGCCGCGCTAGGCGGGGCATTAATGTTCAGCGGTATGGCTTCTGCTCAAGAAAATATTATCTATGTAGCTCCTGGCTCTGGCCCTTTGTCTTTTGCTCATGGCATGTACTATCCTCCTGGAACGCCCTTGGTTACCGCACCTGAGAGCACACCTGGTTCGCCGCTCATGACGGGACGGAGTGCGGCGATCGGCGTCGTAGGAAACCATTGCACGACACCGACGAAGACTTGTCTCCTCTATCATTCCTCAGTTCAAAATGGTGGCTGCTCTTGTAAGACACCATCCGGACGGAGCTATGGCACAGTCTCGCCATAACGGGTCAGGGGCTGGGCTCCTGTCCCAACCCTGTGCTAAAAGCGTATTTCCTATACGGGGTGGTGACATCGAGATGACCCTGTAGCAGGCAAGAGCAATGCGCTCGGCGTCAATGCCAACCACCCCCTTTGTTTCCTCGGAGCATAGCCTTTGGCTTCGAGCGATGTGACATCCTCGCTAACAGGCGGCTGTCTACGGGTTCATCGATATCCCTGTATGCACGCCCCTTCACGCACTCACAAGATCAAGCCGCCGCAACGCTTCCTTATCGAGCTTGATGTCCACGGACCACATCAGATCCTCAAGCTGCGCCAAACTCGTCGCACTCACGATGGGCGCCGTCACACCCTTTTGCGCAAGCAGCCACGCAAGTGAGATCTGCGTCACGCTGGCATTCAGTCGCGCGGCGATCTTGTCGAGCTCGGCCAGAATATCGAGGCCGCGCGGATCGAGATAATGATAGACGGAACCCGCCCGCGCACTGCCTTCGAGATCCTTGGTCGAGCGATATTTGCCGGTGAGGAAACCGGCCGCCAAGGCATAATAGGGAATGACACCCAATCCTTCGGCGAGGCAAAGCTCCTGCAACGCGCCTTCGAACAGGGAGCGATTGACGAGATTGTAATGCGGCTGCAGGCAGGTGAAAGGCGTGAACCCCTTGGCGCGGCTAGTGCTCAAGGCTTCATCGAGCCGTGAGGCAACATAATTCGACGCCCCGATCGCCCGCACCTTGCCGCTTTTCACGAGACTGTCGAAAGCCTCCAGAGTCTCTTCGAGCGGTGTCGCGGGATCATCGAAATGGGCCTGATAGAGATCGATGTAATCCGTCTTGAGACGCTTCAACGAAGCCTCGGCGGAACGCAGAATATGCTCCTTCGAAAGCCCCTTGCCGAACCCGCGCATATCGCCGCCGACCTTGGTCGCGATCACGATTTTGTTGCGCTTGCCGGTCTGTTGCAGCCAATCGCCGATAATGCCTTCGGATTCTCCCCCTTGATGGCCATCGACCCAAATCGAATAGACATCGGCCGTATCGACGCAATTGAAGCCGCGATCGACGAAAGTGTCGAGCAGAGCATATGAGGTCTTGGCATCGGCCGTCCAACGGAACACATTGCCGCCAAGGACAAGCGGGGCGATTTCCAGGCCTGAACGGCCGAGTTTGCGTTTTTCCATCGATCACCCCACGTCCAGACAGGCCGAGTCGTTTCAGGCCATGCGGTTTTATCCCAGCATAAATCAGCATATTCGGGATGCCGTCGGCAACTTTAGAGTTTATGATCTCAGCTTTCGATTCTCCTTTTGTTCCGGTTTTCAGGAGGCCAACGCGCCTTGACCGATCCTTCCTCCCGTCATGATCACGATGTGCCTCTAGATTCGTCCATGGAATCCCCCATGCCGAAACCGGGCGGCATTGCCGATCGCGCGCGTGCCCGGCGGGGAGATTTTGCCTATCTCGATGGCCTCAACCCAGAACAACGCCGCGCCGTGGAGGCTTTGGAAGGACCCGTTCTGGTGCTGGCCGGCGCCGGCACCGGCAAGACGCGGGTGCTCACGACCCGCATCGCTCATATTCTGGCGACCGGAAGAGCACGGGCGCATGAAATTCTCGCCGTGACCTTCACCAACAAGGCCGCGCGGGAAATGAAAGAGCGCGTCGCGGCTCTCGTTGGCCCGGTGGCCGAGGGCATGCCCTGGCTCGGTACGTTCCACGCCATTTCCACCAAAATCCTGCGACGCCATGCCGAATTGGTCGGTCTGCAATCAACATTCACCATTCTCGACACGGACGACCAGATCCGGCTTTTGAAACAGGTGCTGCAAGCCGCCAATATCGACGAGAAACGCTGGCCGGCGCGCTCCTTGAGTTATCAGATCGATGCCTGGAAGAATCGAGGGCTCGATCCCGCCCATGTGCCGCCGGGTGAAGCGGCCGCCTTTGCCAATGGGCGCGGGGCCGATCTCTACGCCCATTATCAAGAACGACTCAAAACCCTGAATGCCGCCGATTTCGGTGACCTTTTGCTCGAAAGCCTGCGGCTGCTGCGCGACAATCCCGATGTTCTGCGCCTTTATCAGGACCGTTTCCGCTATATGTTGGTCGATGAATATCAGGACACCAATAGCGTCCAATATCTCTGGCTGCGGCTGCTGGCGCAGGGGCGCCATAATGTCTGCTGCGTCGGCGATGACGATCAATCGATCTATGGCTGGCGCGGCGCCGATGTGGACAATATCCTGCGTTTCGAGACGGATTTCCCCGGCGCCACGATCATTCGCCTGGAGCGCAATTACCGTTCGACAGGCCATATTCTCGGCACGGCCGCGCGCCTTATCGCCCATAATGACGGAAGGCTGGGCAAAACCCTCTTCACCGATGACGCGCCGGGCCTGAAACCCGCCGTGACGGGCGTTTGGGATTCGGAGGAGGAAGCCCGATCCATCGGTGAGGAGATCGAACAATTACAACGCCAGGGCGAGGGGCTTGACGAGATCGCCATTCTGGTGCGCGCTTCGTTCCAGATGCGCGAATTCGAGGAACGTTTCATTACCCTCGGCCTGCCCTATCGCGTCATCGGCGGCCCCCGTTTTTATGAGCGCGCCGAAATCCGCGATGCGCTCGCTTATCTGCGCTGCGTGGCGCAACCGGCCGATGATCTCGCCTTCGAGCGCATTTTCAACGTGCCGAAACGCGGCCTCGGCGATGCGACCCTGCAGCTTCTCTACGATGCCGCGCGGCGCGAGCGTATTCCGCTCATGCAGATGGCAGCCATCATGGTCGAAACGGAGGAGTTGAAGCCCAAGCAGCGCCAGACCCTGCGGAGCCTTCTTGAGGATTTCAATCGCTGGCGCAGCCTCATCGAGGCCAAGCCACAAGGCGAACTCGCCGAAATGATCCTGGAGGAATCCGGCTATACCGACATGTGGCAGAAGGACCGCACAGCGGAAGCGGCGGGCAGGCTCGAAAACCTCAAGGAACTCGTCCGCTCGATGGAGGAATTTCCCGATCTCGGCTCCTTCCTCGAACATATTTCTTTGGTCATGGATGCTGAGAACCAGGCTGGCGGGCCGCGTGTCTCCATCATGACCCTGCATGCCGCCAAGGGTCTCGAATTCGAGACTGTCTTTCTGCCTGGCTGGGAGGAAGGCTTGTTTCCGCACCAACGCTCGCTGGATGAATCAGGCCGCGCCGGGCTCGAGGAGGAACGCCGCCTCGCCTATGTCGGCATTACCAGAGCCAAGCGGCGGCTGCATCTTTATTTCGCCACCAACCGGCGCATTCACGGCCTTTGGCAGACGACGATCCCCTCACGTTTTCTCGATGAATTACCGGCGGAAAATGTCGAGGTGCGGGAAGCAGCATCCGGCACCGCCTATGGCGGCTATGCGCAATCGCGCTTTGCCAATATGGATTCCTATGGCTCCTCCTATTCGACGCCGGGCTGGCAAAGAGCGCAGCGGCATCAGGAGAGCAAACAGCGCGGAAGCAGCGGGCAAACCGGCGGGGGACAAGAGGCTTTCAAGCAAAAGAATGCGCGGCGTGGCCCTTTGCAGATCGAGGGGGAACTCGTCGCGAAATCGAGCGCCGGATCAAGTTTTGCGCAAGGCGCGCGAGTCTTTCATTCCAAATTCGGTCCCGGCACTGTCGCTGCAATCGATGGCAATAAAGTCACTGTCGATTTCGACAAGGCCGGACGCAAAATGGTGCTCGAAAGCTTTTTACAAGCGGGTTGAAAGGGCTCGGCTCTCCAAATCATATCCTGACTCTGTATGCGACGCATCCAGAGTCAGGACGTTGTTCTTTGTCTAATCCGGCAGTCGACAATCGACATCACCCGTTATCCCTGAGGCCAGGAAGGTGATCGGCGTTTCATTCTTTCGGAGCCGCTTCAACGGGGGAGCGCATGTCTTGATGTCAGCGCCCGTGGATGTCACCTCAACGATAAATGGTGCTCCGTTCGGGATCGGCGCAAGCGTTTGACACTTATGTTCGCCAACAATGAAATCCTGGCTCCATTCACTGACATAATGCGGGGAATTGATCCTCATCTTCGCGATATAGCCCGCACCGGTCTGCATGTTGACACATGCTGCCGATTGCGCCGCTGCCTGTTGAGGGCCGAGGCACACGAGCGCGCCCGCCACAACAACCATGCCGAAGATTGGAGACGTCATTGTCATTTCACTCTTCCTGACTTTTCTTCCATTGTTCATGATCTGGCCATGAAGGCCAAGGCAACAATGATCTGTTTGGTGCAGTGAGAGGATGTCCTGCGCGAAGAGCATACATGTTTTTTAAGGAGAGGCGAATGACCAGAGGCCTGTCCTAAAGACACATAGGCGTTATCGAAGAGTCTATTGAATCGGTACACGCCCAATGGGACTCCTTGACCATGGAGAGTGTCAACATGATCCAGTGGAAACTTTAGCACGGAAAATCCGACAGGACCAAAAACATAAAGTCACCGGGATCAATGACTTTTGACAGGTAGCCATGCCGCCTTCCGATGTATTCGAAAGGCGGCATGGCCGCTCAAGTCTCATGCATGGGTGAAAGTTCACTTAAGACACGCATTTTTGTTCAGGCAAGCGGTTCGCGAATGCTCATGCGGACAAACGCTCTATCCCATCAGCGCCTGAATCCACCCGGGTCATTCATTCCCCCTGGCATTCCTCCAGGTATTCCTCCCGGCATTCCGCCGGGGCCGCCCGCTGGCCCCCCTGGTCCGCCAAATCCGCCTTGTCCCCCACCATGGCCATCAAAGCCACCATGACCGAACCCGCCTCCAAATCCTTCGCCAGAGCCGCCCATTCCATGCGGTTCATGCGGCATAGAGGAACCGGGCCTAAAGCCGCCGTTCTCATGAGGTGTCTGACCCGTATCAAAACGCTGGAATCCGCCCGGCCGGCCCGTTCCATTCGGCGCACGGCCCCAATCGCGTGGATCCGACGCACCCCCTTCGCGGCCTCCATGGCCGCCCGGCATCGTCTCACTACGCCGTAAGCCTCCGAAATCCCGGCCATTCTCCCCGGGCCGTCCTTCATGCGGGTTGAAACCTCCCCGTTCCTGCCCGGCTCCATCGCGTGAAAGCGGGCGGATCGATTCGATCACGGCTTGCCCGTTTTGATCGAGGCGAGTCGAAATCACGGCGCGTTGTGGACCCTGGCCTTGCGGCAAGGTGAGCCCTTGCCCCCCTGCGAGATCCCAGCCGGAGCCGAAACGCAAGCTGCCTCCTTTGGCATGCTCCACATAAGTTTCGAGCGAAAGTTGCGATGGCCGCGTCTCGAATAATGTGGCCTCGGCCGCGCCGCGCCGGACATCATAGGTCTCGCCAGCCATCTGGCCCTCCAGAACGGCACGGCGTCCGATCAAGCCCGGATCGACGCCCGCAAGGCGCAAGCCTCCGATTCTGATGCCGCCATCCGCTCCCGTTGAAACAGGGCCTGCCACCTTGGTCATGCCGGCGGAACGGTGCTCGATCAGGCTCGCAATGATCGTCCCGTCCGGACGCCGCAGGCCACTGACCGCGACCTGATCGCCAAGGCGCCAGCTTGGCGATCCCCGCAGACTCGCCGTCGAGACTTTCTGACCCAAAACAACCATGGTCTTGTTCTTGGCGATCTTTTCGACAGGACCGACCACCTCGCTCGTGACATCAATGGCATTGGTCGCAAAACCGCCGTCCTGGCTATGGGCCACGGTGCGGACTACCTGCCCGAGCTTGAGATCAGCCGGGCTTGCAGGAACGCCATCGATTCGCACTTTCACAGTGTCAGGGTAGGCGATGCGCAGATCATTCACATAAATGCTGCCAAACCGGCGGATCGTGCCAATGACGCCTGTGCCGCCAATGCCCCGGTCTCCGAGCGGACCGGAACCGTTGCCCTGCCCTGTGCCTTCTGGGGTTTGCGGCGTAACGCCAGTCCCGCCGATCCCTTGGTCGCGCGGATCGGCCAAACCTCTTCCCCGCATGGCAACGAGCGCGATCGCTCCTTTCGCCAGGCGTTTCAACCAGTCGCGGCGGGTCATGGAAAGCAGCGTCCTCAAGACGCATCCTTTCCAATGTCCTTGTCCGCAGGCTTCATCTGCTCGCGATAGACATAAATGCCAAAAATCCAGCGCCAGTCGCCGCCCGCATCCGTTTCACAAGCGCTATGAGCCTCGCGATTGGCTTCCTGCAAGACATTCATGGCGAGATCGCGCGAGCGCGTCTCCAGCTTCGCGGCAAGCGGGCCGGACAGATCATCATAATGCACGGCGCGTTCGAAAAAGGCCGGCGCTTGTCCCAGAACATTCTCGACGGCTGCGGCAATATGATCATGCAGATTGCGCCCGAAATAATAGAGCTGCTGCTCGCTGCCGTTCTGCGGCACGAAGGCTTTTTCCTCAAGCCTGATACGGCCCTCCTCGTCAAGGCTCACGAGCTTACGGTCGAGCCATTCGTCCAGCACGGCGCGGGCGCGCACATCCTTAGTCAGGGTGCTGACCAGAGCCTCGAAGGAGGGCGCCTCACCGGCGCGTGGCAGCGGCAATGGCGCACCTGTGGTATCGGTATAATCCGGCGCGGCGAGCCAATAAGCGATGATGCGACTGGTGCGAGAAAGTGCGGCGGGCACGACATTGACGGGCGCACCCGCGCCCCGCAACCGGCTCACTTCCTTGCGGTGAATGCCAGTCAGCAGGCTGACCCGGCTATCGGTCTGCGCTTTGTCCGGCAGAGCAAAATCATATTCGGCGACATTGATGTAAAGCTCACGCAGAAGCTGGCTCAAGGCGGGAAAGGTCATCCCGGTCCGAATGAACAAGCGCACGAGCGGCCGCAACAGCCGCGCGAGCGGTCCATGCAATTGCAAAGCATCAACAGACGTGTCTTCGGATCGAGCCAAGCCGGCACCATCAATCGTTCCAAAGGCCACAAGAATGGCCAAAAATCTCAATGAAGTGGGATACTATCCCACGCTAAAATTTCTTAAGATTGGATCACATATTATTTGAACAGAGAGCATCTGGCCAGAAAGCCACGGCGTTTCAGGTTCAGGCTGATTGAGTGGGTTTCCAACAGCAGGCCTCCGTCTTGACGTGGGAATAATACCCACATAATGAGAAGAGGTGAAGAGATTTAAATGAAGGATGTATCGTGATCGATTCAATCCCCATTCCGCCACCGGCAAATTCCGCCCGGACCCGGCGCAAAAGCCTCCTGCCACGCCTGCCGAAAAGCGGCTCTCATTTCTCCAGCTTGTATCGTGGTCTCGTTTTCCTCCTGGTCGCGGCCATGCTTCTGGCGGCGGCCTCATTCGCGCCAGGTCTCACGCCAGCCGAGGAAACATATGTGATCCCACGCAAAAATGTCGGCCTCGATTTCAACGAAGCCGACTCTTGGACTTTCATTCTTGGAAAGGGACAGAAAGATCAGAGCCTCACTCCTCTATCCGGTGAGGCTTCCCCTCTGTAATGGAGGTCAACGATCTTCGACTCGCGCGGATTCTGTTCAGCCCAGAGATTGGACGATCATTACCCCACGGCCACGCGCGCGGCGATCAACGGTTCGATCTCCTCTTTGTCTTCTTCGACGGACGGCGCGGGATTTTCCTCGTAGAAGGGCCGTGAGAAACCGGAAGCGGCCCAGGCCGCACGCGTCGTCCATTCGCAGATCATCACTTTGCGGGTTCCGTTCGAATTGAGGCAATCAACGGTGCCATGGACAAGGGCCGGATTGAAGAAGATCACATCGCCCTTCTTCATGTCGAAGGATAGTTTCGCATTGCCATCAATCCGTTCTGGCACTTTCGCATTCACCTTCGGCCAGCCGCGAGCAAACAGACGCCACCAGGACGCTGGTTCCTCGCTGATCTTTTGCGACAAGGCGAGAAGTTCCGGATTTTCCTCCAGAACCTCGTCACAGAGGCGTGGAACCAAGGTGCGATGCGAGCCAGGAATCAGATAGAAGCGGCCGCTCTCGGGATCGATATCTTCCAGCGCGCACCAGGTCCGGCAAACGCTATAAGGCGCATCGGGTGAACGGAACGCCGTATCGACATGCGCCCGCATATTTCCGGGCTCCCAAAGAGAGCTGCGTGCGAAGGAGAGAATCGGTTCGTCGCCGAACAATTCGGACAGCATATGCCGCATGATGCGATTGAAGATCAGCTTGCGGGCCAATTCATTGCGATAATGCAGATCAAGCATGGCCTGCATGAACTGATCGTCGGTTTCGATCGGCAGCGCGGCGAGGCTCGCCGTATCGACGACGCCATAGCGGGTGCAAAGCGCTGCGACTTGTTTCACATGGTCGTCGATGAGATCGGGCGGCAGGATGTTTTTACAAATAACATAGCCTTGAGCGCTAAAATCCTCACGCCAATCCCGCTGCATGATGACTCCTGACATGCTTGCCACAAAAGTTTCGCCCCGACCCCGGAGCAAGACGAGGAAACCTCGTCGCAGGGCGTTGACCGCCCAGTTGAAAAATGAAAATCCCCCGCGTCAGAGAATGATCGACGGGCGACACGCACCCGATAAGACTGCCCGGAAAGATCGGACTTCCGGGCGAAATGGCTTCGCGGGAGGAGCGTCAGACAGAGTCCGACGCTCTCTTTATTTGTCACGCCATCGAAAGGGGCCCTGGAATCGGTGCAAATTCCAAGTTCGACGCCGGGAGCAGCATGCGCTCGCCGGACATACTATATAAAAAAATATACAGTTCAAGTCCGCATTTCACGTCGGTTTTCATTTTCTCGATGAGGGGGAAACAGCCGCGCAAGCTTCGTGAGCACAGCCCCTTAGGATGCTTCACCCAGGACCGTCATGTCCATGACATGAAGCACCTCTCGCTTTCAAGCGAGAAAATGAAATGTTATCAACAATGATTACGAAAAATATAGCCGGTTCCAATGCGGGAGCCTGGACAGGCGGTCAAGAAACCTTGCCCTTTCACGGCGCTGGATCTGTGCCAGACTCATCGAGAAAGGGCTATTCTCCTTAAGAGTGCGAAAGCGAGTTCCTCGCAGCGCCCAGCGGACGGCGGGCGGGCTTGCGCTCGACAATCACGGTCCGGCCGACAGTCCTTTCGCGTCCCGCCGACAAAACGATCTGCGCCGATTTGCGCGGAGCGGCGGATTTCAGGATCTCGGTGCGGACTTCGGCCTCAGGCAAGTCCATCAGAGAGGCGGCAATCTCAATCTGTTCATTCAATTGATCGGTCAAGCCCTGCGCCGCGATAATGGCTTCCTTCAGGGTCGGCGGATCATAGCGAACACGACGGGGGCCGAATTTCGTATTCCAGACTGATGACATGAATCATACCCTTCTCAATGAACGGACTGGCATTTCAAAGCCCGCGCCGACCTTCTCCCCATGGAGCCATGAGGACACCAAACCCTGGCTGAACACATGGCCCAACCAGCGCACGAATCGAGAAGATTTCACGGAAAGGAATGAAACGCCCCCCTGAACCTGATCTTCATCGTCAGTGATATTGCAGTGCAATATAGAAGATTGACGCTTTAAAATCAATCAGGGGGGCCTTGCGTCAAACAGGCGCGGGCAAAAAGCTGAAAGGCGCGCGCCCGATGCGACAGGGCCTGCGAGCCATCGGCGGGCAGACCGTGCTTTTCCTCTGCCTCCATTTCCCCGAAGGTTCTTTCATAGCCATCCGGTAAGAAAATCGGATCGTAGCCAAAACCGCGCGTGCCGCGAGGCGGAAAGACCAAAATTCCGAAAACCTTGCCCTCGAAAGTGGAGATCGTGCCATCCGGCAGAGCCAGAGCGAGCGCGGAGACGAAATAGGCCCGATGCGGAGGTGGCACCTTGGCCTTTTCGAGCTCCATTGCGATACGGCTCATGGCGGCAGCGAAATCCTTGCCCTCGCCCGCCCAGCGCGCGGAATAAATGCCCGGCGCGCCGCCAAGTCCCTCGACACAGAGGCCGGAATCATCGGCCAGCGCCGGAAGGCCCGAACGCTCGGCGGCGGCTTTCGCCTTGATCTCGGCATTGGCGATAAAAGTTGCGCCGGTTTCCTCCGGCTCAGGCAGCCTCAATTCGCCCGCCGAGACAGCCGTGATGCGATAGGGCGCGAGCAATTCGCGCATTTCCCGCAGCTTGCCGGCATTATGCGTGGCGATCACCAATCGGTCGGCACCGGAAGGGGATAAAGGCATGGGGTCAGCCGATCGCGAGCTTCTGGATATTCACCAATTGGGCGATCCCGCCCTTGGCCAAAGCCAAAAGGACGCTCAACTCGTCCTCGCTGAAGACGGCCCCCTCGGCGCTCGCCTGCACCTCGACCAGAGCGCCGCCGCCCGTCATGACGAAATTTGCATCGGTCTGGGCGACAGAATCCTCCTCGTAATCAAGATCGAGAACCGCTTCGCCCTGGTAAATGCCGCAGGACACCGCCGCCACATGTTCGCGCAACGGAAATTCCTTGATGATCGAGCGGCCATGCATCCATTTGCAGCAATCATGCAAGGCAACCCAGGCCCCGGTGATCGCGGCCGTCCGCGTGCCGCCATCGGCTTGCAAGACATCGCAGTCGAGGGTGATCTGACGCTCGCCTAAAGCCGGAAGATTCGTGACCGCGCGCAGGCTGCGCCCGATCAGGCGCTGGATTTCCTGCGTCCGCCCGGATGGCTTGCCGGACATGGATTCACGGCGCGTGCGTGTATGAGTCGCGCGGGGCAACATGGCATATTCAGCCGTCACCCAGCCACGTCCCTGCCCGCGCAGCCACGGCGGCGGCTTATCCTCGAGCGAGGCCGTGCAAAGGACATGAGTGCCGCCAAATTTGACGAGGCAGGAGCCTTCGGCATAGCGGGCGACATTGCGTTCGAGCGTCACCGGACGCAAGTCCTGGGCGGCACGTTTGGAGGGACGCATGAATCTTCCTCAATGGGGTGAGACTGATCAGAGGACATCCGATCTTCAACCTCGCGGCGCTCGCCTTTAGCGCGGTTTCAGCGCGAGTGAAACCCGTAAAAGGCGCCCTTCCCAATAAGATTTGGTTTTCCGAGGGTCTCTGAGAATTTCTACCTGGAAGGGAATTGGCGTTTCATCGCGTTAGCGTTGCCCTACAGACTGGCGCCGCCGGCAGGCAGGCAATTCCAGGCGTCGAACAATGGATCGCCCCTTCAGCCTCCCTGATACAGACGACACATCCATCGGTCCATTCGGCGCAATCATCTCGCGCCAGCCCGAATTGTTCCACCGAAATCACCCTCGGCGGCAATTCTCCCGTCGCAGAGGGAAAGATCAAGAAGACCAGGATAAGGCCTATAAAACATAATGTGGTGGATCGCACGGAACTGACCTGCTGGCTGCGTCGAATTGTCCAAGTATGCGTGATCACATTTTACGCACAAGCAAAAGATTCGGTTCGTGAAGATCACCAAACAGTTGCGACCTGTTGGCGCAGTCACATACCCAAATATGACGCAGGCCTCATGACGACTTCTCAAAACGCCGGCGACTTTTCGATGATAGCGCTTTGCTATCATCGCTTTTGAGAAAGAATGCGGCGAAGATCACGCTCCATTTACACAATTTGTTCAAAAAAACCCTGCCGTGAAACATATTTGAACGATTCCAAAAAGCACCGCGATCGTTGCCTCGCTGCCACAGACAGTCAATTAACAGTCGAGACCACCTTATAATTCAATCGGATCGCCGTTAGTCGTCGTTCATCCGAGCAGAATCAACAATCACGATGACGACTCTCTGCGAAGATCCAATCAGCCAGGCCAGTATTAAGGAGTTGCCCTTGCGTAAATTCATTCGGTTTGTTCTCGCTGCTTTTCTCTTGAGTTCGGCAGCGGTCGAAGCAACGGCGGCTGATCTTCCTCCTGTTCCGGCAACGCCCGCGCCGACTCTTCCGGATGCCTTCCAGCCCTGGCAGATTCGTCTGCGCGCCGTCGGCCTCATCACGTCATCGGGCGGCGGCAATACTGTTCGCGCGCAAGCAAACGGTGCTTATGTCAGTGATGGCATCAAGGCGAGCAATGCTGTTATTCCGGAAATCGATATCAGCTATTACCTGACCAAGAATTTCGCTCTCGAACTCGTTTGCTGCGTCTCCTATCACAAGCTCTTCCTGAAGGGCGGCCCGTTGGCGAATACGCAGGTAGGCGATACCTGGGTCTTCCCGCCCACGGTCATGCTGCAATATCACTGGACCGATTTTGGCAAGTTTCAGCCCTATATCGGCGTCGGTGTGAACTATACGCATTACTTCAACCAGCAGGCGGCCTATGGCGTTCTCAGCCATCTGAGTGTCAATGATTCCTGGGGCATCGCCGGTCAGGTCGGTTTTGATTACATGATCAATGATCATTGGGGCGTCAACGTCGACGTCAAGAAGATCATGATGGAGCCGAGCGTCACGGCCAACCTCGGCAACGGCACCCTGCTGCGCGGCGGCGCGAGGATTGATCCCTGGCTCATCGGCGCCGGCATCACTTATCGCTTCGGTGGCCCGGATGCGGCGCCAGCCCCGGTTCTTGCGAAATATTGATTTCGGCCGCTTCATCAGCGCCGGACAGAAAGGCCCAACGGCGCGCCACGGGCCTTTCTTGTCGATCCGCCGATCGCGCATAACCGCCCTGTTACAAAACGCGCGGACATGCTAGAGCAGGCTCCGATCAGAAGGTTTCCCTCTGATCGGAGCCTGCTCTCGTTTTAAGTTCAAAGCGCTTTCGAGCCTTATTGTTCCGGATGGATTTGTGAGCACCGATACGTCCACCGTCCTGCGTCTTGATTGCGAGGAAGCAATCGCCGAACAGATCGCCGATCTTGTCGCCGAAACCTTCTCCTCCGATGAAGCCGCCGCCAGCACATTCGAACTGAAACCCGCTGAGAGGAAGGAAGGCCTGCCCGGCTGGCGCGTCGAAATCTTCCTCACCGCCTCGGTCAGCGAGGAAGCCGTGCGCGCACTCGTGGCAACGATCGCCGGCGCGGAGGTCGCGACGGCCGCCACCAGCACGCCCATCGAGCAACGTGATTGGGTCGCCGCCGCTCTCGAAGGCCTGGCACCTGTGCGGGCCGGCCGTTTTCTCGTCCATGGCGCCCATCGCCGCGATGCCGTGCGGGTCAATGATCTCGCCATCGAGATCGAGGCGGCGCTCGCATTCGGTACGGGCCATCACGGCTCGACGCGCGGTTGCCTCTTGATGTTTGATCGTGTGACCAAGGCGAGACACCCCAAACAGATCCTCGACCTCGGCACGGGCTCCGGCATTCTTGCCATGGCGGCGGCCCGCCTGCTGCACCGCAAGGTCGAGGCCTGCGACATCGATAAGGATTCGGTTCTCGCCGCGCGCGGCAATGCCCGGCACAATGGCGTCGCGCGCCTCGTGCGCCCGGTCGTCGCCTCGGGTACGAGTCATCCCGCAATCCACGCGGGGGCGCCTTATGATCTCGTCTTTGCCAATATTCTTGCCCGTCCCCTACGCGGGCTTGCGCCTTCCGTCGCACGTGTGACACAGCGCGGCGCCGATATCATTCTGTCCGGCCTGCTCGCGCGCGATGTCCCCGGTGTCCTGAGCGCCTACCGCATACAGGGCATGGCCTTGCGCGATCGGCTCGATCTTGAAGGCTGGGTCACGCTGCATCTTCGGAAACAATAATCGCACGGAAACGATCACGCGTTTCCGTGCGATGAATGAATGCCTGTCGATGATGAAGCTTACGCCGGATGATCGATGGGCACGACATTGATCAGTTTCTTGTTCACGAACTCCTCAATGCCGAGAGCTGACAATTCACGTCCGAAGCCCGAACGCTTGACGCCACCGAAGGGAATATCGGCCTTGGTCCAGGTCGGATGGTTGATATAGACCATGCCGGTATCGATCTGTTTCGCCACCTCGACACCGTGCTCCGTGTTCTGCGTGAAGACCGAGCCCCCAAGACCATAAGGATTGTCATTGGCGAGCTTGATCGCCTCCTTGTCATCCTTGACCTTGAAGAACATCGCGACCGGGCCGAAAAGCTCCTGATAATAGACCGGATTTTCGGGCTTCACGTCGGTCAGGATCGTCGTCTGGACAAAGGCGCCCTTGTTGGGTGGCACAGGCCCGACGCGAAGCGCGTGAGCGCCATGTTTCACTGCCGTTGCGACCTGCTCGTTGAGCTGATCCGCTGCGCCTTGCGAGGATAAGGGCGGCAGGCCGGTGGCCTCATCCATCGGATCGCCGGGTTGCAGTTTGCCAAGCTCTTCGCCGAATTTCGTCAGGAACTTATCAGCGATTGAATCGACAACGATGATCCGTTTGGACGCGACACAGCATTGGCCGCCATTGTTCATGCGGCCCCAGACCGCCCATTTCACGGCCTTTTCGAGATCGGCATCCTCCAGCACGATGAAGGCGTCGCTGCCGCCGAGCTCAAGCGTGGTCTTTTTCAAATTCTGTCCAGCCTGCGCGGCAATCTTAGCCCCCGCTCCCTCGCTGCCTGTCAAGGCGACGCCGACAATGCGGGGATCATCGACCAGTCGTTCGAGCTGCGCACGGGTCGCATAAAGATTCGTGTAAAGGCCGGCCGGCGCGCCGGCATCGCGGAAGAGCTTTTCAAAGGCCGCCGCCGATTGCGGCACACAGGAGGCATGTTTCACCATCACGACATTGCCGGCCATAAATTGCGGCCCAACAACGCGCGCGAGCTGATAATAGGGAAAGTTCCAAGGCTCGATGGCTAAAATGATTCCGAGCGGCTGATTGACGATCATCGCCTTGGCGCCATAGGCCTGCGCTTCGGGCAGTTCCTTCGGCGCCAGAAAGGTCTCGGCGTTCTTCGCATAATAAGCCAGAATGTCAGCGGAAAGCTCCACCTCAGCCAAGCTTTCGCGATAGAGTTTGCCCATTTCGAGCGTCAAAAGGCGGGCATAATCCTGCGCTTGCGCGCGCAGGATCTCGGCGGCCTTGCCGACGATTTTCGCCCGATCCGCATAAGAGGCGACGGACCAGGTTTCATAGGTCTTTTCCGCCTGATCGGTCAGCCTGGTCAGCTCAGCGTCCGTGAGGTCGGGAAAAGTCGCCACGACTTCATTGGTATAAGGATTGACAGTTTGGTAAGCCACCTTGTCCTCCTTTGCTCGTTTGCAATATCGCCCATCGGCAGAATCAGGATCTGTAATCGATCACGATACGGCCATTGACCTTGCCGTGTTGCAGGCGATCAAAAATCGCATTGATATTGTCCAGCCTGTCGGTCGCGACAACGGTCGAAATCTTGCCCTGCTTAAAGAAGTCAAGCGCTTCCACCATATCGAGACGCGTCCCGACAATCGATCCGCGCACGGTCGTGCCATCCATGACCATGTCGAAGATGGAGATGGGAAATTCGCCCGGCGGCAGACCATTCAGGACAATGGTTCCGCCACGGCGCGTGACCTTCATCGCCTGCGAGAAAGCCTTGGGAGAGACAGCGGTAATCAAGGCGCCATGCACACCCCCAACCGCTTTGTGTATCTCTTCGCCCGGATCTTGATGCAGGGCATTGATGGTCAAGGCTGCCCCGAGCTTTTTCGCGGTCGCAAGCTTTTCTTCGTCGATGTCGATGGCGATGACATTCAATCCCATGGCAATACCATATTGCACTGCCATTTGCCCCAATCCGCCAACACCGGAAATCGCCACCCAATTTCCGGGCTTTGTATCCGTCATCTTGAGGCCCTTGTAGACCGTCAACCCGGCGCAAAGGACCGGCGCGACCTTGATCGGGTCGAGACCTTGCGGCAGATGCGCGACATAATTGGGATCCGCGACGACATATTCAGCGAAACAGCCATTGACCGAATAGCCGGTTTCCTGCTGATGCTCGCAAAGTGTTTCCCAGCCGGCCAGGCAATGATCACAATGGCCGCAGGCGGAATAAAGCCAGGGCACCCCGACGATATCACCTTCCTTGACCCATGTGACCGATTGTCCGACCGCTGCAATTTGCCCCACGCCTTCATGCCCAGGAATGAAAGGCAGTTTCGGTTTGACCGGCCAATCACCACTCGCCGCATGCAGATCCGTATGGCAGACACCACAGGCCGTCAATTTTACGAGAATCTGGTCTGGACCAATCGAGGGAATATCGATCTCCTCAATGCTCAGCGGCTTCCCGAATGCATGGACAAGCGCCGCCTTCATCTTAGTCGCCAATGTTTAGTCTCCTGGTGATCGATCATTCAATCGATTGAACAGCGTCATGGTCATGTGATTGCGGGAAAGCGCTCGAACATGATCGTTGATTCCGATTGATGGAATCATGCTCTGAAGGCGAGAGCATCGAACGAACATACAGGCCAGTATTCACCCCGTTCACCCGATACAGGCGATAAACTTCAGCCGGAGATTATCGTTCCCTCCGTCACAAGAATTTGAATATTCTTGCAGATTTGCCGCTGCGCTTTAGCGAAATCACTTCCGGACGGTGCGCAGGATATAGACCCTGATCGCAGAGGATAGATTTTTGCGCGATGGCGAACTCTCGACACGCGCGGCATCGATCTCGGCAATGAGTGCGGCGACAGAAAGAGTGCGCGCCTCGGCAATCTCCTTCAACGCATCCCAAAAAGCAGATTCGAGCGAAATGCTGGTGGCGTGGCCAGCGATCGTGACGGAATGTTTGATAATGCTCGCCGGCGTCGGGGATGCGGCCTTGTGTGACGGCACGTCCTGCATGGCCGTTCAGGAGCTGGAGTCGCTAGTGCCCTTCTCCTGATCTTTCAGGAGCAGATGCGCATCGAGACGACGCTCGGCCAGACCTTTCTCGGCATCGAGTTTTTCGCGCTCGGCGCGCGTGCGGCCATGGAGGAGGCGATTGGCGGCGGCGCGCTCATCTTTGGCCTGCCGTGCCTTGTCCTTGCGCGCACGGCGCAGGTTGACGAGTTCCCCCATCAAGCTCTTCCCTTCTACTCTCCTCAAGTCTTCTTGCGGAAAGCGTCGATCGAGACAACCTTGGCCTCCTCGGGCGCCGGCAGTGAAGAGGATTCCGAGGAACCTGCGGCGGTGGACGATCCCTGCGCTGGACTTTCGCTCGCAACAAGCAAAGGCACAGCCCCATCGGGCCGGCCCTGGTCCGGCGTATCCGTGTCATTGGCACCGGCTTCGACAGCCTCGTCCTCAAGCTCGAATTTGAGGGCGAAGCGCACGGAAGGATCAAAGAACCCTGTCACGGCGTCGAATGGGATGCGGAGAATTTCCGGCACGCCCTTGAAGGACAGACCGACCTCGAACGCCTGTTCATTGACGCTCAAATCCCAGAACTGATGCTGGAGAATGATCGTCATTTCATCGGGATATTGCTCCCGCATCGCAGCCGACAGTCGGACGCCCGGCGCATGTGTCCTGAAGGTGATGTAGAAATGGTGTTCGCCAGGCAGACCTTCCCGCACGGCATCGGTCAGAACCTTGCGGACGACGCCACGCAAGGCATCTTGAACGAGGAGATCGTAGCGGATCAGATCAACGGCCATCGACAGTCCAATCAGCGGCGAGGCCGCGCGCGGGGAACAGAAGGCGAAATCAAGATGCGTTATCTTGAAGTGGAGGCTTCTGTTGCCAGGTGCCTCCGAACCCCGCCTTGAAGTGCTACCCACAAGGGCTTTGAATCGGTACTATTACCGCATTACGCGGCAACGGCCACCGGAGCATAGTTGTCGTTGGCAACTATAAAATCGGCCCGATGACGGCGGAACCATGCCGAGCGAAAGGTCATCCTTTACACCCCCCGTCGAACCTATTTCGCCCCCGCCAAAAACCAATGGCCAAATCGAGCCTTTGGGCTTTGGTGGAGGCGCCGGGTACCGCCCCCGGGTCCGAAGAGCTTATTTCGAAGCCGTTTATCGCCATAGCCGCAGAGCGGCAGGTTCTATATAAAGCGTCTCGCCCAATTTAAAAAGGCCGGGAAGGCATCGCTCAAGCCAAATAAGGCGGAATTTTGCGAATGAGCCTCGCCTCATCCGATCAAATGCCAGGGAAAGCAAAGCCTTACGAATTCTTCGGGCTTTGCGTCAGCCTGCTTGTCATTGCCGGCCTCACTTTGCTTTTCTGCCTTATTTGCACAGGCCTTGTGATTGGCCTCGGTCAAATCTTCTCTCCGGCCGCGCATATTGCAAATCTGTTGCGAGGCCTCTTCGAGGCCAATCGCAAACAGGCTTTGTCCCAAGCCGCGTTGCGCGACCTCGGGCTCGCGACGTCCTTCCTGTTTTATGCGGCGGCGACCGCCGCGATCCTGGTCGTCGCGCGCTGGCGCGGCGGGCGAGCGTTTCGCGACGTCATCGGCTGGCGGCCCTGGAACCCCTTTCGCGCGGATAAAATCTTCTGGCTGATCGCAGGAGCTACTCTTGCCTATAGTTTCGCCGCCGATTTCGCCCTCACCCATTTTTATCCGCAATCGGAAAACTGGTTCAACATCCCCAAGGACTTGGGCATCGCCGGCCTCGTTCTGCTTCTGACCGTTGTTTTCGCGCCGATCTGCGAGGAATTATTTTTCCGTGGCTGGATTTATACGAGCCTCAGAGCCCAATTTGGCTTGATCCTGGCCCTTCTCGTCAGTTCCGGCATTTTCGCTTTTCTGCATTATGAAAAGACGCATCTTTACGCGCTCATCATCTTTCCGATCGGCCTCGCTTTGGGCGTGATTCGCGAAAGGAACGGCCTTGCCGCCTCGACCGGCTTTCATGCCCTTTTCAATTTTGCCGCTTGCGCCGTGAGTTTTATTGGAAACGATTAGTCAAGTTGGTAGTGAGGACTCACTTCATTAAACTTATAAATTCCCACCTCTCACGCATCGTCAGGCCGCCATGGCATCGCAAAATGCCGATCATGCTGATCGGCTCGAATCGTCCTTATCACTGTCCGAAGTGCGCCGGAGGGACATTGCCGAAGCGCGGCAAAACCCTGCGCAAACCCTGCGCCCCACCGTGCCGGCGCTGGAAGCTCTTCTGCACGAACTGATTCCCGTGCTCGATCACGGCTTTGTTCGCGTCATCGATTATATGGGCGATGATTCCGCCGTGGTGCAAGCCGCGCGCGTCTCCTATGGCCGGGGGACCAAAAAGGTCAGCGAGGATCGCGGTCTCATCCGCTATCTGATGCGCCATCGCCATACGACGCCTTTTGAAATGTGCGCGATCAAGCTGCACGTGAAATTGCCGATTTTCATCGCGCGGCAATGGATCCGGCACCGCATGGCGAGCGTGAATGAAATTTCAGCACGCTATTCAATTCTCGATAATGAATTCTATCTGCCCTCGGCCGGCCAGCTCGCCGCCCAATCCACCGATAACAGGCAGGGACGCGGCACGGTCCTCGAAGGCGAGGAAGCCGCACGCGTTCTAGAAATTCTACGCGAGGATGCGCTGCGCACTTATCGTGATTACGAATTCATGCTGAATGAAGGGGAGACACGCGATCCGGCGCGCCAGGGTCTCGCGCGCGAACTGGCACGGATTAACCTGACCCTCAACACCTATACCCAATGGTATTGGAAGGCGGATCTCCACAATCTTCTGCATTTCCTGAGCCTGCGCGCCGACAGCCACGCCCAATATGAGATTCGCGCCTATGCCGAGGCGATTTTGAAGATCGTCGCGGCCTGGACGCCCCTCACTCACGAGGCTTTTATCGACTACAGGCTCGGCGCGGTCACTTTGTCGAAAACCGCGATTGGCCTCGTCGCCCGCATGATCCGCGGGGAAAAAATTACGCAAACATCGAGCGGGCTCGGCGAGCGCGAATGGCGGGAATTCACCGCCGCTTTGGGGCTGGAAGACCTTTGAGCACCAGGTTGATGATGTTGATGATTATGCCGCCTTGGCCAAAGCAAAGGCCTTCAAGGCCGCCGCGACTTCCGTGACTCGGCGGCCCTGAAAACGGGCCACTTCGAGATCATCCGCCGTCGGTGGCTCCGCCTTGCTAAAGGAGATGGCGCTAGAGCCATAAGGCGTGCCCGCCTTGTAGAGGCTGGGATCGGCATAGCCTGTCGGAACGATAATGAAGCCGAGATGCGCCAGCGGATTATACATGGACAGCAAGGTCGATTCATTGCCGCCATGCGGGGTCGAAGTGGAACAGAAGACCGAGCCCGCCTTGCCAACCAGCTTCCCTTTCACCCAAAGCCCGCCCAGCCCGTCAATATAGGCCTTGAGCTCCGAGGACATCGCGCCGAACCGTGTCGGCGTCCCCAGCACCAAGGCATCAGCCCATTCGGCATCGGCACTCGTCGGAGCCTCATATCGCGCATTCATGGCCTCGGCGGCTTCCTTCCAGCCGGGTGCGAGCGCCATGACTTCAGGGGATACGAGTTCGCGCGCCCGCCGCAGGCGAACAACCGCGCCCGAAGCCTCCGCTCCCTCGGCTATGGCTTTCGCCAGAGCCTCGGTCACGCCACTGCGCGAATAAAAGGCGATCAGGACATTGGTTTCCGCCATGAGAGTGATCTCCCCTGCGACAATTTGCAGGCCATGAATTGCGAGGAGAAACCGCCCGCAAAACAGCTTGGTTCCTGCGTTCAAGCCCAAGGTCGGTTGCGAGATCGCAAGAAAATGATATCACATTTTCGTGATGTCGCATCCGTCTCAAAGCCGAGAGAGGGAAAGACGACAGGCTGATAAACTCACAAGGTCCCGCTTAGGGATTTTCCTTTTTCGATATTTTGCCAGGATCTCTTGCTCGCATGTCAAAAGACCGTATCCGTCGGCCCTCCCTCCTGTCCAAGGTCGTCAGCGCTGACCAAGCCGCCAGTCTCATCCACGATGGTATGACCGTCGGCATGAGCGGTTTCACACGCGCCGGCGAAGCCAAGGCCGTTCCCCTCGCGCTTGCCGCCCGCAACGCCGCCCATCCCATCAAGATCACCCTCCTGACGGGCGCTTCGCTGGGCAATAATATCGACAAACTCCTGACCGAAGCTGGCGTGCTGGCCCGCCGCCTGCCGTTCCAGTCAGACGCCACTCTGCGTAATGCGATCAATCAAGGCGACGTCCTGTTCATCGACCAGCATCTTTCGGAAACGGTCGAATTCCTGCGCTCGCATCAGATGAAGCCCGTCGATGTCGCGATCATCGAGGCGGTGGCAATCACCGAGGACGGCGGCATCGTGCCGACCACTTCGGTCGGCAATTCCGCGTCTTTCGCTTTGTCCGCCAAGCAGATCATCGTCGAGCTCAATTCGAGCCATGCCGCCGAGCTCGAGGGCCTGCACGACATCTATATTCCTGGCAAAAGGCCCCTTCGCGATTCCATTCCGGTCGTCGCCAGCAACAGCCGGATCGGCACGCATGCCATTCCGGTCAATCCCGACAATATAGCGGCCATTGTTCTCACAGACAAATTCGATAGTCCCGCCTCTCTCGCCGCGCCGGACTCGGAAACCATTGCCATTGCCGCTCATCTCACCGACTTCCTTTCGAATGAAGTCAAGCAGGGACGGCTCAGCAATAGCCTCAACCCGCTTCAGGCCGGCATCGGCAATATCGCCAATTCCGTTCTCTATGGATTGGTCCATAGCCCCTTTGAACAGTTGACCATGTATAGCGAGGTGCTGCAGGACAGCACGGTAGCCCTGCTCGATTCCGGCAAGCTGGTCTTCGCCTCGGGCGCGTCGATGACACTCAGCCAACCCGTCGCCGACGCTTTCTTCCCCCATATCGCCAAATACAAGGATCGCCTGGTCCTGCGTCCGCAAGAGATCAGCAATCATCCGGAAATCATCCGCCGCCTCGGCATCATCGCCATCAATACGGCGCTGGAATGCGACATTTATGGCAATGTCAATTCCACCCATGTCAATGGCACGCATATGATGAACGGCATCGGCGGTTCGGGCGATTTCGCGCGTAACGCCTATATGGCGATCTTCGTGGCCAAGTCGACAGCCAAGGACGGCGCCATCTCGACCGTCGTTCCCATGGTCACCCATTGCGACCACAACGAACATGACGTCGATATTCTGGTGACCGAACACGGCCTCGCCGATCTGCGGGCACTTGCCCCGCGCGAACGCGCGAAAATCGTCATCAACAATTGCGTCGATCCGGCCTATCGCGATCAGGCGCTCGATTACCACAATCGGGCCTTGGCGCGCGGCGGTCAGACGCCGCATGTCCTGGAGGAAGCCTTCTCCTGGCACCAGCAACGGGCCAAAACCGGCAGCATGCGGCTCAGCTGAGGCACGCGTCAGCCATCACCGGTTTCGATCGGAAGGAATCGCAAGGGCCGCATATGCGGCCCTTGTCTTTTCGAGCATAATTGTCGGCTGACAAATATAATGTCACTCTGGCAGACGAATGGTCACCGTGAAATGTCACCAGATCACAGGTGACATTTTTATATATTGCATCCTCAGCCCTGCCAAAATCTTATGGCGGTCTTTCTAGGCGCCACTTGACGGCTCGACTATTGCTAACCCCAATGGGAAGGCCACCGAAGGAGTGTAAGCATCGATCCTTCTATCAGGTTATGCTATCAAATTGATCGGATCGCTTTACCAAAGACATCATGCACCTTCAGTCCGCAGCCGGCCCGCGACATACTCTCGCTTCGCGGCGCGAAGCAGCACTTGGCTTTCCTCAGAATGGGATTATGAAGAACGATCACACGCTTCAGCGTATTAGCCGCCGAAGCGTGCAACTGAGAACCATTCCTCTGCGAACGGCCGAAATCCCGCCGGTGAACGGCTGCCTCTAAGCCTGCAGCGCTTCCGCATCGATGCCAGCGGATATATTCTTGAAGTGGCGAATCAGAGGTAGAATTCACAAAGCCTGGACAGCGAGCGTGCAGCGAAAATCAATTGAAATCCAACCGCGCTACACGGCTGGAGAAGTTTTTTGTGGAATCGGAGGCTTGTCACGAGGGTTCCATTCTCTGGGCTTTGAACCCAAATTTGCCAATGACGTTTGGCCATTGGCTCTATACAACTTTCTAATGAATTTCGATGCAACATACGCCGCAACAAGCGGGACACATCATGGCGACATCTTGGGTCTAGTGGGTTCGGTTGAGGATATTTCAATATCGGATATTCTGCCGAAAATTTCCTCCTCCAGTGGAGAGGGATCCCTGAAGGTAGGCGAAATCGACGTTTTGCTCGGAGGACCACCGTGCCAAGGCTTCTCGCTTAATTCACATGTGCGGTCTGTACAGGATCCTCGGAATTACCTGTTTCGGCATTACGTACGATTGCTTAAGGGCCTGTCACCGAAAATCTTCGTGCTTGAGAATGTCCCTGGAATGCTGTCGCTCGAAGGAGGCCATTTCTTCGAGGAGTTTTTGAGAGAAGTGTCGCTCTCGACGACAGTGGATTGTCCTGGATATGAGGTGAGATTCAAAATATTGAACGCCGCACATTATGGTGTGCCTCAGGAAAGATTCCGTGTCGTTGTAGTCGGAACGCGCAAGGATGTTGCAGATAGAGCAGGCGTCGTATCTTTGCCTATTCCGCACCATTTTTCATTAGCTCAAGCACACTTCAAGGGAGGACGGACCCATACGTTTCATTATGCCATCGGACGTGGAAAGCATCCATCAACTGACCAGATTTCACACATAGGTCCCCAGCTTGAGCCGTTTGTGACTGTTATAGATGCTATAGGCGACTTGCCTAAGCTCACGAACGGTGGAGGAGAAAATGTTGGGCGCTACGGCTACAACAAAGACGCGCCGCAGCTAAGTAAATACCAGCAGAATATGCGCTCTGATGGCGAGCTATTAGCCAATCATTGGTGCCGAGCCCTTTATCCGCCGAATACAGAACGCATAAAGCATATTCCCGCAGGTGGAGACTGGCGCTCGATTCCCCGCGATCTACTTCCCCCTGGAATGCAAAGGGCGCTGCGAAAAGATCATACTAAGCGCTACGGGCGCCTTTCTCCGACGCAACTGGCTGGCACTTTGTTGACAAAACCTGATCCACACTGGGGCACGTTCATCCACTACGACTTGGCGCAGCAAAGGCTAATTTCCGTTCGTGAAGCTGCACGAATACAGTCATTTCCCGACAGGCACGTTTTTTATGGGGGTCAAGTGGATCAATACAGGCTTTGTGGGAACGCTGTTCCTCCTTTAATGGCGCAAGCAATTGCCAAGCAGGTAAAGGGGGTTCTTGACGTATATTATGGCTTCGATGAACGAAAGATTTTTGACAAGGTTGTTTCCGCCAGAGGTCCCAACACCTAATGGATGATGAAAAGCTCAGACACCTTCCGCTAGAGAAACATTTTTCGAATCTTGCGAGAGATTCAAAAAATAAATTATATTTTGAAGTTCTCGATGCAAGATTTATCGGGAGCCTCTTAGGCTCGGATATCAAATCTCGTAACCATATATATAGATTTAAACTGAATGATGACAATCAAGAAGTAAACTTTGTTGCTTATTCGCTAGTTTTAAACGGCCAAACCAGATCGAATACTCGCGCTGAAGCCTTCGGTAGAGCGCTTGCAGCTGCCAATGGCAAACTGTTTGAAGAAAATCCGTTTTTGCTAGTTTTTGATTATGTCGGCAATCAGATAATGGCAGTGTCAGCAGCAAAACTATTTGGAGCCTTTACAAAGAAATCGAAAATAGAACCGAGACTACCATCTAGGACAGCGACTTTCACACTTTCACCTCATTTCGGGAATGTGACGATCTCTATGTATGCGACGTTAGAGAAGCCTGATGTATGGTGGACCCCTCTGTCTGAGAATCATCCGACATTTGGTGAGGTACGTGAGCACCTTCTTCGATTCAAAGATGAAACGGCAAGTGCCACAGACAGAATCCAGGAAATAGTAGAGACGTTAAAGGCCCGGATCTCCGCGAAGGAAGTGCCGCCTGAGCCTATTGAAACGGCTGCCGCACGGATTTCTGCTTTGGAGCCAACGGACCGAGCGCCTGTCGGGCGAATTGATATTACACAAGTCGACACTGGTGTTGAATCCGAACGCTCTGTTTCTGAGGATGACGATCTTGAGAAGATCGCAGAACCATTTGATCCAGAAAATATTGACGTCATCACACGCTCAATGACAGTCGATCTTCTTCTGTCGCGCACAGAATCTCAGATGATCGATCTCCAGCCAGATTTTCAACGCCGATGGGGTATATGGGACAATCGACGGCAAAGCCGTTTGATTGAGTCCTTGCTCTTACGAATTCCGTTACCTGTCCTTTACGCAGCGGAAGACGACGACGAGCGATGGGAAATCGTTGATGGAATTCAGAGGTTGTCTGCGATTGCCCGATTCATAAGGCCGACGGTCATCCAAAGCGAGCCACTTGAACTGTCTAATCTCGAGTATCTGAAATCGTATGATGGAAAGAAATTCATGGATCTAAGTCAGCGTATGCAAATGCGCCTACGCGAAACGGAGTTAGTGATCCATTTGATCAGAAAAGGCACCCCACCTGAGGTCAAATATAATATTTTCGCGCGTATCAACACTGGCGGAGTTCCGCTATCGCCGCAGGAGCTTCGTCACGCGATCACCCCGGGCCGAGCGAGGATTGTTCTCCAAGACTGGGCGAAGTCCGACGTTTTTAAGCGTGCAACGGACGGAAGCGTCCAGCCGATCAGAATGGATGATCGTGAACTCGTATTGCGCTTTATTGCGTTCTATTCGCTCGGCCTACCTGCATACAGGCAACCGGATATGGACGGGTTTCTCGTCAATGCTATGAAGGCGATCAACGGTTTTTCAGAGGAACAAATAGTGGAGACCCAATCCGCATTCTACAGAGCGCTGAACACAGCGTATGCTGTGTTTGGGAATGATGCCTTCCGAAAAAGGTTTGGTCCGGAAAATAGCCGCCTGCCGATCAACAAAGCATTATTCGAAGCGGTGTCTGTGAACCTGGCAAATCTCGATCAATCGCAAGTAGTTCGTTTAATCGAACGGAAAGAAAGGCTGCATGAGGGCATTATTCGGCTTTGCAATGATCGTGCGTTCGAATCCTCGATTTCGCAAGGTACCGGCGATGTACGGAAAGTAAAGCGACGATTTACAAGGGTTTCGGAAATGATCACAACGGCGTTGCGCGATGATTGAGTTTATTGAACTGCGAAATTTTAAGACATTCGACGAAACAGAGCTAAATCTTGGTTCGTTAACATTGCTTGCAGGTCTAAACGGCAGTGGCAAGAGCACCGTTATTCAAGCTCTCGGTCTTTTGCGCCAGTCTTTTGACGCAAGATTTCTTACGTCTGGCGCCCTCGCTCTGAACGGCGAGCTCGTGGAGATCGGAACTGGTCGCGATGTTCTTTATCACGGTTTCGACATCCCGCAGATCAGAATTGTGTTGGGCACCCGTCGAGGGACCGAGGAAGCTATTTTATCTTGGGCGGCGGAAGTTCCGACAGATGGCGACGTTCTAACCTGCAACGAAAAGCCGGACGACCATGCTTTGGCAGATTTTGATCTATTTAGGCCGGGATTTCAGCTCCTTCGAGCCGATCGAATCACGCCATCAACGACGTTCCCGAAATCGCAACACGCCGTACGTCAACAGCGTTTTCTTGGTGCACGAGGCGAATATACAGCACATTTTCTCTTGGAATTTGGAGAGGAGATCAGCACTGCGAAATTGCTACGTTGGCCGGGTGAGCCGGAAGTAGCCAGTCTTGGCGCCCAGGTAAACGCATGGATGCAGGAGTTCAGTCCAGGTGTACGTGTAGAGGCAGTTCCAGTGCCAATGACGGACTTTATTCGACTTGTATTCTCATATAAGGGGGAAGGAGTTGCATACGGAGAGCCGTTGCGTCCGACGAATGTCGGATTCGGGCTGACGCATGCACTCCCTGTTATAGTAGCGTGTCTCGCAGCTTCTCCTGGCTCGTTGCTTATTGTTGAAAATCCAGAAGCTCAACTCCATCCTCGTGGGCAGGTGGCGATCGGGCGACTACTGGCGTTAACGGCGGCAGGCGGCGTTCAGGTCATCGTAGAAAGTCATAGCGATCACGTTCTTAACGGCATTCGGCTCGCTGTGAAGGACAAGCAATTAGCATCGTCGGAAGCACAATTTCATTTTTTCTCTCGCTTACCTGGTAAGGCAAGTAGCTACGAGACGCCCGTGGTTGGTGAAGGTGGTCGCTTGTCGTATTGGCCATCCGGATTTTTCGATCAGTGGGAAAAAAGCCTTGATAGCTTGCTCGGGTAACTTCTAAATGTCTCTAGAGCTTTTTCTTAATGAACTGTCGTCGCCAAATAAGGCGCTACCGTACGAGGTCGCAACGAACTACCTCAAAGCGATAGTTGCTACGACGCGCGCTGCGTTTCGTATCGACCCTGGACTTACGTTGAACAGCGAAACGCCCGTTCATTCCTTGTCCTTGGGCACAGCTTGCTCGATTGCTTCCATCCGTAATCGCGGTGAATGCGTTGAGGAAAGTCTGTTTCTGAAGGCTTTGCAAAACCGTGCGCCGCTGCGACAGGCGTTAGCCATATTAAAGCATATAGACGGTTCAGAATTCGAATACAGGTTATTGGCAGACGCTCCGGTCAGAGCGGCTGAACCTGCAGAAGCGCTAGGACTAGCTCATCTATTTGACGGCCTCACAATAAGTTTTCCTTCACATGTTTTTTGGCATAAGATATCGATTTCACTGAGACGGCTTCAACTCGACGCAAACGGTAATCTGGAAATTTCTTCTGTTGAGGCCAGAAACGCTTGTAGCCCAGACCACATTAACGAACACGAGGTCGCCCTTCGGTCAGTTGGCAAGCCTACCTTCCAAAACGGTCGCGAACTTTGGGCGTCGCGGAGCGAATTGCTTCCAAATCTCCGCTTCATCCCGCGGACACGGCCACAAATCGAGGGGATCCTAGAAGGAGATCCGGCACTTTTGTCGATTTGGACAAAACTGGCGGGCATCGATCAAGCTATTGCACTGTGGAGCCAGGAAAAATCAGACCATCCAATTTTCCCATTCAACGTACGCCCAGAAAGCCGAAGTAGATTGCATCTTGTCTCATTCAATGATGAAAACGGGTCACCGAGGACATTCAGTGATCATGTTGATTTCGCACCTGGCGAAGGTCGAATTCATTTTATCATAGAACCGAATCCACGGCGACATGCCATCGTCGGCCATTTAGGTCGCAAACTGGGAATCGGATGAGCTGGTGGGTCATCCCTCTTGCAGACGAGCTTCGAATGAGGTCACATCAATCAAAGTGGCATTTCTCGGCTGCTACGCCGGCGCCTTACTCATGCCTATTGAGGAAGTAAGATGAGATTTGCTTCGCGGTTCCTTAGGTTTGGAGCACTCTTACTAGATCGGATTTGGAACAGAGATGCCGACGGCGGTTTTATTGTTCATGGCACGTGGCGAGAGCGTCGGTGTGCGCTACTTTAGCTACCTCCACCGCGAGTTCGATCGTGCGCACCGCCAAATCAACTTTGTCCGGCCATCGTTATTTAAGGCGGTGACTGACACGATGCTCGACATTTTGTGAAAATGCGTTCGCGATGGGATGACGTACCGGAAAGTGTCCGCGCTTCGATGCGATCCAACAAATCAAAAGGAACGCGCCCTGAAGTCGCAGTTCGGTCCTTGCTCTGGTCTTTAGGATATAGATATCAGCTACACCGCCGCGATCTTCCGGGAAAGCCGGACATCGTTTTTCCGGTGAAGAGGAAGGCAGTTTTCGTGCATGGCTGCTTTTGGCATCAGCACGAGGGCTGCCGGAAGGCGCACATACCACATTCTAGAATAGAATACTGGATGCCCAAATTGGCAAGAAACCGAGCCCGGGACATAGCAGTACTCTCAGCCATGGAAAATATTGGCTGGTTGGCGCTGGTCGTGTGGGAGTGCGAGATTGAGAACCGCGAGGCGTTAACTAACAAACTCCGCGCGTTCCTTCAATAACCCCCCGCGACGATCTGCCAAATTTGACGACTGGTGAGTTGGTCGCATTATAATTTGGCAGCCGGCAAACCTCGAAAGTTGGAAACTTTCTAGACACGGATTATGCGTTAAAATAAAGATATTGTGAGCATTTTCACGGGAAGTGTTCGATGGCATCGCTCGTTAGGAACGACGCCATAAATCCTTCCAAACGCATCAAATTCATCCAAAAAGTGGTACCCCCTTGTCTGATTTGATGCTCTAGAAGCTACTCAAGGTTTCGCGGGCGTGAGTTCGAAGGTCACCTGCGTTTCCACCTGCACTTTCTGCGTACCAGGTTCGACGGGCAGCACGGGCGGATGATCGGCCTGAGCGAAAACCGCCTTTTGCGCCCGGACCATGGGAATGGGAAAGCCGACTGGCCCTTGCGGCTGAATCACCAACACCCGGCCGGGCTGCAAGCCGAGCGGCGCGGCAAAGCTTTTCGCCTGGGCCAAGGCATCGCTTGCCGCCTCCCCGCGCAACTTGTCCAAAACCTTGCTCTTGTCGGCCAGTTGGAAATCAATTCCATCGATGACATTGAGCCCCTTGTCGAAGAGGCTTCCCGCGAGCTGGCCCGCTAGAGCGAGAGGCGAGACGCGCAGGACGAATTCATTACGCGCCCTGTAGCCTCGCAAGACACGTTTTTTCAGCTCTCCCGCCGGATCGTGGCTGTCCTCATAGACCGGTACGAGACTAACTTGTAATGTCCTGATATCCTTAGACTCGACGCCTTGCCCCCTCAACGTGTCGATGAGCGTTTGCACGGAGCGGGCGTTTTCCGCGGACGCATCCGAAGCCCTTGGCATTTCGGTTTCCACACCGAGCGAAATCAGGGCCGTATCGGGGACAATCTCCGTGCTCGCCTGGCCTGTGACGGTGATCGCCGGCACCGAGTCCCGCAAGGGAACCGAAAGCCCCTGCGCCCGAACACCTGCTGCCGATCCAAAGGTGAGGCATGAGAAAATCGTCAGAACAAAGGAAAGGCTCAACGCGCTTTTTTCGATCATGGAGCACACCCTGTCATTGTGAGTCATACCAAAGGTCTTGAAGAACGACCTTTGGTTCCTTTCTTGAATTTTCGCTTTTTCAAAGCGATGGCGAAAATTCAAGAGCGGTCCAACGGTCATTGATCATGACCGTTGGTATAAGACCAATATACTTTTTAAAACGCATGCATGAAGAGCGTTGCCTTCCCTATATGTCCATTGTGAAGGCTCACCATTGCCCATGCCTTACCAGGCCGAATGATTTCGAAAACATTTCGCAGCCGGGCGACCAATGATAAAAGGGCCCATGAACGAGATTTCCTTAATGTCCGCCCCCGCCCCCGAGGCGACGATTGGCACCCTCCCCTCCCTGCTCGGCGCGACACGGGAGGAGCTTGGCGACGCGCTCGCCGCGATCGGCGTGCCGGAGCGGGAAATCCGCATGCGCACCGCGCAGGTCTGGCATTGGATCTATTTCCACGGCATCCGTTCCTTCGACACTATGCTCAATGTCGGCAAGGGCTTGCGGACAACGCTAGCCGCGCATTATTCGCTCGAACGGCCACAAGTCGTCAGTGAACAGGTCTCGGTGGATGGCACGCGCAAATGGCTGATCCGGCTCCCGCCGGTCGATGCTCAAGATCGCGGCGCGGAAGTCGAATGCGTCTATATTCCCGAAAGCGACCGCGGCACTCTGTGCATTTCGAGCCAGGTCGGCTGCACCTTGACCTGTTCCTTCTGTCATACCGGCACGCAGAAACTCGTCCGGAATCTAAGCGCGCGGGAAATCGTCTCGCAACTCGTCGTCGCGCGGGAGAAACTCGGCGATTTTCCTGGTCTTGTGCCGCCGAAAGACGGTCTTCTGCCAACTGAGGGCAACAGGCCCATCACCAATATCGTCTTCATGGGCATGGGCGAGCCTCTCTATAATTTCGACAATGTCCGCAAAGCTGTCAGCGTCCTCTCCGATGGCGAGGGCCTGTCGCTCTCACGCCGGCGCATCACCGTTTCCACGGCCGGCGTGGTCCCGCAAATGGAAGCTCTCGGACGCGAGGCCGGCAGCATGCTCGCCGTTTCCCTGCACGCGGTCCGCGACGATCTGCGCGACAAGCTTGTGCCGCTCAACAAGAAATATCCGATCAAGACCTTGCTCGAAGCTTGCCGCACCTATCCCGGCGCCTCGAATGCCCGACGCATCACTTTCGAATATGTGATGCTGAAGGATATCAACGATTCGCCAGCCGAGGCGCGCGAACTCATCCGCCTGCTCAAAGGCATTCCAGCCAAGATCAACCTCATCCCCTTCAATCCCTGGCCCGGCGCGCCCTATGACTGCTCCGATTGGGACCGGATCGAGCGTTTTTCCGACATTGTGTTCAATGCCGGTTACGCGAGCCCGGTGCGCACGCCGCGCGGCCGCGATATTCTCGCCGCCTGCGGCCAATTGAAGAGCGAAACCGAGAAATTGCGCGCCCGAGCCCGCCTGCTCGGCGAGGATTAGATCAGGACCGGCTCGGTGCGGCAGCTTTGAAGGCAAGCCCTGCCAGAAGCACGGAAATGACTGCGTTCCATCCGGCCAGGGAAAGACCAAGGATGCGAAGCGCCGCTTCGTCACAGCGCACGACCTTCACGCTTTGCAATTGCTGCCAGAAATCATTGATGGAACCGCCCCTTTGCAAGGGACCGGTGCAATCCGTCGGGCCTTTCCAAAACCCCCATTCGACCCCGGCGTGATAGAGGCCAAAAAGAGCGCTGACGACGAAAATAATCGCCAGCACGCTGCACAAGCTCCTGCAACTCCGGTCCGCGCCCCGAACAGCAAAAAAGAGGGCAGCAAGGCCAAGCGGGATGCCGGCATAATAAGGCCAGCGTTCCTTGAGGCAGAGTTCGCAAGGAACGACGCCAAAGGCCTGAAAAATCCACGCGCCGATAATGGCGCCGCTCGCCAGCAGAACAATGGCGAGCAGCAGAGGCACTTTGGGACGAGACAAAAGGGCCAAGCTCATCACAGGACGCGCGTGGCGATCCAGAAACCGCCGACCACGGTTACGAGGAGCAAAATCAAGAAGAGGCCAAAATATTGATCGAGCAGCCGCTTGATCGGTTCACCATAGAAATTCAGAAGCAGGGCCAGAATGAAAAAGCGTGCTCCGCGCGTGAGCAGGCACAAGGCGACGAAGACCGGAATATTATAGGCCAAAAGACCGCTGGTAATGGTGACGATCTTGAAGGGAATGGGCGTGAGGCCCTTGATGAGAATGACGGCCCAGCCCCATTGCGCGTAAAGCGCGCGCAATTCGTCGACCCGCGCCCCATAGCCATAGAGATTGATGAGCCATTTGCCGACGGTCTCATAGAGAAAGGCGCCGATCGCATAGCCAAGAAGCGCGCCGAGCACCGATCCAATGGTGCAGATCAGCGCGAAGACCCAAGCGCGTTTGGGCTTGGCGACCGACATCGGCACCAGAAGGGCATCGGGCGGAATCGGAAAGAAGGAACTCTCCGCGAAAGCGACGAGGCCAAGGGCCAAGGGCGCGTGACGGCTCTCCGCAAGACTCAAGGTCCAATCGTAAAGCCTTTGGAAAACGCTACGTTTCTCGGACGGTGAGATAGACGCTGTCGACGGGGCATTTTTCATGCTGGACTCAAATCCTCGAACCTACACGTCCAGCCCCCACGGCTTGGACTCGATTTTTTTTGCACGGGCGGCGAAGCCGCGCAGGAGCGGTGCCAGGCCAAAGCCACAGTTGATTGAGTTTTGTTGCAAACTCAATACGCTACAGCATTTAAATGGAAGCGAACGCGTTGAAGTTTGCTTCGCACCGCCATTACAAATCTCTTCTTTACCAGTAACAAAGCAGAGAATTGTGAAGGAAAGCAATATCACCCCTTTTCCCGGAGTTAAAAGCCGGTGCAGATTAAAAGGAAGAGAGAAATTGATTGAATTGCACAGCAAGGGAGGAAGCGCGGGACATGCCGGAGGGAAGGCCCAGACAGGAACAACCTGGAAGCAACATTTCTCTTTTAGCCTGTTTTTCCTATTCCTGGCGGGAAGTTCGATCTCGCCCCTTGCCGCTCAGACACCATCCCCTTCACCAGCAATCCCACAAGCGAATCCTCGCGTGACCTGGCCCGATACATTCGTCTCCCGCCTGAAAATATGGGCACTAATCGAGACACTGAATGCCGAGCTCCTGGCGGCCGACAGTGCGACCCTGACCCTCGACAAATGGTGTCGTGATCATCAGCTCGCGCCCGGCGCGCAAATCCTCGCCCGCCGCACCGATACGGAGCAAAAACCGCTGACACCGCAGCAGAGGAATGATCTGCGGATCGGTACCGAGGAACCCGTCGCCTATCGCCGTGTCGCCCTCCATTGCGGTGATCTCGTCCTCTCAGAAGCCGAAAACTGGTATGTGCCAAGCCGGCTGACTCCCGCCATGAACGAGGCCCTGGAACAGACCGATAGCGCCTTTGGCCGCGTCGTGCGGCCCTTGGCGCCGCAAAGGCATACATTTTCGGCGCGTATCCTTTGGCATCCCTTGCCGGACGGCTGGGAAATGGCAATGCCCGAAAACCCCGTTCAGGCGGCCCCAAGGCCGGCTGATCCGCCCGTCCCCCCTCTCGAAATCCCAGCCCATTTGCTGGAACATCGCGCTTTGCTCTCGACATCGGAGCACCAGCCCTTCAGCTTGGTCATTGAAACCTATACGAGCGGCATACTTTCCTTCAGATCCCGTTGAACGCGGCCCAGCCGCGGATGCTCCTTCAGGATAAATTGGGCGCGATTATAAAGGCTTACCATCGCTCATGCATCCAATTGAATGAGCGATGCTACAGAGAGGTCAGTCCGGCACAAGGTCACTTTGGCAGAGAGAGGATGTTTCTCTTTTCCGAAAGCCGACACATTGGACATCCAGGTCGATCACAACATCAATCGCGCGATCACCTTCTTGAACGCCGGGCAGCCACATGCAGCCGTCGAGCAATTGCAAAATCTCGATCAGAAGCTGGTCAATGATCCAATCCGTTGCAATCTCATCGGTCTGATCCGGCTTGCCGCCGGGGCGAAGGAAGAAGCCCTGGATTGGTTCGAACGCGCGCTCGTGCTCGATCCAGGCTTCACTGGCGCCTGGTCGAACAAAGCCATCGCCTTGCAGGATTTGCAGCGTTTCGAGGAAGCCCTCTATGCCTCTGATCACGCCTTGAAACGAGGCGCGCATAATCCCGATCTTTACTATCGCCGGGGTGTGCTCCTGCGTGATCTCGGCCGGTTGGATGAAGCGATCGCCGCTCTCGATATAGCCTTGATGCTGCAACCCGATCATGCCGAGGCTTTGCATACAGGTGGGCAAATTCTGCAGGCCAGCGGCCATTTCGAGGACGCGCTGGCATTTTATGACAAAGCCTTGTCGCTCAAGCCCCGTTTTATTGAAGCCCTAATCGATCGCGGCGCGCTCTTGCAGACAGTGAAACAGTTTGACGCAGCCCTCACATGCTACAACGCTGCTCATGCCTTGCAGCCGGATAATGCCGAGCTCTTGAACAATCGTGGGACCGCGCTGCAATGTTTCGGGCGTTTTTCCGAGGCACTCACTGATCTTGAGAGAGCCATTGCCCTCAGACCCAATTTTGCCCAGGCCTGGTTCAACAAAGGCAATGTCCATATCCAGTCCAGAGAACCGGAGCAGGCGCTTGCCTGTTTCAAACGGGCGCTCGAATTGCGGCCCGCCTATGGCGAAGCCATGAGCAGCCAGGCCGTCGCCTTGCAACATGCCGGACGCTTCGACGAAGCGCTGGCCGCCTATGATGCGACCCTTGCTTTCGACCCCAACCTCACCCACGCGCGCAATAATAGAGCAGGACTCCTGCTCTTGCTTGGACGTTTTGCCGAGGGTCTCGACGATTATGAATTTCGCTGGATCGCCAGGCAGACCCCTAAGGCAGACCTGAAATTCGACCTTCCCGAATGGAACGGACATTTCACACAAGGGGAACGTGTTCTCGTCTTCGATGAACAAGGGTTTGGCGACGCCATCCAATTTTCGCGTTATCTTCTTCTTATGGCCGCGCAAGGCGTGAAGGTGACGTTCCTGTGCCGCCACAAGCTGCACAGACTTTTCCAGGGTTTTGCTCCCACGATCACGCTTATCGACAGTTTTGATGATCCCGGCAGCTTCGACAGCCAGATCGCGCTTTCTTCGCTGCCCCGCGCCTTCAAGACCAGAGTCGACACAATTCCCGCTTTCCCCTTTTATCTGAATGCGGAAGAAGATCTGGTGCACCGTTTTGCAGAGCTTCTCGGCAATCAGGGCTTTCGCGTCGGCCTTTGCTGGCAAGGCAGTCAGAATCTCGATGCCGATCCCGCTCGTTCCATTCCCCTCTCGGCTTTCGCGCCCCTCGCGGGCCTCGACGCACTGCGCTTGATCAGCCTGCAACAAGGGGCGGATCTCACCAGCCTGCAAACCTCCGGCGTGCCGATCGAGGGTTATGCCCTCGATCGCGATCCTCGGGGAGATGCCTTCATCGAGACCGCCGCCCTTATGATGACGCTCGATCTCGTCATCACGTGTGATACATCCATCGCGCATTTGGCTGGAGCGCTTGGCCGTCCCGTGTGGGTCCTACTCAAACATGTGCCCGATTGGCGCTGGCTTCTCGAACGCGAGGATAGCCCCTGGTATCCTTCGATGCGTCTCTTTCGATGCAATCAAGGAGAGAATTGGGAAGCGCTCGTTACGCGCATACAGCCGATCTTGCAATCCTTGATCACGGAGCGACAGGAATTGAGTCTTCACGGGGATCCGTTGTGAAGCTCTTGGCGTTGATGCGCGAGTTTTGCTATAAGAAACTTCGTTTAGTTAAAGTGGTCATGCTTTATTGAGTTTTCCTTTCCCTTTTTGATCGAAATTCCAAAACATGACAGAGCCGCAAGACTCATTCACCCATGCATCATTTAAAGTCCAATGGGCCTTTAGACACATTAATGATCTGAATTGGTTCTGCCACGGGTTCATCAACGCAAAGCCATACACGATTCGTACTGAACGAAATAACGAAGGGGTTGCCATTATTCAAACTGGTGTTTCTCCTGGAATTCCCCCTCAAATCCCATTGTTTGCAGGCGACATTGTTCATGCGCTTAGATGTGCCTTAGATTACTGCTGGATGGGATTAGAGCGATCCGTTTTTGGAGATTCTGCAAAGAAGAAAACTTTCCCTGTCCATGAAGAACGGCAAAATCTTGTATCTCCTGTCTCTGAGGCTTCAAAACGTTGGACATTACCACAAATAGAGACATTCATTTTTGATAAGATAGCACCATATAAAGCTGGGAACGAGTTGCTCTGGCAACTCAATCGGTTAGACAATCGAGACAAACATAATCTCTTAATTGTATCCCTAGGAAAAATCAGCTTTTCGAAGCTCAATGTTACTGCAAGTGATGGCTCGTGTATCTCTTCACCAAGCGGTTTCACTCTAGTAGTAGGCCAAGAAGTCCCCCTGGCGGCAGTCGGCTCCCCAGGATGTAAAGTAGAATTGGACTACGAAATCGCGGCCCCCGTGGACATAGTTGTCAATGAAGCTGGCGTCATCGAAAGCGAGCCTTTAATCCCTACGCTTTTGAAGATGGCTGAGGCTGTCAATCAAGTGGTTGAACTTTTCCGTCAAACCTTTTCATGAAAAGGTTATTGCTTTTTGACCATATAAACCAGAGCTTGAGTGCTGACCAACGAGTGCGCTTCCAGGATTTAGATCGGCGACTATCGGGCTATCATTCGCTCCGATAGCGGGACCGCTTTCCGGTATCATGCCCAAGCTTTCTACCGATCCCGGAAACCATTGACGATCGGATAGCGGCGGTCCCGCCCGAAATTGCGGCGCGTCACCTTTACGCCCGGCGCCGATTGCCGCCTTTTATATTCCGCCAGGTAAAGAAGGCGCTCCACCCGGCGTATTGTGGGTTCCTCATAACCCGCAGCGACCAGATCCGCGACGCCTTGATCCTTCTCGACGAGACCTTCGAGGATCCCATCGAGGATGTCATAAGGAGGCAGTGAATCCTGATCCTTCTGATTTTCGCGCAATTCGGCGGATGGCGGCTTGACGATAATATTATACGGAATGACTTCACCGTCAGGTCCGAGCGCACCCTTTGGCTTCCAGCGATTGCGCAAATGACAAAGGCGAAACACCTGCGTTTTGTAAATATCCTTGATCGGATTGAAGCCGCCGTTCATGTCGCCATAGATCGTCGCATAGCCCACCGACATTTCCGACTTGTTACCCGTCGTGACCAGCATGGAGCCAAATTTATTGGAGATCGACATCAGCACTGTGCCACGTGTACGGCTCTGCAGATTTTCCTCCGTCAACCCCGGCGCCGTACCGGCGAACATCGGCGCGAGCAACGTCTCGAAACCTTCAACCGCGGGCGCAATGGGTACGATATCATAACGCAAACCAAGCGCTGTGGCGCAGGCCTTGGCATCGATCAAGGATTCCTGGGAGGTGTAACGATAGGGCAGCATGACGGCATGAACCTTCTCACGCCCCAGGGCATCGACAGCGAGCGCCGCGCAAAGCGCGGAATCGACACCGCCAGAGAGGCCCAGCACGACACCAGGAAAACCGATTTTTTCGACATAATCCCGCAGGCCCAGCATACAGGCCGTGTAATCCGCGTCGTCACCCTCAATCACTTGTGTCTTCGGTGCCTCGACGCAGACGAATGTATCGCCCCGGCGTTCCCAGACGGTTTTGGCGATAATGGCCTCGAAAGCCGGCAACTGGCAGGCGAGTGTTCCATCCGCGTTTAACGCGAAAGTGGCGCCATCAAAGACTAATTCGTCCTGACCGCCGAGCTGGTTCAGATAGATCAAAGGCAGATGGGTCTCACTGATCCGTGCCTTGACGACTGACAAACGCTCGCTGCTCTTCGATTCCCAATAAGGCGAGCCATTCGGCACGAGCAGGATTTCACCACCCGTTTCGGCAATGCATTCGACGGGATCAGGTCCCCAAATATCCTCGCAGATCGGAATGCCGATACGCACGCCCTTGAAGATAATGGGCCCCTGCAAGGGACCCGCACGGAAAACGCGCTTTTCGTCGAAAACGCCATAATTCGGCAAATCGACCTTGAACCTCATGGCTTCAATCCGGCCATGAGCGAGCAGCGCATAAGCATTATAGCAGGCGCCCAATTCGCCCCAGGGCAAGCCAACGAGAATGGCTGGGCCACCATCCGCCGTCTCGCGGGCAAGATTTTCACAAGCGACGCGGCAGGCGTCCTGAAAGCTGGGTTTCAGAACCAGATCCTCCGGGGGATAGCCGGAGATGAAGAGCTCAGAAAACATGACGAGATCAGCGCCGAAGCCGTGCGCCTTGGCGCGTGCCTCTCGAATACGGGCGAGATTGCCGTCGATATCACCGACTGTCGAATTGATCTGCGCGAGCGCGATGACGAGGCGATCCACTGGACGCGTGTCGCTCATGCCTGCCGGCTCCTCTTCCAATCTCGGGACTTGCTTGAGAATGCTCTAGAGCATCGGACTTTCAAATTGAATCCTGCCCGATGCTCTCTCTTTCTGTAAACGCATCAGATTGGTCCCAAAAGGGGGAGCCATTTTTGGGTCTGATACGCTAGAATATTTTCCGCCGAAGCGTCTTTGCTTCGTGTCAAGACAATAGGTAAAACAAAGAGATAGAGAACATTTCCTGATCCCTTGAAACAGAAAATGTTCTCAAAACACCCAGGACGTGGTGACCTCTTTCACTCTCATGCTGGCCCCACGGCGGCGGGGCGGCGGCTTTCCGCCGGACCTCCTGGATCACGATAGGTCGTGATCCCTATTCGAAAAGATAAACATCCATCAGCAAAGTGCCCTGTTGCACGGAATGATGCACGCGTCGTCCTTTCGCACCCTCCCCCGCCGCGCCGAGAGCGAAAGGAAAGGGCATAAAATGATCGGGCTCAGGATGATTGCGTGCGGAATGCGGAGCGAAAGCCTTGTAATCGACGAGCGTATCGAAGTCTCCCAGTTCAGCTTTCTCCCTCACCCATTCCCCAAATTCCGTAACCCAGTCGGGTGTCTGCGGTGGCGCGGCGGGGTCGCTGCTTTCCAAAACCTCGTTCGGGGCGTTGAGATGGCCGGAGCCGATGATCAAAACCCCATGCTGACGCAAGGGCGCCAGGCAGCGGCCGAGCACGAAATGGTGCCCAGCACCTTCTTCCGATTGAATCGCCGCTTCGACGACAGGAATATCAGCGCCCGGATAAAGCAGACTGAGAGGCCCCCAGGCACCTTGGTCGAACCCTCGCCCAATGATTTCCTGCGTCGGCAAACCGGATTGTTCGACCAGGGTCGCGGCGATTGTCGCCAATTGCGGAAGGCCCGGAGCCGGATAATCGATCTTGCTGACTTCTTCGGGATAGCCCTCAAAATCATAGAGCATCCCAGGCTTTTCGTCGGCGCTGAACGAGGGTTGCGCCATGTCATAATGCGAGCTCAGGATCAAAATTGCCTGCGGCTTGCCGAGCTTTTCGCCAAAAGTCTGGAGAAAGTCTCTTGCGGGGCTCGCATGAAGCGAGAAATCGGGCGCTCCATGCGAAAGAAAAAGCGTGGGAAAAACAGGCATATCGAATTTCGCAAGTTGAACGGAGTCAAAGCGCGAATAATCAGCTTTCGCGCTTTGACGCCATTGGGATCGACGAGTGAGAAATTTTATTCGGCCGCATGGATGAGACGCTGGCCGCGTCCAATCCGCTCTTCCTTAAGCAATTCGGCCACCAGGAACGCCACCTCGATCGACTGTTCCGCATTGAGGCGCGGATCGCAATAAGTGTGATAACGATCATGCAGATCGGCATCGGTGATGGCCCGCGCGCCGCCCGTGCATTCGGTGACGTTCTTGCCGGTCATTTCGAGATGAACGCCGCCGGCATAGGTGCCCTCGGCCCGGTGCACCGCGAAGAAGCTGCGGATCTCGCTCATGATCTTTTCGAAAGGCCTCGTCTTGAAACCGGACGCCGCCTTGATCGTGTTGCCATGCATGGGATCGCAGGACCAGACAACGCGTCGCCCTTCCTGTTGCACAGCGCGGATCAAGGCTGGCAGGTGATCGCCGATCTTGTCGGCACCGAAACGGCAGATCAAGGTGAGCCGCCCTGCCTCGTTCGCAGGATTGAGCAGATCGATCAGGCGCAGAAGATCGTCGGGCTTCAGCGAAGGGCCGCATTTGAGGCCGATCGGATTTTTCACGCCACGGGCATATTCCACATGCGCCTGGCCCGGATCGCGGGTCCTATCGCCAATCCAGAGCATATGGCCCGAGGTCGCATAATAATCACCGCTCGTCGAATCGATGCGGGTCAGGGCTTCTTCATAGCCAAGCAGCAAGGCCTCATGCGAGGTGAAGAAATCCGTCTGCCGCAATTCATGATGGGATTCCGGATCAAGGCCGATCGCCCGCATGAAACCGAGCGTCTCAGTGATCCGGTCGGCCAATTCCTGGTAGCGGGCCGACTGAGGACTATCAGAGACGAAGCCAAGCATCCAGCGATGCGCATTTTCCAGATTGGCATAGCCACCGGTCGCGAAGGCGCGCAACAGGTTCAAGGTCGCCGCCGATTGCCGATAGGCCATGAGCTGGCGCACGGGATCTGGTTCGCGCGCCGCGCTGTCAAAGGCAATGTCATTGACGATATCGCCGCGATAGCTCGGCAATTCGACGTCGCCAACCTTTTCATTGGGCGCTGAACGCGGCTTGGCAAACTGGCCGGCGATGCGCCCGACTTTCACGACCGGCAAAGCGGCGGCGAAGGTCGCGACCACAGCCATTTGCAAAAAGACCCGGAAGAAATCGCGAATATTATCGGCATGATGCTCGGCGAAGCTTTCCGCGCAATCGCCGCCCTGCAGGAGAAAAGCTTCCCCATCGGCAACCTTGCCAAGCAGGCTCTTGAGCTTGCGCGCCTCGCCGGCGAAGACGAGGGGAGGGAAACCGGCGAGCTGGCCCTCGACATCGGCGAGTTTCGCCGCGTCGGTAAATTCGGGCACCTGCACGATCGGCTTATTTCTCCAACTCGCAGGCGACCAGCTTTCGACGGCCATGATGGCAAAACTCCCTGTCAGATCATCTGCTCCTTGGCGGTGAACGATGATCCATCTCTCCATGAGACCAATTCGGACCAGTGCTGAGGTCCGCACGACATTAAAAGCAAAGCTCAGGCATGGACATCAGCCCAATGCGAACTTTGAGCCGTCTTCTTTACACCAAGCCGCCTTGCCGCGTCCATTTTTGATGTTGCGGGATCGCATAAGAAGAGGAAAGGGCCAGCAAGTGCCTGAGCGAATTTACCTTCTCTTTACACTATCGTTCAAAAAAGAGACGAACTTTATCTAATGCGTTAAACGCCGCCTTTACCAGAAACAGGGAAAAGTTCGAAGGTCAGTTGCGTTAGCGGTTTTCTCTACATGCCCATTGAACGTGCTGGTGTGGTCCGCTCGAAATCCCGGATCGAGGTACTGCGTACCGGGATTTCGACGGCTAACCGCCCCTGCCTCTCCCCTGTCGAAAATCCTCTTCCCCTCGATCAGATCCTGCTCGGGGATTGTGTCGAGAAACTCAATCGGCTGCCTGCCGAAAGCGTGGATCTGGTTTTCGCCGATCCGCCTTATAATCTTCAACTCGAAGGCAAGATCCTGCGTCCAGACCAGAGCCAGGTCGATGCGGTCGACGATGCTTGGGACAAATTCGACAGTTTCGCCGATTATGACCGGTTCACGCATGAATGGCTCGCCGCCGTACGCCGCGTCATGAAGCGCCATGCGACTTTGTTCGTCATTGGCTCTTATCACAATATTTTCCGCGTCGGGACAATTCTTCAGGATCAAGGTTTTTGGATCCTGAACGATATCATCTGGCGCAAATCCAATCCCATGCCGAATTTTCGTGGCCGCCGTTTCACCAATGCGCATGAAACAATGATCTGGGCCGCTAAAAGCGCGGATGTGAAGAATTACACCTTCCATTACGACGCACTGAAAGCCGGCAATGAAGATCATCAGGTGCGCTCAGATTGGCTCTTGCCGATCTGCTCGGGCGGCGAACGCCTCAAGAACGAGGCCGGACGCAAGACACATCCGACGCAAAAACCGGAAAATCTCCTTTCCCGCATTCTGCTCGCCACCACCAATCCCGGCGATGTCGTGCTCGATCCCTTTTTCGGCACTGGCACGACGGGAGCGGTCGCCAAAAAACTCGGCCGCTCCTTCATCGGCATTGAGCGCGAGGCCGGCTATGCGGCAGCGGCCAAGGCCCGCATCGCCGCGATCGACCCCCTGCCCTCGGAGGCGATCGCGTCCTTTCCCAATAAAAGAACCGAGCCACGCATTCCCTTTATGACCTTGATCGAGTCCGGCCTGCTTGCGGCAGGGGAAACCCTGACCGACGAGAAAGGCAGACACGAGGCCGTTGTCCGGGCCGATGGAACACTCGCGGTTGGTCCCATCATCGGCTCGATCCACAAGATCGGCGCTTTGGTCCAGGGCCTGCCAGCCTGCAACGGCTGGACTTTCTGGCATTTCCAGCGGGACGGACAGAAACATCCGCTCGACCGGCTCCGTATTCAATTACGCGAAAGCGGCAAGGAACCGGTGTAGCCGCCCTGTATTCCCGGCGTCGAACTGATCACCGGTCGAGCCACACAATCATCCGTGGTGGATACAATGCGGTTGGTCAGCTCCCTGCGCGTGGCTTTGTCACCAATTGCCTGCTTGCGCTACAAAGAGGCCGTAAAAATCGCGCAAGAAGATTGTGTCATGGCTTCTGGTCGCTCGGTCCATGCAAGCCAAGGATCTCGCGCATCTAGTGACGTGTTTCGGCGTCTTTAAACACGTCAGCTCCATTTCAAAAGCGATGGCTTTACTCAAAAGCGACACGGAGCCCATGTTCGTCAAAAGCGCCTTCGATCGCCTGGACGATGGTTTGCACTTCATCGATCTCGATCTCCACCGAGTCATGAGGCGCGTCCCAACACGTGATATCATCGAGAAAGATGATGAAATCGGCGGGATCTTCTTCCCCGGGTGGGCAATCCGCCCGCACCAGGGTCAGGATTTTTTCTCCCTTGATGATCCTGACGGCACCTTCCGTCAGTTCGACCTTGAGTTCCGGGCCTCGCCGTTTGGCCATCGCTTCTTCCTCTCGCCTGCTCGTTCCTGTTTGTCTGCGAAAAAGGCCCGCCCGGCTGCAACCGCTTTGCGCATCAGGCTCGGCAGCGCCTCGGCGTCGAGATCTTCTTCGGCGACGAAGCGGCACCCATCGGGGACTTTGAGGGTGGATGGCGCTTTCGCCGCATAGACACTCAGCCGCAATGCGAAATGGGTGAAGACATGCGTCACTTCACCCTCCAGCCTTTGCCAATCGGCCGCGACGGGTGCCAGGCGCAAGGGTTCTAGGTCGGGCGTTTCGTTCCATGCACCGCCTGGAATTTCCATCATGCCGCCAAGAAGACCACGCGCCGGGCGCCGGGTGAGAAGAACGGCGCCATCGCCGCGCCGCAGAAAAAAGGCCACGCCATGGCGGATGGGTTTTTCCCGCTTCGGCGCCTTGATAGGAAATTCACCCGCGCGGCCTTCTGCTTTCGCGACACAGAACGCCGCCAATGGACACAGCAGGCATTGCGGCTGCCGGGGTGTGCAGATCATCGAGCCGAGATCCATCATCGCCTGGGCGAAATCACCAGCCCGCTCGTTGGGTGTCAACCGATCCGTTTCGGCGCGAATCACCGCCTTTGCTTCCGGCAAAGGACTCTCTATCGCGAAGAGCCGGCTGATGACCCGCTCGACATTACCGTCAACAACCACGGCGCGGCGGCCATGGGCGATGGCGGCAATAGCCGCCGCGGTATAGGCGCCGATCCCTGGCAAAGCCCTGAGAAGAGATTCCTCGGCGGGAAAAACACCGCCATGGCGCTGCATGACCATAATGGCGCAAGCATGAAGGTTACGCGCCCGCGAATAATAACCGAGCCCAGCCCATTGCCGCAAAACCGCGTCGAGCGGGGCGGCGGCCAAATCTTCGAGACGCGGCCATTGGCCAAGAAAAGTCGCATAATAAGGTTTGACTGCCGTGACCGTAGTCTGCTGCAACATGATCTCGGAGAGCCAAACGGCATAGGGATCAGCCTGTTCGCCCGGTTTGGCGCGCCAGGGCAGATCACGGCGATGCGCGTCATACCAGGCGAGCAAGGCCCGCGAAACGGATGGCTCCGACAGGGAATAGCCCGTCAAGGGCGGCTCCATTTTCACTCCGTCATGCTCCCTCGCATGCTCCCTTGCCCATTCGCCGCCTTACGCCAAGAGACACAATGGGAGCCTCACGGGGGCCTCCCGGTTGCAGTCTCGAATGTTCGTCCTTTCAGAGACATCATGAACATTCGAGAGGATCCCAACGCTCATCCTTGCATGACCGCTGGCGCCCTTGAACATTCCAGACCCTATAGAACAGTGTATTATTGACAAAGTCGCTCGCGCACCAAAGGTTTCGAGGGCGCTCCCAGCATTTTAGATCTAAAAGACCATGCGCAAACCTTTTCCTCGCCAACAACCCCTCGCCGATCTCGTCGGCGGCTCTTTGCGGCCGCTCATGAACAAACAAGGATTCGGCGAGAGCGATCTCATTCTTTATTGGGACGATATTGTCGGCGAAAGACTGGCCTGCATGGCGCGGCCCATCAAGCTGCAATGGCCGGCCCGCCAGAAAGCCGGCATGGACTTCGATGGCTTTGGCGGGGCGGGTCAAGCGACCCTGGTCCTGCGCGTCGATTCCGCCTTCGCTCTCGATTTGCAGCATGAGACAAGTGTCCTCATCGAAAGGGTCAATGCCCATCTTGGCTGGAACTGCATCGCCAAACTCGTGATGCAACAGGGACCTTTGCCGCGCCCCCCGCAACGCAAGACGCCGCGCGGCGCCCCTGGACCCGAAACTTTGCGGCAAGCCGCAAGCGTTGTACAAGGTATTGCGGATACAAAACTCCGGCAGGCCCTAACGAGGCTTGGCGCATCCATTCTCCGCCAAGCAAAAGAAGATCAGTGAGGCTTGCCGGCATCACTGCGCCAGGAAATGCCCAATTTCGAGTTAATTGCTGCGCTTTTAGGCAAAACACGGTTTCAAACAGCGGGCGGAATATTCTAAAAGGTTTGTGAGAATGGGCTGCGCTTGGCGTCCTTGCGGCCAAAAAAACCGACGAATTTTGACCAGAATTTGAGTCGGACGCTCTTTCTCCAAATATGTCAGCCGGCATGAACAAACCGGCTCCTTGATCGTAAGTCACTGTGTTTTATGAACTGTCTCTTCGAAAGACATGCGGTTCAAGCATGGGGAAAAGTTCGGGGATGAGGCAACCATCGGTCATAACGATCTTGAAGTGATTCGATCGAGACCGACGGGCATGGGCTTGCCCTGCCTCCCCCCTTTCAAGCTGACGCTGATCGTTTAAGGGAAGGCTCCATCATTCGCACTCGCACTCGCCTGTCTATTCGCGCCCTGCATTCGCGTTTTGCACGTGCGCTTTCACTTGCCGCAACGGATCGTTCCATGACTTTGCCGACCCCTTCGATGATCTCCCCCCTGGCCTTCTCGCGCCGCAGCCTTTTCACGGCGCTCGCTCTCAGCCTGGCGCTCGCCCCCCTTGCGGCAAGTCACGCGACGGCGCAAGGCACATCGATTCCTACCGATCAATTGATGGCTCCCCAGGCCCTGCCCGACATTGCGCTCGGATCTGAGCAAGCGCCGATCACCATCGTCGAATATGCCTCGATGACCTGCTCGCATTGCGCCGCTTTCCATGCCGAGACCTATCCGGTGCTCAAGAGCAAATATATCGATACCGGCAAAGTTCGCTTCATCCTGCGCGAATTTCCCCTGGATCCACTCGCCACCGCCGGCTTCATGCTCGCCCGCTGCGCCGGGCCCGACAAACGCGAGGCGATGGTCGATCTCCTGTTCGCGCAACAGAAGAACTGGGCTTTCGTCGATAAGCCGCTCGAGGCACTGGCCGCTCTCGTCAAGCAGACGGGTATAGGCCAGGACCGTTTCGAGGCCTGCCTGAAGGATCAAGACCTGTTTGATAAAGTGAACAAGGTGCGCGATCAGGCGGCGGAAAAATTCAACGTCAACGCGACACCAACCTTTTTCATCAACGGCAAGAAACAGAACGGCGAAATTTCACCTGATGCACTCGACGCCTTGCTGCAGCCTTTGCTGAAAGGCTGAGACAGCTCCGTGGCGCCGGTCTCCAACCATTTTAACCCCTTGTTCCCGCTTCAAGCGATATTATCGCTTGAGCTTACAGGCTGGCGCGCACTCCGATGAAATTCACCAAGCTGCACATTTCCGGCTTTAAAACCTTCGTCGATGCCACGGATTTCCTGATCGAACCCGGCCTGACCGGTATTGTCGGGCCGAACGGCTGCGGCAAATCCAATCTTGTCGAGGCTATGCGTTGGGTCATGGGCGAGAATTCGTTCAAGGCCATGCGCGCCTCGGGCATGGATGACGTCATCTTTTCCGGCAGCGGCGAAAGGCCGGCGCGCGATCAGGCCGAAGTCAGCCTGGTCCTCGACAATAGCGACGGCAGCGCGCCCGTGGCCTTCCAGGATTGCCCGGCGATCGAGGTTACCCGCTGCATCGAGCGCGCCTCGGGCTCGGTCTATCGGATCAATGGCCGCGAGGTCCGTGCCAAGGATGTGCAACTTCTTTTCGCCGACGCTTCGACCGGGGCGAAGTCACCAGCCCTGGTACGCCAAGGCCAGATCGGCGAATTGATTTCCGCCAAGCCGCAGGCCCGCCGCCGCATTCTCGAGGAAGCCGCGGGCATAGCCGGGCTGCATTCCCGCCGGCAGGAGGCCGAGACGCGCCTCAAGGCGGCGGAAGAGAATCTCAGCCGCCTCGATGATGTCGTCAGGCAGATCGATTCCCAGGCCGAGGGTCTGAAACGCCAGGCCAAACAGGCGATCCGCTACCGGGCACTGGCAGGAGAGATCGAACGCGATGAAGCGCTGCTCGCCTTCATTAGCTACCAACAGGCCACGCAGGCGCTGAGCCAGGCCGAAACGGGGTTCGAGACCTCCCGTTTCGCTCTCGCCGATCAGGTCGGCATTCAGGGAGAAACGGCGCGTCAGCAGGGCATCGCCGCCCATGCCCTGCCGCCCTTGCGTGAGACGGAAACCGCCGCGGCGGGAGCCCTGCAACAGGCCATTGGCCGGCGTAATGCTCTGGAAGCGGAAGAAAAGCGCTCCAAGCTGCGCCGTGCTGAACTCGAACGCCGCATTGCGGAAATGGAAGGCGATCTCACGCGCGAAACCGCGCTTATCGAAGATGCTGCAGCGGTTCTGGCGAAACTCGAAGAGGAAGCCCGCCAACTGGCCATGCTCGGCGATGGCGCGGCGGAGGAGCGCGAGACACGCAATCGGCTGATCGAAGCCGAAGCCATCCTGGCGCAATCGGAAGCGGCCTTGACTGAGGTTCAAGATTTGCGCGCCGGCATGGAAGCCCGGCGCACGACATTGGAGGCCGCCGTTCGAGAGGAAGGCCGCAGGCTCGCGCGTCTCTCGGCGGAAATCGACAAGGTCACGCGGGAATGGGAAGAACTCGGCGGCGAAGCTGCCCTAGGAGAAGAGACCGCGGCGCTGCGGCGGGAGCTCGAGGAAGCCGAGGCGGCGTTCCACGCCGCTGAAACGCGGCAATCCCAAGCGGAAAAAGCCCATGGCTCGGCGCGCGAGGCCGATATCCAGTTGCGCGCCCCTCTCGCCGAGGCCGAACGCAAGGCCCAGGTTCTCGCTACCGAAGTGGCGACGCTCACCAAATTGCTGGCCTCCGGCACGGGTGGTTTCTGGCCGGCGGTAACGGAATCGATCAGCGTCACAAAGGGTTATGAAGCAGCCCTTGGCGCGGCCTTGGGTGACGATCTCGAAGCCTCGACCAATCCTTCCGCCCCCGCGCATTGGGCCTTGAGCGAGGCCAAGGGCGACCCTTCCTTGCCGCCGGGCGTGAAACCCTTGTCCGCCTATGTCGAGGCGCCCCCAGCCTTGCAGCGGAGCCTCGACCAGATCGGTGTCGTCCTGCGCTCGGAGGGCGCTGCCCTGCGGGCCTTGCTGGTGCCCGGCCAAAGACTGGTCTCGCAGGAAGGCGATCTGTGGCGCTGGGACGGTTTCGTCCAAGCGGCCGAGGCGCCAACCCCAGCGGCTCGCCGGCTCGTCGAAAAGAATCGGCTCGCCGATCTGACCAAGACCGCCGAGGCGGCGCGGCAGACCGCCGATATTCTGCGCGAGGACGTGGAAGCGGCGCAAGAAGCCCTTGCCCTCGCGGCCGAGGCTGAACGCGAGGCGCGCCAACAGTTCAAGACCATGCTTGCCGCACGTGATGCTGTGCGCCAGCGCCAGGCGGCTGCTGAAACGCGTGAAGCTCAGACCTACGCGCGCATCCAAGGCCTGCAGGACACCAAGATCCGTCTTGCCGCTGATCAGGCCGAAACCAATGCGCGGCTGGAACGCGCGGAACAGGATTTCGCGGGGCTCGACATTGCCGCTGATCTGCATGGCCGCGTCGAAACCGCCAGGCTCGAGGCAGCCACGCGCCGCGCGGCCATGATCGAGACGCGCACGGCCTTGAACGCGCTCTTGCGCGAGCGGCAGACGCGTGGCGAGCGGCAACGCGCCTTGCATGACGAACAGCAATCCTGGCAGGCGCGCGCCGGCGGCGCGGCGGGCCAGATCGCCGCCTTCAAGACCCGTCTCGGCGAGGCGCGGGCGGAACTCGCGGTGCTGATTGAGGCACCAGATACATTCCAGCAGCGGCGCAAGCAGATCCAGGACGAGATCGCTGTGAGCGAGCATGTGGCCAAACAGGCGACCAAGGACCGTGTGGCGGCGGAAAAGACACTCGCCGAAGCCGAAAAGGCCGCTCATGCGGCGCTCGAAGCCTTGGGCGCGGCGCGCGCCGAACAAGCACGGGCCGAGACGCGTCTCGAGGCCGCCCGCGCGCGCTGCGAGACTGTGCTGCATATGATCGCCCAGGATCTCGATTGCCCTGTCGAGGCTTTGCCCGTGCGCGCTGGCCTGGAACCCGGTGTAGAGCCGCCGGCCCCCTCCGTCGTCGAAAAAAGGCTCGAAACGGCGAAACGCGAGCGCGAGAAGCTCGGCGCCGTCAATCTGCGCGCCGATCTCGAATTGAATGCGATCGAGCAATCACGCCAGAGCCTCGACGAGGAACGGAGTGATTTGAGCGGCGCCATTCAGCAATTGCATGAGGCGATCGCCAACCTCAATAAGGAGGGTCGCGAAAGGCTCAAGGCAGCTTTCGACCGCGTCCAGACGCATTTTAAGGATTTGTTCACAACCTTGTTCGACGGTGGCTGGGCCGAATTGCAATTGATCGAGGCCGCCGATCCGCTCGAGGCGGGGCTTGAGATTCTGGCCCGTCCACCTGGCAAAAAGCCGCAGGTGATGACCCTGCTCTCGGGCGGCGAGCAGGCGCTTACCGCTCTTTCGCTGATCTTCGCGATTTTTCTGACCAATCCCGCCCCGATCTGCGTGCTCGACGAGGTCGATGCCCCGCTCGACGACGCCAATGTCGAGCGATTCTGCAATCTGCTCGACCATATGAGTCGCAAGACCGAAACGCGATTCATCACCATCACGCATAATCCGATCACGATGGCGCGGATGAACCGCCTGTTCGGCGTCACCATGGTGGAACGCGGCGTCAGCCAACTTGTCTCGGTAAACCTCGAAGAGGCCGAGCGTTTCCTGGAAACCGCATAACCCAATTCCATAGGAACGATCCGGCTCCGTTCAAGGCTAAATCTTGACAGGGGAAAAATCGGTCAATATGGTCCGCTCGCTCGCAAAGGCTTGCGGTTATTTGTCTCTTTGCGCCCGGTCGCTTTAGGCCACTCTACTCGCTTTTTGCGAGGGGCGGCTTTATAGGTTTCTCGTGTCCCTTCGAGAGGGCGGGAGGAATTCCGGTGCAAAGTCAAGGTGACGGCCATGATAATGGCCAGGAAGCCGGCAAGGACGAAGCCCTGCGCGCAAGGCTCGAACGCTTATCGAATGCGCTTGATGCTCAATCTGGAGCAGAAAGCGCCCGAAAGCAGGAAGATGCCGCCGAAAAGGCCCAACGAACCATGGGCCAAGCGATGAGTCTCGGCTTTCGGGTTCTTACCGAATTTGTCGCGGCCATCATCGTCGGTGGCGTCCTCGGCTGGCAATTCGATGCATGGTTCGGGACCTCACCGATCCTGCTCATCGTCTTCCTGGGGTTCGGGACGGCGGCGGCTTTTTGGAATGTCTATCGCATCGCCATGCCTGCCAAGGGATCGCGCGATAGGCTGATCTGATACATCATGGTCATCCTTCGATGACCATGGGACTGCTCTAGAATGAGCTACGGTTTAGTTATGGTGTCGCAAGATGCCGAAGTCCAGGGCGGAACCCGTCACTTTGTCGGGAGACGTGTTGGAGAATGTTGATTTTACGCATTTTCGGAAAGCCGAACGCTTTCCCCGAACATGCCCAGGGGACATGAGATGGCGGAACCACACGAAATTGATCCAATTCATCAATTCCACATCGACCGGATCATACCCCTGCATTTTCTCGGCACGGATGTGTCGTTTACCAATGCCGCCTTTTTCATGCTGGTGATCGTCGCCCTGGCGAGCCTGGTGCTGCTCGCGGGCACGCGCAATCACAGCTTGGTGCCGGGACGGCTGCAATCGATTGCCGAAGTCTCTTATGAATTCATTGCCTCGACCCTCCAGCTCTCCTCTGGTCGGGACGGCATGCGGTTCTTCCCCTTCGTCTTCTCGATCTTCATGTTCGTCTTCCTGGCGAATCTGATCGGCCTTGTCCCGTATACGTTCACGGTCACCAGCCAGATCGCTGTCACTTTCGGTCTCGCAATGATCGTCATCGGCACGGTCGTCATCTATGGCCTTATCAAGCACGGCACGCATTTTCTCGGCATTTTCGCGCCGTCCGGTGTTTCGCCCCTGCTGCTGCCTTTCATGATCATGATCGAGGTGATTTCCTTCATCTCCCGCCCGATCAGCCTCTCCATTCGTCTTTTCGCCAATATGCTCGCGGGCCACATCACCCTGAAGGTCATGGGCGGCTTCGTCGCCGGCCTGCTCGGCGCCGGCTCCGTCTATGCGCTGGTCGCGCCGCTGCCATTGGCCATGGTCGTTATCTTCACCGCCTTCGAACTGCTTGTCGCCTTCCTGCAAGCCTATGTGTTCACCATCCTTACCTGCGTCTATCTGAACGACGCGGTTCATCCGGGCCACTGAATAAAGATCTGTAACAACAATAAGTTGCCCTTTCATCGTCCCCTTAGGAGTTTTCAATGGATCCCCTGGCAGCAAAATATCTCGGCGCGGGCTTTACCGTTATTGGCATGGGCGCCGCCGCCATCGGCGTGGCGATCATCTTCGCCAGCTTCCTGTCTGGCGCCTTGCGCAATCCCACCGCTTCCGATGCGCAGTTTGGTCGCGCGTTCATCGGCGCGGCTCTTGCCGAAGGTCTGGGGATTTTCTCCTTCCTCGTCGCCATTCTACTCCTCTTCGTGATGAAGTAAGATCCGATCAAGACCTTGCGGAGCATGCCGGTCACCGGCATGCTCCGCTGCTTCCTTCTCCTCGGCTGTCCATCCATGAAGCTTCCGAGAGAAGTACCCGGATTTCTGATTAGGATATCGCCATGGCCCAAGAGCGCGCCGAACACGAAAGTGCCGACCAACACACGACAAGCACGGGCGTGCCCCATGAAGGACAGGGAGAACCCTTCCCCCCCTTCGACTCGTCGAATTTCGCGCCCCTTCTCATCTGGCTGGCGATTTCCTTCCTTCTCCTCTACGCCCTGATGTCGAAACTGGTCCTTCCCCGGATCGGCGGCATTCTGCACACGCGCAATGAAAAGCTCCGCTCGGACATGCATGAGGCCACAGCCTTGCATGCTCAGGCCAAGGAAGCGGCCGCCTTGCAGGAGAAGACCATTGCCGACGCCAAGGCCAAGGCAATTGCTTTGGCTCAGGAGAACCAAGCCAAGTTGCGTGCTGAATCCGATGCGAAGCAGCATGCGGTGGAAGCCGAACTCGCCGCCAAGCTCACTGCCGCCGAGGCTCGTATTACCGAAACCAAGGCCGCCGCGATGAGCAATGTCACCGCCATTGCCCAGGAAGCCGCCAGCGCCATCGTGCAGCAATTCACTGGCAAGGCGCCCGACGCGAAAAAACTCACCGCTGCGCTCAAAGCCAAGGCCTAAACCCAGCCGAAGTTGCGCGAATGAAATGAAAAGAGCATCAGGCCAGAGAGAGCCGATGCTTTTGGAGGCAGGATAAGCGAGATGGAATTTAACGAGGAATTTTACGTCGCGCTGGGATTTGTGATCTTTGTCGCCATCCTGCTTTATTATGGCGTCCACAATAAGCTCAATGCAGCGCTCGACAAGCGCGCGGATCGTATCCGCGAAGATCTGGCCCATGCCGTGCGCCTGCGCGAAGAAGCTGCCGCTTTGTTGGCTTCCTTTGAGAAGCGCAAGGCTGAAGCCGAGGCCGAGGCCGAGGCCCTTGTCGCGCAAGCCCGGACTGAAGCCGAAATGATCGCCAAGGAAGCCCACGAGAGGCTGGCGGAATTCGTGCAGCGTCGCACCCAGCAGGCGGAAAACAAGATCGCCAATGCCGAAGCGCAAGCGATGGCCGAGGTCAAGGCCATCGCCGCCGATGCCGCCACCAAAGCCGCCGAAATTCTTCTGACGGATGCAGCCAAGGGTGCTTACGGCCAGAAGCTGATCGACCAAGGCATTGACGGCCTCAAAGCCGCAGCTCACTGAACGCTCAAACCAAAGTTCACTCCTTAAAAAGCCCCGCTGGATTGAAATCCAGTGGGGCTTTTTTTGCCTGCGGCAAATCTTGCAAAATAGACCCATGCCTTCACCGGGCAAGACCAAAGCCTTACAGAGCCATAGTATTACTTCAAATCGTTTGATGGTCCTTAGCTGAACCAATGTGGGAACTGGGTAAACCGTCAAGCGTTTACCGCCGATCGTGTATGTGCGTTGGACGATTTTGCGGCGCTTCCCACGATTATGGGGATAGTGGCCGAAGCTTCCCTGGTGGACAAAATGAAGAAAGTTTTCTTTATCGGGCTTGCAAGCGCGACATTGATCGGCGCTGTTCATATCCATGATTCATTTGCCCAAACAAGTGAAACCTCCCCACCTGCGCAAGCAGTGCGAGCTGAACCTCCAGACAATCAAATCGTCAACGAGGTCGATGCAAGGATTGCTCGGCTCAAGGCCAATCTGCAATTGACACCTGACCAGGAAAAGAATTGGTCAGGCTTACAGACCGCGCTCCACGACTATGGAGTCGGACAATTCAAGACTCTCACGGCCGGCAGAAGTGTTTACCAAGATCGCGAGGGACAACGTCTGCGCAACGAGCGTCCCAATGATATCATTCAGATGCGAGATCAAGCTACCGAACTCACCTCGCGGGCCGCATCCTTGACGAAGCTCGCCAATGCGGCTGAGCCACTCTATAATAATCTGGACAATCACCAGAAGCATACATTGATCCGATTCATGAAGACCGAATTCGAAGGCAGGCATCCCCGAAGCTTCATGCCTGCTTTGTGAAACAGTCATCGGGACGCCTGTGTCACATACGGGAGAGGTATGTGTAACCGGTGACTTCGAAACAGAAAATGGCATGCCGGTCTTGGTCATTGCCTGACTTCGGATTGACCAACCCGAGCAGCACCTGTTTCATCATCAAAGTGTACCACACTTCAATAGGATCAATTTATCGGTCAATCAGCACACGATAGCCCCGTCTTTTTGCCGGCATTCCTTTGGAGCTGCGATGGGAGATAGATCATGTCGCTTGGACTCATTCTCCTCATTATCCTCATCATCTTCCTGCTTGGCGGCTTCAGCGGTCGCTTCGGAGGCTATGGCTATGGTTACGGCCACGGGGGCATGGGTGTCCTCGGCATCATTCTGATCGTCGTGCTTATATTGCTCCTCATGGGCCGACTTTGATCTGACAGGCACATGAGCAAGCACGGCGATTGAACAAGCGACAGGCCTTTTCCGTCTGCGAGCGGCCTCCGACGAAATCGAACGGAAGGAGCCTTGTTCATGCGCATTCGCATGGTGGCGAAGCTAGCTTCGAGCGCCGGTATCGGAGCGCTCATTCTGTCACTTGTCTCCTGCAATCGTCCGTCCAGCCTGCCGGAAAGCGCGGGATATGGTGCCGATCCACAGCTTCCCGAGCCCGAGAGTTCCTTCATTCCCATAGTGAGGATTGCGCAGGCGATCGGCTGGGCAAAGGGCCAGACACCCAAACCGGCAAAGGGATTCGAGGTCGTCGCCTTTGCATCCGGTCTCGACCATCCCCGCTGGCTTTACGAATTGCCCAACGGCGACATTCTGGTTGCGGAAACCGATGCACCGTCGAAACCCGAAGGCAAGAGCGGCGGTCTTCGCGGCTGGATCGAGGGGCTGGTCATGAAGCGCGCCGGCTCACATGAGCGAAGTGCCAACCGCATTACACTGCTGCGCGACAAAAATGGTGATGGCATCGCCGAGATCAAATCCACCTTTCTGGAAAATCTCGTTTCACCCTTCGGCATGGCGCTCATCGGCGATCAGCTTTATGTCGCGAATGCGGATGCCCTCATGCGCTTTCCCTATCAAGCGAATGCGACGCGGATAGAAACACCCGGCGTCAAGATCGTGGATCTTCCAGCGGGCCGCAATCATCACTGGACCAAGAGCCTCATCGCCAATGCGGATGGATCGCGGCTTTATGTCGGTGTCGGTTCGAATTCAAACGTCGCCGAGAATGGGATGGAGGAAGAGGAAAATCGCGCGGCGGTTCTGGAAATCGATCCTGTTGCCAAGACGTCGCGGGTTTTCGCTTCGGGTTTGAGAAACCCGGTCGGCATGGATTGGAATCCCGTGACCGGTGAACTCTGGGTGGCCGTCAACGAACGCGATGAGATTGGCAATGATCTCGTGCCAGACTACATGACTTCAGTGAAGGAAGGCGGCTTCTATGGCTGGCCCTATAGCTATTTTGGGCAACATGTGGATAAGCGTGTCGAACCACAAAGGCCCGATCTTGTGACGAAAGCGATCAAGCCCGATTACGCGCTTGGTGCGCATTCAGCCTCTCTCGGTTTCACGTTTATCCACACGTCCCGCCTCGGCCAGCACTATGAGAACGGAGCGATCATCGGCCAGCACGGTTCATGGAACCGCATCCCCTTTGCGGGCTATCGCGTCATTTTCGTGCCCTTCGAGAACGGCCGGCCCCTCGGTCCCCCAGAAGACATTCTCACCGGATTCCTGAATGAGGAGGACAAGGCGCAAGGCAGGCCGGTCGGCGTTCTGGTCGACAAGCACAGCGGAGTGCTCGTCGCCGATGATGTCGGCAATATTATCTGGCGCGTCACCGCATCCTCTGCGGCCACAAAAACAGAAAACGTGCCCATCCGATAAATCGAATGGGCACTCCCTCACAGGGCACGCTACGTCAGCCTGTTTTCAATTCTCGATCGGCGCCGGCTTCGTCCATTTGAGCACGGGCGTTCTCGCCGCCCGCGTTTCATCGAGCCTGCGGCGCGGCGCATAATGCGGGGCGCCAAGGAAACGCTCTTTATCGCCCCGCTGTACAGCCATGGCCAGATCGCGCAGGGCCGCGACGAACAGGTCGAGCGTCGCCTTGGATTCCGATTCGGTCGGCTCGATCAGCATGGCTCCATGTACGACGAGCGGGAAATAGACCGTCATCGGATGGAAACCTTCGTCGATCATCGCCTTGGCGAAATCGAGCACGCTCAGGCCCGTCCCCTTCAACCACGCATCGTCGAAGAGAGCCTCATGCATACAGGGGCGGTTGCCAAAGGGCAGTGACATCAGATCGGCAAGACCCACCCGCACATAATTGGCATTAAGGACGGCATCTTCCGACGCTTGACGCAAACCATCGGCGCCATGCGAGAGCATATAGGTCAATGCCCGCACGTACATACCCATCTGGCCATGGAAGGCGCCAATACGGCCAAATGTGCCGGGAGCCTCGGCCTTGTCCTCGACAAGCCTCAGACCCGCTTTTTCTTGGACAAGGAAAGGCAGCGGCGCATGAGGCGCAAGCCGGCTCGAGAGCACGACCGGCCCCGCGCCCGGCCCGCCACCGCCATGCGGCGTCGAAAAAGTTTTGTGCAGATTGATATGCATGGCATCGACGCCAAGATCGCCTGGCCGGGCGCGCCCGACGATCGCGTTGAAATTGGCGCCATCGCAATAGAAATAAGCGCCGGCCTCATGCATGGCCTCGGCGATTTCGACAATGTTCTTTTCAAACAATCCACAGGTGTTCGGATTGGTCAGCATGATAGCGGCGACGTCCGGTCCCAGCGCCTGGCGCACCGCTTCCACATCGACAATGCCGTCTTCGCGCGCCGGCACCGAACGCACCTCGAAACCGACCAGTGTCGCCGTCGCCGGATTGGTGCCATGCGCTGAATCTGGGACCAAAACCACCTTACGCTGTTCAGCCTCGCCCCTGGCGATCAAAGCTTGTTTGATCGCCATCATGCCGCAGGCCTCGCCATGCGCACCGGCCCGCGGCGAAAGCGCGACCGCCTGCATGCCCGTCAGCGTCAAGAGCCAATGGCTGATCTCTTTCATCAATTCGAGCGCGCCCTGAACACTCGATTGCGGCTGCAGCGGATGGATATCGCCAAAACCCGGCAAACGCGCCATGCGTTCATTGAGCCTCGGATTATGCTTCATCGTACAGGAGCCGAGAGGGAAAATGCCCGTATCGATGGAATAATTCTTCTGGCTGAGGCGCACATAATGGCGCACCGTCTCAGGTTCGCTGAGACCCGGCAGACCGATCGGCGTCTTGCGTTCAAGCCCGCCGAGGCGGCTCTGGAACGGCGCGGGTTCTGGCAGATCAACGCCCGAAGCTTCCGGCCGGCCAAGCTCAAAGATCAGGCCCTCCTCGATCGCCAGCCCCCGATTGCCGGTAAAAGTCGCACGATCGACCAGCACCCCGTCCGCCTCTTCGAGGCCCGTCTCCGGCTTATCCAACATGGCTTCGCACTCCGTCCTCAAATATCGCGCCTCAAATATCGCGTTCAGGCAATTTGCTTGGCGAGCGCATCGACCAGGGCCGCCCGGTCATCGTCGCTGTTCACTTCAGTGCTGGCGATGATCAGCAAATCATCGCAACCCTGCCCCGGCAGTAGACGCGAGACCGGGACACCGGCGAGAATGCCCTGCGCCGCCAGGGCTTCGACATGATCTTCCGCCCGCCCCGGCAGGCGAATCGTGAATTCGTTGAAGAACGTCTCGTTGAGGAGTTCGACGCCGGGCACTTTGGCGAGACGATCGGCGAGATCGACCGCATGGGCATGGTTGATCGTCGCCAACTGCCGCAATCCCTGCTCGCCCAAAAGCGTTAGATGGATGGTGAAGGCGAGACAGCAAAGCCCTGAATTCGTGCAAATATTCGAGGTCGCCTTATCGCGGCGAATATGCTGCTCGCGGGTGGACAGGGTCAGCACGAAACCGCGCCTTCCATCCGCGTCGAGTGTTTCGCCACAGAGGCGTCCTGGCATTTGCCGCAGATATTTCGAGCGCGTCGCAAAAAGCCCGACATAGGGGCCGCCAAAATTCAGCGCATTGCCAATCGATTGACCTTCGCCAACGACAATGTCGGCGCCCATATCACCCGGTGCTTTGACAAGGCCAAGAGAAACGGCTTCAGTAAAGACGGCAATGAGCAAGACACCCTGTTTGCGGCAGGCTTCGGCCAATGGTTCGAGATCGCGTAAATTGCCGAAGACGTCGGGCGATTGCACGACGAGGCAGGAGGTTTGCGCGTCAAGCCGACCGACGAGATCTTCCTTGGCTTGCAAGTCGGGCGGCATGACCACGACGTCATGACCTGTCAGAGCCGCCTGACTCGTGACGACCTGGGCATAATGGGGATGCAGCCCCCCTGAAAGTATCGCCTTACCGCGCTTGGTCAGGCGATGAGCCATCAGCACAGCCTCACCCGTCGCGGTCGAGCCATCATACATGGAGGCATTAGCGACCTCCATGCCCGTCAAGGCCGCGACCTGCGTCTGGAACTCAAACACATATTGCAGGGTGCCCTGGGCGATTTCCGGCTGATAGGGCGTATAGCTCGTCATGAATTCCGAGCGTTGGATCAGATGATCGACGCTGGCCGGCACATGGTGCTTGTATGCGCCAGCGCCGACAAAGAAAGGCGCGGCGGAAGCCGCGAGATTCTTGGCAGAAAGCCGGCCGAGCCAGCGTTCGACTTCCAATTCGCCTTTGTGGAGCGGCAAGTCCGGCAGTTCTACCAGGCGCTTGGCGGCTGGAATATCCTCGAAGAGAGCATCGACCGAGGGGACGCCGACGCGCGCCAGCATTTCGGTCCGATCCTCCGGCGTCAAAGGCAGATAGCGCATTTCTTTCTCCTATCGGATCGAAACCATCTGATCGGCTCAAAGCGTTTTCAGGAAATCCTGATAGCCGGCCTCGTCCATCAGGCCGTCGAGTTCCTTGGCATCGGCGAGCTTGATTTGCAGGAACCAGCCTTTGCCGGCTGCATCTTCATTGACGGTGCCCGGTGCCTCGGCCAAAGCCTCGTTGACCGCCACGACCTCGCCCGACACCGGGGCATAGATCTCGCTCGCGGCCTTCACGCTTTCAACGACCGCAGCCTCACCGCCCTTGGTCAGGGCCTTGCCGATGGCCGGCAGTTCCACGAAGACGACATCGCCCAATTGCGACTGGGCGTAATCGGTAATGCCGACCGTGCCGGTCTCTCCCTCGACGCGGATATATTCATGGTCCTTGGTGTAGCGGGTGATCGACATCAGGCGCCCCTGTAATAATGATTCGGAACAAAAGGCATGGAGGTAATCGTCGCGGCGAGTGGTTTTCCTCGGACGATCACCTGTAAGGCAGTCCCATTGGCCGCATGGGCGCTCGCCACATATCCCATGGCGATCGGCGCGCCGAGGCTCGGCGCAAAACCACCCGAAGTGACGAGGCCGATCACCTCACCCTCCAGGGTCTCGATTTTTGCTCCCTCGCGGGCTGGGATCTTGCCCTCGATCTTCAAGCCGACACGGCGGCGAGCGGGTCCTTCGGCAATCTCGCGCTGGACGCGCGCCGCGCCGGGAAAACCGCCCCCCTCACGCCGGCGCTTGGAAATGGACCAGAGGAGTCCGGCCTCGATCGGCGTCGTGATCGGATCGATATCATGCCCGTAAAGGCAGAGGCCGGCTTCGAGCCGCAGCGAATCACGGGCGCCAAGGCCAATCGGCCAGACCTCTTCATCGCCAAGCAAGGTTTCGGCGAAGGCCTCAGCGGCGCCAGCCGGCACGGCAATTTCGAAACCGTCCTCGCCCGTATAACCCGAGCGCGAAATGCGCCAGAGCGCCCCCTCTCGCTCGGTCTCGATCAGGCTCATGAAGGGCATGGTGGCGACGGCAGGAAAATGTTTCGCCAGCACGGTCGCGGCGCTCGGCCCCTGCAAGGCCAGGAGGGCACGATCTTCCAGAAGGGTCAGCCGCAGATCCGGCAAAGACGCACCAATATGGGCGAAATCCTGCGCCTTGGTCGCCGCATTGACGACGAGGAACAAACGCTCGCCAGCCGCATCATCGGCGAGGCGCGTCACCATCAGGTCGTCGAGAATGCCACCTTCAGGATTCAGCAGTTGCGTATAGCGCATGCGCCCGGGGGCAAGTGTCGTGAGATCGCCCGGCACCAGAGTTTCAAGGCGTGCAGCGGCCCCTTGGCCTTCGAGCAGGGCTTGGCCCATATGCGAGACATCAAACAGCCCGGCCTTGGCGCGGGTATGCAGATGTTCCTCAAGAATGCCGGTTGGATATTGCACCGGCATGGCATAACAGGCGAAAGGGACCATGCGGGCGCCGCGCGCGCAATGCAGCGCGTAAAGGGGCGTATGCAGAAGCGCCGGCGTCGAACCGGAGGTGTCGGAGGCAGAGGCAGCTTGCGACATGGCGCGGCAAATCCAGAGAGAGGCCTTAAGGAAAGGCGATTCGTGCGCAAGGACGGCCAATGACACCATCCCGAAGCGTCAACGAATACCTTGCCCCCTCTGTCCGGTGACCTGAGAGATTTCCGCCGCGCCTATACCAAGGTCAGCATTATGACCATTGGGAGGCTTGGAGTTACGCCCGTCGGTGGATCGGCGACTTGAGCAGACTCAAAATTGGAAATTTCCAATCTGCTTGCGTGCGACGATCGCTTTCCAGAGTGTCATCCCCTAGCGGTCCGTGGGCCTGAGCGTTTCCGGGGCGGTTGCGCCTTCGGCGCCGTTTTCAGCGAAACCGGTCGGAAGCTTCCAACCTGTCTTGGAAAACGGACTCTCCCGCTAGGGATTTGGTCTGACGCGCGGAGTTTTGATCGAGGCCGGTCAGCTTGTCAATGCCGCGTGCTCTGGATCAATGCCCTCTTTTACGGCGCGGTGCAGGCGCGCTTGCACTCGCGCTGCCATCGGCCAGGGCAATCTTGATCGAATAATCCTGATCCGCCTGTTCATGCCGGAATTCCATCTTCAGAACATCTGAGATCAGGGTGTAGACTCCCTCGGTCTGACCAGGGGCGATCGTCACATTTGTGCGGTAGATCTTGCTGAAAATTTCATCCTTTTCAGCCTCGTCAATAATGGCGACGCGGAGTTGGACGTTGAATGTCCCAGGACTGCCCACCGGCCCGAGCAGCACTTTGCCGCGCACGCCGACCTTGATCGCCAATTCGTCTCCCTCGCGCGCGCATTCACGCGCGGCATCATTGATGGAAACCTGGTAGCGCAAGCTGGCATTGTCCTCGCCGCTGGCATAGACTCGCTTGGCGGCATCACCATCGAGCAGAATCACCTCCGGGCATGCGATCCGCGAGACTTCCTCTTTCCCATCCGCGGTCGTAGCCGAGCTTCTGAGACCCAATAGGCTCGCCAGCTTCGGCGTGAGACTCACCTGGGTGCTGGAGCCGCTGCTATTTTCAACGCTCGCGCCGTCGAAAGCGCCCCCACCGCCCTTGCCTCCGCAACCGGCGAGGCCCACGAGCGCAACGGCAATCGCCGCCGTCCGCATCGCAGGGAACAAGGCAAAGGGCAAGTGTCGACGCAAGGCCCGCCGCATGCGCTAAAGCTCCAGCCAATATTTCAAGAGGGTCTTTCTTAAACTGGGACGGAAGGAAAGGAAATCGACCCAGCCCTAGTATCGAGAATCGTCGCTTTTTAAACCGTATCCACTTGTCCTCATTGAAGCGCGACACGTCGCGCTTCAATGAGGTGGATACTAGGAATTGAAGATTGAAACGTCATGGCAGGCTTTCAAACCCCTGTTTGAACCCATTGAGGGCGAGCGGGATGCCGATCCCTTCTTCCGGGGTCTGAAAGATGATGAAGGTCGCATTCTTGCCCGTCTTCATCTGGTCGATCAGCTTTTCATCCATCACCACTTCGGCGACGCAGCCGGTGGGTAGGCAGCGCACGAAACCAGCGCGCCCGACATCGGTCGCATCGATCTTGAGGCCGAGACCAGACGGCAAAAGGACACCGAGCGGCGCAATGACCCGCAACAGGCGGCTCTTGCCATCCGCTGTCTTCAGGACGATGACGACGAGATTGATGTTCGGCTTGTCTTCCGCCGCAACGCTCTGCAACAGGGCGCATTGCTCACTCTGCGCCCCAGGCGGGGTCTCGCACCGCAATTCCCAATCGCCATGCTTTGCCTTGACGACACCTTGCGCCAGGGCCGGCTGCCCCCCAAGGAAAGCTTGCGCCGCGACGGCAAGGAAGCCGAAGCTGGCCAGGTGGCGCCAGATCCGCTGCGGCCGCGAATTGACCGCCCTTGAGTTCATCGCCCATGAGCTTGTGACCTCAAAGAATCGCGCCGGCCTCGCAAAGGCTCCAGCAAAGCGTGGGTGCCCCCACATTTCACCATCCGTCCATTCAGCCATGCTTGCTCCCAAGGACACCGACCGAGCCTATCGGCTATCGGACTTTAGTCAGAGTTCCGACAGGATCGGCCACCGCGCGACCATGTCATTGAGTTCATAAGATTTTGTTTCCGCCTGAGAGCCGGGGCGGCCTCGATGGTTTTCGATTTCAACCACGAAAACAATGTTTTATCGGCAGATTTTCGCCATCTTTCGCAAAGCGGCGGGTAACGATGCTGGAGCACTAGCAAATCGCACCGTGCTGTCAAGCGGCGCTCGCAAGCCACACCGACGGGCAGAGCCATCGGCCCGAAACCGGAGCCGGAAGCATTTGTTTCACGCAAGGTGCAGCTTAAACAGCGCGTGATAGCGCCTTTATGCCGCAACGAATGAAATGCGGGCTTATTGCGCTTCAATCTTGTTTGTGTTTTGAACCCGAAAAGGTTCATCCATTCAGGCTGGACGGGTTGGCGCATGGCGCGCCGCCAAATGCGCCCCCAAGGCCGCTTTTGAGTCAACACGGCCCTATGCCGTGCAGCGGAGCGAGGATATTCATGAATTTTGTCCAACCAGCCGCGCGATCCCCAAGGTCGCTCCGAAACTCGATCGGATTGGGCTCACTGCTTGCTTCCATCCTGTCCATGGGCATCGCCCACGCCGACGGTTTCGCCCGTCCGGGACAGATCAGCATGCAGGAAGCTGTCACCCCGATCGCCGAAGAGCTGCATGTCTTCCACAATTGGATCCTGCTGCCGATCATCACAGTGATCTGCCTGTTCGTGCTGGGCCTGCTCGTTTTCGTGATGCTCCGGTTCAACGAAAAGGCCAATCCGGTTCCTTCCCGCACAACCCATCATACCGGTCTCGAGGTTGCGTGGACGATCCTGCCGGTGATGATTCTCGTCGTGATCGCCATTCCCTCGTTCCGGCTGCTCACCCACCAATTGGTGGTGCCTCCGTCCGATCTGACGGTTAAGGTCACCGGCAAGCAATGGTACTGGAGCTACGCCTATCCGAAGGATCAGGGCGGCGGTTTCGAGTTCGATTCGACCCTTCTCACCGAGGGTAACGAGAAAGACGGCTTCATCCGTCAGCTTTCCGTCGACAATGAGGCGGTCGTGCCGGTCGGCAAAGTCGTGCATGTCCTCGTGACCGCCGACGACGTCATCCATTCCTTCACCATTCCCGCCTTCGGCATCCGTATCGACGCCGTGCCCGGCCGCACCAACGAGACCTGGTTCAAGGCCGAGCGTGAAGGGATCTATTACGGGCAATGCTCGAAGATCTGCGGCAAGGACCACGCCTATATGCCGATTGCATTCCGCGTCGTGAGCCCGGAAAATTACGCCACCTGGCTCGCCTCGGCGAAGCAGAAATTCGCATCTTCCGATGCCGAACCGATGCATGTCGCGGAAGCCTCCCCGATCAAGGTCCAGCCCTGAGCGGGCGATTCTTCAAGGGGAATCAACACGCATCGTTTTATTCCGACCCAAGCGGGGCGATGCATCTGAGACAAAAACGAGCGGCGGTTTCGATCGGATTTGACCCGCCCGCCACTCGTCCCAATTGAGCCGCGATCTTCAGCTTTGAGGAGACCCTCTGATGGCGACAGCCACAGCCCATTCGACAGATCATCCACCACATCCGACCGGGTTGAAACGATTCCTGTTTTCAACCAATCACAAGGATATTGGCACCCTCTATCTGATCTTCTCCGTCATCGCTGCCATTGTCGGCGGCGGAATGTCGGTCCTGATGCGCATGGAATTGCAGCATCCAGGTATTCAGATCTTCAATCATCTCGCCCAGTTCATCGACGGCGCCTCTCCGGAAACCGCGATCGACGCCGCCAAAAACCTTTATAACGTCACCATCACCGCCCACGGTCTGATCATGATCTTCTTCGTGGTCATGCCGGCGCTGATCGGTGGCTTCGCCAACTGGTTCGTGCCCTTGATGATCGGCGCACCGGATATGGCCTTCCCCCGCCTGAACAATATTTCGTTCTGGCTGCTCCCCGCTTCTCTTACGCTTGCCGTGATTTCGATCTTCGTCGAAGGCGCGCCTGGCATGAAGGGTTTTGGCGGCGGTTGGGTGCTCTATCCGCCCCTGTCTTCCAACACCGGCCATCCCGGCCCGGCCATGGACTTCCTCATCCTCGGCCTGCATATCGCCGGCGTGTCCTCGCTGGTCGGCGCCATCAACCTGATCACCACGATCTTCAATATGCGCGCGCCGGGCATGACCCTGCACAAGATGCCCCTGTTCGCCTGGGGCGTCCTGACCACGTCCTTCCTTCTCGTCCTGTCGCTTCCGGTGCTCGCCGGCGCGCTCACCATGCTGCTGACGGACCGTAACTTCGGCACCACCTTCTTCGATCCGGCCGGTGGCGGCGATCCGCTCCTCTTCCAGCATCTCTTCTGGTTCTTCGGCCATCCCGAAGTTTACATCATGATCCTGCCGGCCTTCGGCATCATCAGCCACATCATTTCGACCTTCTCGAAAAAGCCGATCTTCGGTTATCTCGGCATGGCCTATGCCATGGTCGCCATCGGCGTCGTCGGCTTCGTCGTGTGGGCGCACCACATGTACACCGTCGGCATGTCGCTCGACACGCAGCGCTATTTCGTCTTCGCGACGATGGTGATCGCGGTTCCGACCGGCGTGAAGATCTTCTCCTGGATCGCCACCATGTGGGGTGGTTCCATCAGCTTCCGCGCCCCGATGGTCTGGGCGATCGGCTTCATCATGGTGTTCACGGTCGGCGGTGTCACCGGCGTCGTCCTCGCCAATGCCGCAACCGACCGCGCTCTGCATGAAACCTATTACGTCGTCGCGCACTTCCATTACGTGCTGTCGCTCGGCGCCGTCTTCGCGATCTTCGCGGGCTTCTATTACTGGTTCCCGAAAATGTCGGGCTATCTGTACAATGAAAGCCTCGCCAAGATTCACTTCTGGATGTTCTTCATCGGCGTCAACCTGACCTTCTTCCCGCAGCATTTCCTGGGTCTTGCTGGCATGCCGCGGCGCTATATCGACTATCCCGACGCCTATACTTTGTGGAACACGGTTTCCTCGATCGGCGCTTATATCTCCGGCATCAGCGTCGTCTTCTTCCTCTACATCGTCTTCAAGGCCTTCTCCGAGAAGCGTCTTGCCGGCGATAATCCCTGGGGTGTGGGTGCGACAACTCTCGAATGGACCCTGAGCTCGCCGCCTCCGTTCCATCAATATGAGACCCTGCCGCGCATCGTCGGTTCGGATCACTAAAACTTCTCCCGCGGCGCGTCTTCCGGCGCGCCGCGGTTTCCCTTTCGTGGATAAAATCTGGCGTTTGGTGTTTCGAAGGCCAGATTTTATCCAGGAGATTGGCTTCTCCCGGTTCTGCCGCCAGTGAACCCCTGGTCACTGGTTTACTTTCTAGTTCTAGGTTTCGATCTTTCGCGCCTTTTCCCGCTGAAGCCATAGGGCTCGCGGCGGAAAGACTTACAAAGCTTCAGGCTTCGGCCCAACCCGGCACGCTTTCAACATGACCTTTATCAGCCAAGCACCCTCCGTTTCGATTTCGAGCGCCGGTCCGTCCGATTATTTCGCGCTGCTGAAACCCCGGGTCATGTCGCTGGTCATTTTTACCGCCTTGGCCGGCATGTTGATCGCTCCCGATCCCGTCCATCCAATCGTCGGTTTCGCAAGCCTGCTCGCCATTGCCGTCGGCGCCGGCGCTTCGGGCGCCCTCAATATGTGGTATGACGCCGATATCGACGCCGTGATGAAGCGCACGGCCAAACGCCCGATTCCGCTTGGTCGGGTTATGCCGAACGAGGCTTTGGCCTTCGGCCTGACGCTGTCCTTCCTCTCAGTCTTCACGCTCGGCATTGTCGCGAATTGGCTGGCCGCCGGCTTTCTGGCCTTCACCATCTTTTTCTATGTCGTCATCTATACAATGTGGCTGAAGCGTTCGACGCCTCAGAATATTGTCATTGGCGGCGCAGCCGGCGCCTTTCCGCCCATGGTCGGTTATGCCGCGGCGACTGGCCACTTCAGCCTCTCAAGCTTCATCCTCTTCGCCATCATCTTCATCTGGACCCCGCCGCATTTCTGGGCGCTCGCTTTGGGGCGTTCGGAAGATTACCGGCAGGCCGGCATCCCGATGATGCCCAACGTCAAGGGCGCCGCGCGCACGCGGCTGGAAATCCTTCTCTATACGCTGCTGCTCGCCCCGCTCGGTGTCGCCCCCTGGCTGCTCGGTTTCGCTTCGTTCGTCTATGGCATGCTGTCGATCGCACTTGGCGCCGCCATGCTCTTTTTCGCGGCGCGTGTCTATATCGTGCAAGAGGGGCCCTCGGCCGATCGTCATGCCAAGGCCCTATTCGGTTTTTCTATCCTCTATCTGTTCCTGCTGTTCGCCGAGATCGTCGTCGAAAGGCTCGTGCCAATCGTCGTCGCGATGGGCGCCTGGTTGACCTCGGGCATGTTCCCCGGGTTTTTTCATTGAGCTGGAAAGGATCCGCTCATGACGGAAGAGAATAAGCCGGAAGGCATCGTGTTGACGCCGGAGCAAGAGAAAAGCCGGCGGCAGCGCAATATTGCGATTGGCCTTGCCGTCGCTTTCTTCATTCTGTTGTTCTATCTGGTCACCATCGCCAAACTCGGCCCTGGTGTCCTCAACAGGCCTCTATGAGATGAGCGATTCCCCCTCTCCCGAGGCGGGTCCGTCCCGCAATGCCGGTTCAACGGGTGGCAAAGCTTTGAGCGCCATCCTCGTGACCGGCGTCATTTTCGGCATGCTCGGTCTCTCCTTCGCCGCCGTGCCGCTTTATCGGATGTTTTGCGCCGCGACAGGCTATGGCGGCACGACTCAGGTCGCCAAGGAGGCGCCGGCGGCGCCGGGCCAACGCGAAATCATCGTGCGGTTCGACGCCAATGTCGCTAGAGGCCTGCCTTGGAGCTTTGCACCCGAAACCGCACAGATTCGCCTGCGGACCGGCACGGTCGCGACCGTGTTCTATAAAGTCACCAATCAGGCCGATCACGAGGTCTCCGCCCAGGCCATGTATAATGTGACGCCCGAAAACAGTGGCGGCTATTTCGATAAGATCTCCTGTTTCTGCTTCAGCGAGCAGACGCTCGCCGCGCATGAAACCGTGGACATGCCAGTCGTCTTCTTTCTTGACCCGGCACTCGAACAGGACGCCACGATGAAAGGCGTCGATCAGATCACCCTTTCCTATACATTTTTCGCCTCGAAGCCCAAGGCTCCTGTCACGGCTTCAAGCGATCATCGCGAAGGGGCCGACAAACCGCTGTAAAAGCCTAGAGGCACGATATGCGTCTCTCGGTTCCCTTCTTGGGTTTTCCGTCTTTTCAAAGACATGAGGAAAATTCGAGAATGGTCCAACTGTCATACCAAAGGTCGTAAAGAATGACCGTTGGTATCAGTCTCATGACCGTTGGACCTAGTCTTTTGATATATGCGTTACATCAACGCGGGTGGCCTCAAAAACGACCAGTTCGCCTTGACCCTGCCGGTCAAACAAGGCAAAGCCGGCAGAGAGCAGATTAGACTAAAGGCCCGTGATGGGCCTCGCGTTTGGAACAGGACGATTATCCATTTCCATTCAGCCTCGAATGGAACCACGACCGGAGAACAGGCTCTCGCAGCCATAAAGAAGGTAGACTCTCATGTCGGACGCGCATGCGAAACCGAACCACGATTATCATCTCGTCGATCCGAGCCCATGGCCTCTGACCGCATCGATCAGCGCTTTCGTCCTGGCCGTCGGCGGTGTCATGTATATGAAGGGCTTGACCTTCGGCGGCGCGAAAATCGGCTCTTATGTCTTCTTCGCCGGCCTTATCGGCGTGCTGTACGTCATGGCGGCCTGGTGGACCGATGTCATCCGGGAAGCCGAATATGGCGGCTACCACACCCGCGTCGTTCAGCTCAGCCATCGTTATGGCATGATCTTGTTCATCGCCTCCGAGGTGATGTTCTTCGTCGCTTGGTTCTGGGCGTTCTTCAACACCAGCCTCTTCCCGAACTTCCCGACCGAATATCTGCGGACGCAGTTCCTCGGCGGGGTCTGGCCGCCGAAGGGCCTCGAGGTCATCGACCCCTGGCGCCTGCCGCTCCTCAACACGCTCATTCTGCTGACCTCCGGCACCACGGTCACCTGGGCGCATCATGCCCTTCTCGAAAACGACCGCAGCACGGTCAAGAAGGCCCTGCTTCTCACGGTCGTGCTCGGCGTCGTGTTCAGCTTCGTGCAGGGTTATGAATATCTGCACGCTCCCTTCGCGTTCAAAGGCTCGATTTTCGGCGCCACTTTCTTCATGGCGACGGGCTTCCATGGCTTCCACGTCATCGTCGGCACGATCTTCCTGCTGGTCTGCCTGATTCGCGTCCAAGCCGGCCAATTCACCCCCACGCATCATCTCGGCTTCGAATTCGCCGCTTGGTATTGGCACTTCGTTGACGTGATCTGGCTGGTTCTGTTCGCCAGCATCTATGTCTGGGGTTCGTGGGGCGCCGCGATGGAAGGCTGAGGCCTCCAAAGCTTCCTTCCCTCTTCATATCTTCAAGGGCGGCCACGGCCGCCCTTTTCATTGCGCCGATGGTCTCGAAGGCTTACGATTCGCCATGAATGAACCCAACACACCAGTTCCCCCGCTTTCACCCCTGCTCACCGGATTGAAGGGGACCTGTCCACGCTGCGGCGAGGGCAAGCTGTTCCATAATTTTCTGACGCTCAATCCGCGCTGTACCCATTGCGGCCTGGATTTCACCTTTATCGATGCGGGTGACGGGCCAGCGGTCTTTGTGACCCTGATCGGCGGTTTCATCGTCCTTGGACTAGCGCTTTGGACCGAACTCACTTATGAGCCGCCTATCTGGGTCCATATCATCCTGTTTTTCCCGCTGACCGTCCTCATTTGCGGCGGCTTGCTACGCCCTTTGAAGGGCTGGCTCATTGCCATGCAATATAAGCATAAAGCCGAACAGGGCCGGCTCGAAAACCAGTGACCTCATCAAAGCGAGCCGATATGCGCGCCTCCCGCGGCCTGTTCTGGCCCACGATTTTCGCGGTCTTTTCCTTCGTCCTGTTGATCCTGCTCGGCGTCTGGCAATTGCAGCGTCTCGCCTGGAAAGAAGATCTGATCGCGAAGATCGAAGCGCGCGCCAAAAGCCCGCCGCAGGCCCTGCCTCCGCCCGCGCAATGGCCAAGCCTCGCGCCGGCGGATTATGATTACCGGCATGTCACCTTGAGCGGGTCTTTCCTGACCGGCCGCGACGCCCTGGTTTTTCGCGGCTCCGCCAATGCCGTGGCGGCCGGCGGCGGTCCCGGCTATTTCGTGATGACGCCCTTCCTGCTCTCCAGCGGCGGCACCGTCATCGTCAATCGCGGCTTCGTGCCACTCGATCGCAAAAACGAGGCGCTGCTTCCCGCCGCATCCCCCTCGCCTTCCGTGACCCTGAGCGGATTGATGCGGCCGCCCGAGGAGCGCAATCTCTTCACCCCAGCCGACAAGCCGGAAAAAGGCGAGTTCTTCACGAGAGACCCGGCACTGATCGCCAGCGCCTTGCAGGCCGACAATGCCGCGCCTTTCAGCATCGATCTCGATCCCGAACCGCACCAAGACACAACCTGGCCGCGTCCGGGCACGACCGAGATTTCATTCCCCAACAATCATCTTTCCTACGCTCTGACCTGGTTCGGCCTTGCGATTGGCCTTCTCCTGGTCTTTCTCGTCTTCGTTTGGAATGCGCGAAAAGGCGCGGCGGCCTGATGCCGAACCGCCGGCTAAGCAGACTTTTCAAAGTCTGCTTACACTTAAACCAATAGGCAGCATTGATTTTGCCTTAGAAAAGCAAAATCAATCGTGGCTTTAGCCACGCGAGGCTGCTTAGCGGATTTTGTTTGACGAAACACCGCTCTCTTGAATAGCGACGAGAGCAATGGTTTTGACAGACCGTTCCAGCATCTGCCGGAATGGGTTCGAGGTTCGATGATCAAATATCTTTCGACGCGCGGCGAGGCTCCGCCGCTCAGCTTCACGCAAGCCCTGCTCACTGGCCTCGCGCCGGATGGCGGTCTCTATCTGCCGGACCATTATCCGCATTTCACGCCGGAAACGATCAAGGGCTTTGCCGGAAAACCCTATGCCGAGGTCGCGACTCAGGTCATCGCGCCTTTCGTCGGCGACGATCTGCCATTGCCGATTCTGCGCGACATGATCGAAGCGGCCTATGCGGGGTTCCGGCATCCGGCCGTCACACCGCTCTCGCAAATCGATAGTGGCACGTTCCTCCTCGAATTGTTCCATGGCCCGACCTTGGCGTTCAAGGATGTCGCCATGCAATTGCTCGGGCGGCTGATGGACCATGTGCTCAAGGAGCGTGGTGCGCGGGCGACGATTGTCGGGGCGACTTCGGGTGACACGGGCGCGGCGGCGATCGAGGCTTTTCGAGGTCTCGAACAGGTCGATGTCTTCATCCTCTATCCGCATGGACGCGTCTCGGATGTCCAGCGCCGACAGATGACCACGGTCGAAGATGCCAATATTCACGCCATCGCCCTCGAAGGGACCTTCGACGATGCGCAGGCCATTCTCAAAGGCCTGTTCCAGAACGAGGCCCTGCGCCAGCGTCTGAATCTTTCCGGGGTCAATTCGATCAATTGGGCGCGTGTCGTCGCCCAGAGCGTCTATTATTTCACGAGCGCCGTCGTGCTGGGCGCCCCCCACCGGCCGGTGTCCTATACGGTCCCGACCGGCAATTTCGGTGATATTCTCGCTGGCTGGATCGCAAAACGGATGGGTCTAGCCATCGATCGGCTGGTGATCGCCACCAATGCCAATGACATTCTGGTCCGCGCTTTGGCGGAGGGACGCTACGAAGTGAAGGGCGTGCAGCCCACCCAATCCCCCTCGATGGACATTCAAGTTTCCTCGAATTTCGAGCGCCTGCTCTTCGAAGCTTACAACCGCGACGCCTCATCCTTGCGCCGCCTGATGGCGCAACTCGGGCAATCGCGCGGGTTCACCATCGATTCCGGCCCGCTCGAAACCATTCGCGCAGAATTCGACGCCATCAGCGTTGGCGAAGCGGACACCACGGCGGAGATCACCCGGATTTGGCGGAACGCCGAAATGCTGATCGACCCTCATACGGCGGTCGGCATGGCTGCTGCCCATCGCCATGCCAAACAGCATGCGAGCACCAGCCCGATGGTGGTTCTGGGAACCGCCCATCCCGCTAAATTCCCGGATGCCATGGAAGCAGCGACAGGCCTGCGTCCTCCTTTGCCCGAACATCTTGCCGAAATCATCAAAAAGCCAGAACATTTTACCGTGCTTCCCAATGATCAGGCCGCGATCGAGAGCTTCCTTCTGGATCACGCGCGGGCGGCCCGGCAAGCTTGAGCTAAAACGCTCAGCCCCGCTCTCTAGCGATCAGGCTGAGCCAAGACGGGGAGCGCGTTCTGCGACCCCGGCAAAAACGAGAGGAATCTGCCATGACCGTCGAGATCACCACCCTGCCGTCCGGGCTGCGGATCATCACCGACGCCATGCCGCATCTCGCCACCGCTTCCCTCGGGGTTTGGATAGGCGCCGGCTCGCGCCATGAACGGCCCGAGGAGCATGGCCTTTCGCATCTTCTCGAACATATGGCCTTCAAGGGCACGCATCGACGCTCGGCGCGTGAGATCGCTGAGGAGATCGAATCGGTGGGCGGCGATCTCAATGCGGCGACCTCGACCGAACAAACCGCCTATTACGCCCATGTGCTCGCGCAGGATACTCCGCTCGCGCTCGACATTCTTGCCGATATCCTGACCGAAAGTCTGTTCGATCCGCGCGAGCTCGAACGCGAAAAGGATGTCATTTTGCAAGAGATCGGCGCCGTCGAGGACACGCCGGACGATCTCGTCTTCGACCTCTTCAACGCCCGCGCCTTCCCCGATCAGCCGCTCGGGCGCCCGATCCTTGGCACACCAGCGCATGTCACGAGTTTCGGTCCGACGATGATCGGCAATTATCTTTCGACGCATTATCGCAGCGCCGCCATGGTCATTGGCGCCGCCGGCGCCGTCGAACACCAGAAAATTGTGGACGAAGCCGCAAGGCGTTTTGCCTCACTGCCCGTGCGGGAAGCGCAAATCCTGGTGCCCGCCCATTATCAGGGTGGCGAGATCCGGCTGAAGCGCAAGCTTGAACAGGCCCATATCGTGGTCGGTTTCGAGGGCTTGAGCTATCACGATCAAGACTCCTTCTACGCCATGCAGATCTTCGCCAATGCGACCGGCGGCGGCATGTCCTCGCGGCTGTTCCAGGAAGTGCGCGAGAAACGCGGCCTCGCTTATTCCATCTCGGCTTTCCATTGGGGTTATGCTGACGCGGGCCTGTTCGGCTTCTATGCGGCGACCGGCGCGCGTGACATCGCCGAACTGATGCCCGTGGCGCTCGATTGTCTGGCCGAGGCCACGACTGGCCTGACCGAGGTCGAAATCCGCCGTGCCAAAGCGCAAATGAAAGTTTCGCTGCTCGCCGCGCTCGAATCACCCTCCGCACGCGTCGAGCAGATCGCCCGACAATTGATCGCTTTCGACCGCGTCCTGACCCATGAGGAAATCGTCGAAAGGATCGATGCCATCACGCTCGAAGACGTGTGCCGCGTGGGCCAGGCCGCGCTGAAGAGCGCACCGACTTTGGCCGCCATCGGTCCAATTGCCAAGGTCATGTCGCCTGAGCGCATCGCCGAACGGGTAGGATCGCGCTGAATCTGGAGCAAGGAACCAAAAAGTGCTATGCACCATTGATTTCACGCTCTTTCACCCTGTTTCACGCATTAGGTCCCTACCACGAAGCGATTCCCTCTCGACACAGGGAGCCTTGGATAACGCCCCTTGGTTCCCTTTCTGGAGTTTTTACTTTTTCATAGTGTGAGCGAAAATTCACGAGTGGCTCATCGGTCAATGATTATGCCGGTGGCATCAGCGCATCGTCCTTCAGGAAACCAAGCCAATGGCTCTTTTCCGTCTCGGGCCTTCCAGCGAAAATGCCACTTTCGTCCGTGGCGATGGCGTCTATCTGCGGCCGCCGGAAATGCGCGATTTCGAGGCCTGGGCGGGATTGCGGGAACGCAGCCGATCCTTTCTGACACCGTGGGAGCCTACTTGGCCCGGTGACGATCTGACCCGCACCGCCTTTCGCCGGAGGCTGCGGCGCAATGAACAGGAAATCGCTAATGACGAGGCCTATCCCTTCCTCATCTTCAATACCAAGGATGTGCTGCTCGGCGGCCTGACACTCGGACAGGTGAAACGCGGTGTCGCGCAATCAGCGACGCTTGGCTATTGGATGGGTGCTCCCCATGCCGGCAAGGGCTTTATGGGGCGCGCGGTGAGGGCCGTCGTCGGCTTTTCCTTCGCGACTTTACGACTGCATCGGATCGAAGCGGCCTGCCTGCCGCATAACGAAGCTTCGATCCGACTGCTCGAACATGTGGGTTTTACGCGCGAAGGCTATGCCCGGGCCTATCTTCGTATCAATGGCTCCTGGCAGGATCACCTGCTCTTCGCCTTGCTAGAATCCGACCTCTTACTGCCACCGCGCCAGCCGCCGCTCCCTTGAGCCACTCCCTTGCGTCCCTCCGATCACACTTCTGTTTATTCGCTTCAGCGATGAAGATTTGTCAGGCGGATGGGCTCGGGTAAAAGCAGGCTCACCGTCCATTTCAGCCTGTGATTCCATGGAATCGGCTGTTTTCCATCTTTTGATTTAACGCGTGATCCTCGCCTCAAAAGCTTCCCACTTTGGCGGATTATACTCTAGGGTTTCTCCGTGGATACATTTGTCCGCCACCATCCGACACAACGCCCGTGACTGTTTTCGCTAAGACGCCTCTCCCCTCTTTTTCGTCCGCACATAATCCATGCGGCCGGCGCCTGGCGTCATGGCCCGTGATCTTCTTATCCATGGTGCTATGGGCCCTTGGCCTGTCGCTTCCCGCCGCCGCCGTCGAGGCGGTGCGTGTCCCGCTCGACGCGCAAGCGATTGATCTGACCCATTCGGTCGTGAGCTATCGCTCGGAAGGGGATCGCCTGCAGGTTTCGACCGCGCCGGGTTCCGATGGGATCGTGCGCCGTATCGAAGTGAGCGCCCGCGAGGCCGGCACGCAACCGTCCTGGATCGTCTTCGCTCTGACCAATGACACGGATGAGCAAATCGAAAGACTGATCGTCGCACCGCATTTCCGGCTGGTCGGCTCGGGCGTGATCTGGCCCGATCTCGGAGCGACCCGGATTTCCGCGATCACAGCCAGCCAGGGTTTCGCGCCCGAGCGCGAGGACAATAATGACGCCGATGTCTTCCGGCTCACGCTCGATCCCGGCACGACCATCACTTACGTCGCGGAATTGCGCACGCCCAACCTGCCGCAAATCTACCTGTGGGAGCCGGACGCTTATAAGGATAAGATCACCAGCCTGACGCTCTACAAGGGCATCGTCATCGGCATTGCCGGCCTTTTGGCCTTATTCCTGACCATCGTCTTTGTCGTGCGTGGCGCGGTGATCTTTCCCGCCGCCGCCGCTCTGGCCTGGACGGTGCTCGCCTATGTCTGCATCGATTTCGGTTTCTGGAGCAAACTCTTCGATCTCGAAGGGCCGGCCGAACGGATCTGGCGTGCCTGTACCGAAACCGTTCTCGCCGCGACGCTGCTCGTCTTTCTCTTCGCTTATCTCAATCTCAACCGCTGGCATGTGCGCGCCTCGCATATTACGGCCATCTGGCTCGTCTTCCTGACCGCACTCGTCGGTCTTGCGATCTATGACGCGCCGGTCGCGGCCGGCGTCGCGCGTATTTCGCTCGCGACCATTGCCGGCATCGGCTTCATTCTGGTGATCTATCTCGCGGCGCATGGCTATGACCGGGCCGTGATGCTGATCCCTACCTGGTTCCTGCTGCTCGCATGGATCGTTGGCGCGGCCTTTACGGTCACCGGCAAGCTCACCAATGACCTCGTCTCGCCCGCGCTCATCGGCGGCTTGGTGCTGATCGTCATGCTGATCGGCTTCACGATCATGCAAAATGCTTTCACTGGCCTCGCCCTCGGTCAGCACGCCGTTAGCGATGTCGAACGCAAAGCATTGGCGCTCTCCGGCTGCGGCGACAATATTTTCGATTGGAATGTTCCAGCCGATCAGGTCTATGTCGCTCCCGAAGTCGAAGCCCATCTCGGCCTTGATCGCGGCGCGCTGGAAGGACCGGCTTCCGCCTGGCTCGACCTTTTACATCCGCTCGATCGCGACCGTTATCAAGCCTCGCTCGACACCATGCTGGAACAAAGGCGCGGCCGTATTCATCAGGAATTCCGGCTGCGCGCGGTCGATGGCCAATATTTCTGGTTTCTGTTCAAGGCCCGGCCCGTCGTCGCCCAGGATGGCGAAGTGATCCGCATCATCGGCACCCTGGCCGATGTCACGGAAAACCGGATCTCACAGGAACGCCTGCTGCACGATGCCGTTCATGACAATCTGACCGGTCTGCCCAATCAGGCCCTGTTCTTCGACCGGATCGACGCGGCTTTGGTCTTTGCGGCCAATGATCCGGAGATCCAACCCTCGATCATCAGTCTCGATATCGATCGCTTCAAGACAGTCAATGAGACGATCGGTCTTTCCGCTGGCGATTCCATCCTCCTGACCATTGCCCGCAGGCTCGGCCGCATTCTCAAACCCCAGGACGCGCTGGCCCGCATCAGCGGCGATCAATTCGCCATTCTCATCCTGTCCGAACATGATCCCCAGGCCATCACGGCCTTCGCCAATGTCGTTCAGCGCGTCGTCTCGACGCCGGTGAGTTTCGCTGAACGGGAAATTCCCCTCACCGCCTCGATCGGCGTCGCTTTGTTCGATCCGTATCAGCCGCAAAGCCGCGAGGATCTCGTCAAGAACGCCGAAATCGCCATGCATCATGCCAAGCGGGGCGGTGGCAACAGGATCGAACTGTTTCGCGCTTCGCTGCGGGGCTTGCGGTCCGATCGCATCGCCCTTGAGGCGGATCTGCGCCGCTGCCTCGAACGCGGTGAGATGAAAGTTTATTTCCAGCCGATCATCCGGCTCGAGGATCGCACTGTCGCCGGCTTCGAGACCGTTTTACGCTGGGATCATCCGCGTCTCGGCCGGCTGACCGCCGCCGAATTTCTTCCTCTCGCGGAGGAAACCGGTTTTATCGTGGATCTCGGTATTTTCGCCCTGGAACGCACTGGGCGCGAGCTTGCCACCTGGCAGAACGCGCTCAATGTCGACCCACCCATTTTTGCGAGCGTCAATATTTCATCCCGGCAATTGCTGCGTCATGATCTTCTGCATGACATCAAGACGTTGCTTGCCCGCTTTCATGTCGCGCCCGGCACGCTGAAGCTTGAAGTCAGCGAGAGCCTGATCATGGAAAATCCGGAATATGCGGCGCAGATGCTGGGTCGCATCCGCGAACTCGGCGCCGGCCTGTCACTCGACGATTTCGGCACCGGCTATTCCTCCCTTGCCTATCTGCAGCGCTTTCCTTTCGACACGATCAAGATCGATCGTTCCTTCGTCCATCAGAACGGCCAGGGGCAAGGATCGCGCTCCGTCATCCTGCGCGCCATGGTGACTTTGGCGCATGACCTCGGCATGGATGTGGTGGCAGAGGGTGCGGAATCGGAATCCGATGCGATCGAACTGTATCAGCTCGGCTGTGAATATGCGCAGGGCCACGCCTTCGGCCATCCGATCAGCATGGCTGACGCCCGCAAGCTGGTCGGTGCCACGACGATAGCAGCTTAAAAAAGAAAGGCCCTTTCCGCAGGCAGCGGGAAGGGCCTTTTGATTTGCCTGAAACCATCAGGATTTATGCGTGGCCGGCTTCGCTGGAGAGATAGCCGGGATCGATGCCGACCTTGCGCAGAGCGCGCTCATATTTGGAGCCGAGCGCATCATCGAAGATCAGGGACGGATCAGCGGGACAATTCAGCCAGCCATTGTGCTGGATTTCTTCTTCCAATTGTCCAGCAGACCAGCCGGCATAGCCGAGCGCGAGAATGGCCTGATGCGGCCCCGACCCCTTGGCGATGGCCCGGAGAATATCGATCGTCGCGGTGAGCGACACGCCGCCATCGATCGGCAAGGTCGAATTATCGATGAAGAAATCGTCGCTGTGCAGGACGAAACCGCGCCCCGTTTCAACGGGACCACCATTTAGGACCTGCATCGTTTCGGCGCTGTTCGGCAAGCGGATCGCCTCATCGGCGCCGATAACCTCCAGCTGGACGAGAAGCTGCGGGAAATTGATCTTGCGCGCCGCGCGGTTGAGGACGATGCCCATGGCCCCTTCCTCGGAATGGGCACAGAGATAAATGACCGATCGAGCGAAACGATTATCCACCATATTGGGCATGGCGATCAGCAACTGACCGTCCAGGAACGCGCCAGTCGATTGTGTCGAGTCCAAAGACATCATCGATATCATCCTAACGTACCTCCCCGAGGAAGAGAAAGTCGCAGCCCAGGTTGCACCACTCGATCGTGCCAAATAAATTCGGCGAACCAAGGGAAAAAGCCTGTCAAAGGCTTCATGCAAAACTCTGTCCACTCATTGCGAGGCGGGTTCATGAAAAGTCAATTTCTTCAAGGTATCTTATCACGAAGCCTTTGCCTCGGCTTAAGCAGTGCCTTGTTTTTATTGGGCTCCTTGGAGGTTTCTTCGGATCTTTGGGCCGGTTCGCAACAGCCGGCCACTCTCGCGAATCCAGACGTCGAGGTGATCAAAGGTGAAGCAGAACAGGACGGCATCTATGTGATTGGTATTGCCATCGAGCTCGCCCCAGATTTGATGACCTATTGGCGGATGCCCGGCGAGGCCGGGGTCGCCCCGGTCTTTTCCTTCGATCATTCCAGCAATCTCGCCAAGACCACCGTTCTTTATCCGGCCCCCGAACGGATCAGCGATGAAGGTGCTGAAATTTTTGGCTATCGGGGCCGGGTCGTGTTCCCCATACGGGTTGAACCGCGAGACGCACACGAACAAGTCACGCTTTCGCTGGCCCTCGATTATGCCACCTGCGGTAAGATCTGCCGTCCGCAAAAGGCACAAACCGAGGTTCTTTTATCGCCCGGGAAAACGTCTCTTGCCAATCCGCGTCTCACCGAGGCTCTATCCGAGGTTCCCACGACGCTCACGCCCGAAGCGGTCGCCTCGGCGATAAAAATCATGTCCGAGCCAGGATATGATCATCCGACATGGCGGTTGCAATGGGTGAACGGTCACGCTCGCGACCTCTTCGTCGAGGCGCCGGACGGCTGGTATTTCGAGACAAAACCGACAGGGCAGCCAGATGAATTTCTGCTGCGGCAAATCCTGGCTCCCGCCGGCACCGGGGTGGAGGCGCCGCCACCGCCCCTGACATTGACCTTGGCCGGGATGGACCGCCACAAAAGCTATGAATTCTCCTTGCAGCTGCCACCCATAAAACCCACACAAAGGAAATCGTGAACGAGAGCCTCCGCCACGAGCCTTGCATCGCGGCCAACCAAAGCTGCTCCCTCCCTCATTTTCTCCTGGTCATGTCCGATTCCCCTGATTTCTCCCAAGATCCCACGTCGCGCGCCTATCCGGCCTATCCTTTCATCGGCGCAAGCGTCGCCGTTTTTCGGCGCCTGCCATTCGCTCCCCGCGCACAATCCGTGGAATTTTCGGACCGTGTCCTGCTCGCGCGCCGCACGAAGCCACCCTTTGACGGCGCATTTTCTCTGCCCGGCGGCCTTGTCGAAATCGGCGAAAGCCTCGCCGCAGCCGCCCTCCGCGAACTCTGGGAAGAAGTCGCGGTCAAGGCGAGGATCGTCTGTTTCAATCGTCACGTCGAGTCGATCGAACAAGATGAAGCCAAACGCATTCGCTATCATTTCGTCATTGCTTCCTTCGTCGCCGAATGGCTCGGAGGCGATGGAGAAATCGGCCCGGAAGCCAGCGAAATCATATGGGCGCGGCTCGATGAATTAAACACTCTTCCCTGCACGCCCATGGTGGAGCCCGTCGTGCGCGCGGGCTATCCACTCTTCCTCCAGCATTTGCGGGGCTGATGTGAAAAAAGGGCGGATGGTGGCTTGCTTCCGTTTCGCCAGCGCCATGCTGGTGGTCGTCCCGATCATGGCGAACACTTCCGCTTGGGCGCAATGGGACTGGTTCGAGGGGGTTGAAAAGCCAGCCCAACCCTCACGGCCGGTTCCCCATTCTGTACCAGCACTGCGCGTTCCGCCACGCTCCACGCCGAGACCGGACCGTTCCACGGCGGCTTCGCCAGGGAAAAAACATCACGAACGGCCGCATTCTCACGATGCTGATCCAAAGCCCGCGCATAAAAAGAAGGGGCAAGCCAAACAGGAGAGCACAAAGGCCGCCCCGGACTCAAATTCCCCTTCACAGCCCGTTGAACGCAAACCCGCTCCCTATGAAGGCGATCTTCTCAGGCTCGCCGAAATTCTCGGCGCTCTGAGCTATCTCGAAACGCTCTGTGGGGGACGGACGGAAAATTGGTCTGCAAGAATGACGGCGCTCATGGAGGCGGAAGCTGGCGGAGAACAGGAGAAGGAGCGTCTGGCGGGCGCCTACAATCGCGGCCTGCGCGATTATCAATTATCCTATCGTCTCTGCACGCCGAATGCGCAGGCGATCATTGCGCGCTTTTTCGCTGAAGGGGCCAGGATCAGCCACAGCGTCATCGACCGTTACGGTGCTTATTAGGGCGGGACGAAGCAAAAATTCGAGAGTGTTCCAACGATCATAGGGATGACCGTTGGAACACTCTCAATATTGTATGTGTATCACTATCCAGAAACAGACCGGAGACAATCCGATCTGTTTCGATAACCGAACAATCCAATCACGCAATTACGCGTGGTCTTGAACGCCGTTGTGCACCTTGAAAAGAACCTTGCCTTCGCGCCAAGCGAAAGCGCCTTCCGGCTTGGCAACTTGGATCTCGCGTTCAATGATCAGGCGATCGCACAGCATGATGATGATCGCTTCAAGCGGGGCGGACGTGTCGTTCTCTTCCGTCATGCGATCGATCGAGATTTCACCGAACTCTTCGCCATCGATGAGATGCATGATGAAAACTTCTTCGTGGCCCGGGGCGCCATGTGCATTCACCCGAAACGTTTCCCCGCGATATTCGAATTCACGTACCATGTTGTCCGTCGCTCTTTCTGGTTAGAGGTTGACGCTGAAAGTATAAACAATCATCAGCCATACAGGCGTGAGTTGCTGAACCATAATCATGAGCCGAAGGCGCGGTCAAGTCGGGTGAACACCCGTTCTTCTTGTCGTTTCAGGAACAAAACCAAACGCAAGCTGCGTTTCTACTCCATTCCTCGGCCTCTAACCTCTATCGCAAGATATATGCAAGCTTTACGTCTGTCTTTTTACGTTCGTTTTCCGACAAGCAATATATGAATTACAGTATATAGCTTATCGGATCCGATCAGACCTTGGCCTCAACCATTATTTTGTCGCGTTGCCTTGTTTTTAAAGGATCTCCAAACATGGGTGCGCGCAACCTTGCAACGGACATGGCCCTGTTCTTCGGGTCTGCAATAAGACGGCACGCTCCTTCGGCGGCTTTACTCTTGTTGTGAGAAGACGCTCTACCGTGTCAGAAACCGCACAGGCTCTCCCTGCCCCGCTGTCACGATTTCACCCTCCCACATCACCTTGCGGCCCCGAACCAGGGTGCCAATAGGCCAGCCGGTGACGGTCTTGCCATGATAAGGCGTCCAGCCGGCGCGCGAGGCAATCCATTCATTGGTGATCGTCTCCCGCCGTTTCAGATCGACGACAGTCAAATCCGCGTCATAACCGACCGCGATCCGGCCTTTGCCTGCTATTCCGAAGAGACGCGCCGGGCCGGCACTCGTCAGATCGACGAAACGCTGAAGCGTCAGGCGTCCCGCCTGGACATGATCGAGCATCAAGGGCACCAATGTCTGCACGCCGGTCATCCCCGAGGGGCTCTGCGGATAGGGTTTAGCCTTTTCCTCCAATGTATGCGGCGCGTGATCGGAGCCAAGAATATCAACGATGCTCTGATCGAGCCCATACCAGAGTCTTTCCCGGTGGCGCGCGTCGCGCACAGGCGGGTTCATCTGCATCAAAGTGCCAAGCCGCGCATAATCCTCGGAAGACAGCGTCAAATGATGCGGCGTGATCTCGATGCTGACGCGTTCCTTGTGCGCGGCTAGGAAATCGATTTCCTCAGCGGTCGACACATGCAGCACATGCACGAGCGCGTTCTGTTCATGGGCGATCCGCACGAGGCGCCGCGTCGAGAGAAGAGCCGCTTCCTCATCACGCCACAAGGGATGCGAGGAAGGGTCACCCGCCACCCGCACAGGCTTGCGTTCATTCAAACGCGCTTCATCCTCGGAATGAAAAGCCGCGCGGCGACGGGTTTGGGCAAGAATGCGGGCAATGCCCTCATCATCCTCGACGAGCAGGCTGCCGGTCGAGGAGCCCATGAAGACCTTGATGCCGGCCGAGCCCGGCAGGCGCTCCAATTCCGGAATGTCCTTGGGATTGTCATAAGTGCCGCCGACCCAGAACGCGAAATCGCAATGCATGCGATGCGTCGCGCGGGCCACTTTATCGGCCAGTTCCACCGCCCCCGTCGTCAGCGGATTGGTGTTGGGCATTTCAAACACTGCCGTGACGCCGCCAAGCACGGCCCCGCGCGAGCCGGTTTCGAGATCTTCCTTATGGGTCAGACCGGGCTCACGGAAGTGCACCTGCGTATCAATGACGCCAGGCAAAATGTGCAGCCCCTCGGCGGCAATGGTTTCACCGGCACTCGCCTGCCGCAGGTGGCCGATCGCGGCAATCTTGCCATCCCTGATACCAATATCGCGGGCGGCGATTCCATTATGATCGACGACAATCCCCCCTTTCAGGAGAAGATCGAAATTGTGCGGCATGGCCCATCCATTGCTTGTTCCACCGACAAGCTTGCGCGTGACGGCTTGCGAGATGATGCGTTCAGTAGACCAATGGACCGCAAGGGCGGAACAGATTTTTTCGGGGCTGCCCTGCGCTTTTTCTCAGCAAGCGTTCCAGCACCGAGCTGAACCGCACCATATTTTTATTTTCCAATCAAACCCCATTTGAGCCAGGGCAATCATCGCTTACGGGAACGGACGGGACTTAAAGTCGAGGATCTCGAATGGATACAGGAACCTGCTTTCTCGCCGATCGCGGCGTTCTCAAGATCGTTGGTGACGCGACCGCCTTGCTGCACAAGGTCATCACCAACACCATGCTGAACTTCGTCCCTGGCGAGGCGCGCTATAGCGCGCTGCTGACGCCACAGGGCAAGCTTCTGTTCGATTTCTTCATCCTGCCGCTGCCCGAAGGCCCTGAAGCCGGCTATCTGATCGATTGCGCCAAGGAGCAATCGGCTGATCTCCTCAAACGCATTAATTTCCACAAGATGCGGGCCAAATTCACCGTCGAGGATGTTTCGGAACAGTTCGGGGTCGCCGCTTTCTGGGGCTCAGACCCCGCGCCAGCGATCGAAGGCGCCGTCATTTATCTTGACCCGCGTGCTCCGGAAATGGGCAAGCGCCTCATCGCCTCGCGCGCGGCTCTTGCGGCCTTGCCTGCGGATACGACCGCTTATGAAGCCCATCGCGTCAGCCTTGGCGTTCCCAAAGGCGGCGTCGATTTCCCCTATGGCGACACATTCCTGCATGACGCTAATATCGACCGCTGCAACGGCGTCGATTTCAAGAAAGGCTGCTATGTCGGCCAGGAAGTCGTCGCTCGGGTGCATTTCCGTAGATCAGCCCGCAAGAGAATCATTCCGCTCCATTTCGAGGGCCCGACGCCCGCCCTTGGCACTGAAATCAAGGCGGGCGAAACTTCGATCGGTCAAGTCAGTTCGACAGCCGGAGCGGCGGGCCTCGCCATGCTGCGTCTCGATCGGCTGGAGGACGCTCGCACCGCCGGCACACCCGTCAAGGCCGGTGAAGCCGTAGTGGAAGCCTTCGTGCCGGCAGAATTCGTCGAAAGCGCCGCCGGGGTCGAGAAAAGACTCTAAAAACGTCTGAACGGCCCTCGAACGGTCCTGAAAGGGGCAACCCACTTCAGGATCAAAGCTCTAAAATTTGCCTTTCCGCTTCTATCGGCCTAAGGAAAAGCGCGCTCACCCCTCTTGATCGACTTGCAGTCGATCAAGAGGGGCCGCCAGCGAAATCCGCTGTACCGAACAGATTTTATTCTGGTCCCGCGCCAAAGACTTGCCGAATTCCATGCCGAATTTCGCCAACCCTACCGTCTTCCTGCAATGGACCGGCCGCCTCGCGCCCTGGCTCGCGGCGCTGACGGCTTTTCTGTTTGGCCTTGGCCTTTACCTCGCATGGTTCGTCGCACCACCCGATTATCAGCAAGGCGAGACCGTGCGGATCATGTATCTGCATGTGCCCGCCGCCTGGCTCTCCATGTTCATCTATTTTGTCATGACCTCGGCGGCGCTCGGCACCCTGGTCTGGCGACACCCGCTCGCCGATGCGGCGCAAAAGGCCGCTGCCCCGCTCGGCGCGGGCTTTACCTTTTTGTGCCTCTTCACCGGCTCGCTCTGGGGCAAGCCCATGTGGGGCACCTGGTGGGTCTGGGACGCGAGGCTGACCTCCGTGCTCGTGCTTTTCCTGATCTACCTCGGTCTTGTTGCTTTGTGGCAAACGATCGAAGAGAGCGGCAAGGCGGCGCGAGCGGCGGCGATCCTGACGCTGGTCGGCCTCGTCAATATTCCCATCATCAAATTTTCCGTCGATTGGTGGAACACGCTGCATCAGCCGGCGTCCGTATTTCGGCTCGGCGGGCCATCCATTGCACCGACGATGCTCTGGCCCTTGATCATCATGGCCCTCGCTTTCACGAGCCTGTTCCTGACCCTGCATCTTTATGCGATCCGCAACGAGATCCTGCGCCGGCGCTTGCATCGGCTTGCCATGCTCGCAGCCTCGGGGACCTCTCCCTATCGCACGGCAAAGCCCGAGCCCGCTTGATGATGGATGATCCCAATAGTTCCTATGTCATCGCGGCCTATGGATTCGGCCTGTTGATCATTCTCGGGATGATTCTGGCGATCTGGCGTGATTATCGGCAGTTGAAACAGAAACTCGCAGCCTTCGGCGGCAAGGCCAGTGGACGCGGTTTCGGGCAGGATCAGGAATGAGCGAGGCACCGCAAAAGAGTCCCGGCCCGGCAAACAGACGATCCTGGCTCATTTTCGCGCCGCTGCTGCTCTTTCTCGCGATTGCCGGTCTGTTTCTCGTGCGGCTTTTTGCGGGCGATGCTTCCCTTCTTCCTTCGGCCTTGATCGATCGGCCCACGCCCACCTTTGCCCTCAGCCCCGTGGAAGGCTTGCAAGACGTCACGGGACTGAGCAATCAGGATCTCGCCCAAGGCCATGTCAGTGTCGTCAATTTCTTCGCATCCTGGTGCGTGCCCTGCCATCAGGAACATGGCGTTTTGATGCAGCTTGCCGCCGATCCAACCTTGCAGCGGGCGGGACTACGCCTCTACGGCATCGCCTATAAGGACAAGCCGGAGAATATCCGCCAATTCCTCAACCAGAGAGGCGGCAACCCTTACGCCGCCATCGGCAATGATGCGAAAGGCCGGGTCGGAATCGATTGGGGCCTTTACGGTGTACCGGAAACCTATGTCGTGCGGGGCGATGGCACGATCGCCTACAAGTTCATCGGCCCACTCAGTGATGAAAGCCTGCGTGAGACGCTGGTGCCGGAAATCAAGAAAGCTGACCTCGGACATCATCAATTCTAGAACATCAAACCTGACGACAACATGCCCTGATCTGGCTTTCAAGTTCCTGGGTTGTGAAAGGCTTGGTCAACCGAGGCTGATCACGAAGGTTTTCTGGAAGAGCCCAGCCCCCATAGCCGCTGGCCAGTATAATGGGAATATCGCGGGCTAGAAGTCGCTCAGCAACCGGATAAACATACCCTCCGCGAATACTGACGTCCAGGATAGCCATGTCTAGGGCTTCATCTCTTGCCAATTGCATTGCGGCCTCGAGCTTGCCGATCGGCCCGACGACAATGCAACCGAGATCCAGCAGAACTTCCTCGATCATCACGGCGATGAGAATCTCGTCTTCCACGACAAGGACACGGCGCCCGGTTAGTTTGCTAACGATCATCGGGTTTCCCGCTCCGCATCACCTGTCGCGTTCATGTATCCAAACTCGGGGGTCAGCGGGATCTTGAATGTGCAACAAAGCCCAGGCCTCAAAAAATTTCGCTGGACTTCCGCATCAAACTCATAGGTCAGAGCCTTCTCGATCAGCATCGTTCCAAAACCCTCGCGAAGGGGCGGCTGTACCTCTGGTCCGCCGCTTTCTGTCCAGGTGAGTAACAATAGGGGATTGTCGGTTCTGTTCCTCATCTCCCATATAACATGGAGATGACCGGAAGACGTCGAAAGCGCGCCATATTTGGCCGCGTTGCTGGCAAGTTCGTGGACGGCCATCGCCAGAGCCAAGCCTGCCTTCGGAGTCAGCAGGACATCGCGGCCGGTTATGATAAAATTGCCGTTTTCACGACGATAGGGTGCGAGTTCCGTCTCGATAACGGCACGAAGCGACATCGTGCCTTGCCCGGCCTGTGTCAATAGGCTGTGTGCCATGGTGATGGCTTTTATGCGGCCTTCAATCTCAGCCGCGAAAGCCTCCGGCGTAGAACTGGTCTTAAGCGTTTGTGAAACGACAGCGGACACAATCGCCAGAATATTCTTTACGCGATGATCGAGCTCACTAAGGAGGAGAGCAGTTTTCTGTTCGGCATCTTTGAGATCAGTGATATCTCGCGCGACCACGGAGGCACCGACGATCCGTCCACCAATTTCCTTGACAGGCGATATTGTGATCGAAACATCGATCGATCGCCCTCCCTTGGCAAATCTGATGCTGTCAAATCGGGCGACCTGTTCGCCTTTTTGCAATTTTGCTTGTATATTTGCCCAGTCATCGAGCAATGTCCCTCCCAACAACATGGACATAGGTTGCCCGATTGCCTCCGAGGCCGAATAATCGAAGAGTCGCTCGGCGCCTGTATTCCAGCTCGTGACAGTGCCATCCAGATCGTGGCTGATGATTGCGTCCTGAGACGACTCGACGATCGCCGCAAGCAGCGCGCGTGCCTGCTCATGCTGCTTGCGCTCCGTGATATCAACGAATGTGACGACTACACCATCAATGACATTGTTCAAACTTCGATATGGCCGAATCTGCATCAAGAAACTTGGGCCATTCGCGACCGAAACCTCTCGTTCAACGGGGGTCAAAGTGCGCAGAACCTGCTGCGCGTCGGTGACCAAACTATCATGCGTAAGGCGTGTAACAATGTTACTGATCGGTCGCCCTTCATCTCCTTCTCTTACGTTAAACAATTCGAGGAAACGGGAGGTGAAGCGCCGAATGCACAGGTTGCTGTCCAGAAAGAGAATTGCAATCGATGTGCTGTCGAACAAGTTCGAGAGGTCGCTGTTCGAACGAACAAGACTTTCATTCCTGTTGTTCAGCTCTGAATTCATAGTCTGGAGCTCTTCATTGAGCGATTGCAGTTCCTCTTTCGAAGTTTCTAGTTCCTCATTCGTTGATTGCAGTTCTTCGTTGACCGACAGATATTCCTCACTGGAAGATTGCAGTTCCTCATTGGCTGCCTCCAACTCTTCTGTGACTTTACGAAGGCGTTCCCTCGTTCCGCGCAGTTCGCTGTTGAGGTCCTGAAGAGTGGCCTTACTGCCTTCATCGCTAGCGGCCGTTACTGGCGCCTCTTGCGACATCCGCGTAAATCGACCAACATCTTGGAATAAAATAAGAAATAGGCCAACTTCTTCTGAATTGGGGAGAGGCTCGACAATCAGGTTAAGAGTCTCGTACTGGCCACCCGCCCCAAAGCTGACGGTCTCTGGCTGGACCGTTGCCCCGCTCGCCACGGCTTTTTTGAGCGCGGCACGAACAGCTGGCCGCAGATCCGTGTGCAGCAAAGTGAACAGATTGAGGCTTGCAACGCCGGTTGTCGGTTCCAAATATTTTGCAATCTGCCCGGAGAACCGCAGAATATTATGACCGCGATCGACGATCACATAGGCCGGCGCATACTGAGCAATGACGTGGGCGGCTTGGCGCTCGATATCATCACCAGCAGGAAGCTTCACAAATTTCTGCGACGTTTCACCTCCCACCCAGCGTGGCAGAGGAAAAGTGGGAAAACTCGCCACCGTATCCCGCCTGACATAGATCCGATGTCGTTTGTCCACTGGCGCGAAGAGACGAGACTGCGTGGGGACACTCTCCGAAGGGCCAAGAAGCAAATGGCCGCCAGGCCGCAAGGCGTAATGAAAAGTGGTAAAGCACCGTTGCTGCAATGCGCTCTCGAAATAGATCAACAGATTACGGCAACTCACCAGGTCCAGCCGGGAAAACGGCGGATCCCTGACAAGATCGTGTGTCGAGAACAAGCACATCTCGCGGATGTCCTTGGCAACGCGGTAATTTCCGCAATCCTTGACGAAATTCTTCTCCAAACGCTCTGCGGAAAAATGCGAAGCAATCGCAGCATTATACAAGCCAGCCCGTGCGAATTCGATCGCCCGGTCGTCGACATCGGTTGCGAAAATTTGGACCTGACGTTGACGTCGTAGCCGCGCCATTGACTCCTTCAGAATAATCGCGAGCGAGTAGGCCTCCTCACCTGTCGCGCATCCTGGCACCCATATTCGGACTGGGCCGGTATTGTGGTTATCAGCTAGCAGGCCCGGCAGGATTTTTGTTTCGAGTGCCTCGAACGATTCCGGGTTACGAAAAAAATAGGTGACGCCAATCAAAAGCTCGCGAAACAGCGATTCAGCCTCTTTCGGCAGCGTTCTTAATTGCTCGATATAGGAAGAAACTTTCCCCGTCTGCAGCACATGCATCCGACGCTGGATTCGCCGCATCAAAGTGCCAGTCTTGTATTGGCTGAAGTCTCGGCCAAGCCTGCTGTGCAAAATTGCGCAGATCGTTGGGAGATGGCGTGCCATGTCCCTGCGGATACCATCCGGCCCATTTGCGCTATCATAGATCGCACGGTGCCGACGATAGTCCATCAACGCGGCCGGCATATCCTCAACCGGGAGCACGTGATCAACGAAGCCGCTGGACACCGCACTCTGTGGCATACCACTTTTGGCATGATGATCGAATTCGGCCTGGCTGATGGTTAAGCCGCCATGTTCCTTGATCGCCTCGATACCAAGCGCCCCATCGCTCCCATAACCAGAGAGAATGATGCCAACGGCGTTCTCACCATGGTCCTCGGCGAGCGAGGTGAGAAACGTGTTGATAATCGTTCGACGGGCGGCCACCTGTACGGCCTGGGTGACATGGAGGATACCGCTTTCAATCGTCAAGATGGAGTCTGGCGGAATGACATACACTTGATCGGGGGCAACGTTTGTCCCGTCTTGGGCGAGTTGGACTGGCATTGCGGTAAAGCCAGTGACAATTTCCACCAGAGAACTGTTGAAGTTTGGATCAAGGTGCTGAACCAGCACGAAGGACATTCCGCTGGCGGTCGGCATCTTGGAAAAGAATGTTTTAAAAGCATCGAGCCCCCCAACCGAGGCTCCAAGGCCTATGATCAAATGCGTCTGTTCCGGTCCCACCAGCCGTGAATCAGCGCTTTCAGAACTGGTCGGATTATCCGCTACAGCTTCCCGCCTTCCCATGACTTTGCTTTTGCGCGTTTGGCGCGATTTATCAGCCAAGATGCGCCTTTCTACCCTATATGCAATTGATGGTATTTATATAAGCCATCCATTTCCCAATAGTCCTGTTGCGAAACCGATGCTGTAGACAATCCCTAAACCAAATTCGGCAAGAGATTATCTTTGGAAGACAAGGATTGAACAAGGCTATATCCACTATCTTGATGTTAGAATCGAAACCCTAAAGAAGGGTCTCACATTCTACGCCTGTGGCATTGCTCGTTAACTGGACGATGAGCGATGCAGCCTTCGGCCCGATCAGCCATTGCAAGACGGATCCTCCAACGGCCATACCAGTCTAGAGCCGGTCGATCTCGCCCTGATCCCGCATAGGACAAAAAAGGAAATCGTCGCCTCTTCCTCATAGGCCCAATCCTTCCGCACTCGATGGGCAACTGACGTCCAGCTTTCTGGTTCCTGTCCGCACCGAATGACAGGAAGGGCTTATTCCCCGACAAGCTTCAGCCAGTCTTCCTCGCTAATCGTCTCGATGTTCAGTTCCGCCGCCTTGGCAAGCTTGCTTCCTGCTCCTGGACCCGCGACGACGAGATCGGTCTTTTTCGAGACAGAGCCCGCGACCTTGGCTCCAAGCCGTTCGGCTTGGGCCTTGGCTTCCTCGCGCGTCATATGTTCGAGCGCGCCGGTGAAGACGACCGTCTTGCCCGCCACGGGACTTTCTTTCGCCACGGCCTCCATAGGCTCCGGCGTCACCTGCTCCAAGAGACCATCGAGCACGTCTTGATTGTGTTGCTCATGGAAGAAATCGAAAATGGCCTCGGCAACCACAGGCCCGAAACCCTCGACATTGGTGAGTTCGGACCGTTCCTCCGAGCCCTCCTCTGCCCGGCTTGCGACTGCGCGCAAGGCGTCGAATGTGCCAAAGGCGCGCGCCGCGCGGCGGGCATTGGTCTCGCCCACATGCCTGATGCCAAGCGCATAAATGAAACGGTTGACGGGAATATGCCGGCGCGCCTCGATCGCCTGAAACAGATTGCGCACCGAGGTTTCTCCATAGCCCTCGCGATCCTTCAATTTCTTCAGGCTTCGCGCATCACGCTCTTGCAAAGTGAAAATATCGACGGGCGTATGGATCAGCCCATCATGATAGAATTGCTCGATCTGCTTGTCCCCCAAACCCTCGATATCGAACGCATTGCGGGACGCGAAATGTTTGAGGCGCTCCACGACCTGCGCGGCGCAGACGAGCCCGCCCGTGCAACGGCGCACGACATCGGCGGTCCCGGTTTTCGGATCGATCTCACGGATCGCCGCTGAGCCACAAACCGGACAGACCTGCGGAAATTCATAGGGTTGCGCATCCTGGGGGCGTTTATCGAGGATCGGACCCAAAATTTGCGGAATGACATCGCCGGCACGCTGGATCATCACCATATCGCCGATGCGTATGTCCTTGCGCGCAATCTCATCCTCATTGTGCAAGGTCGCATTGGAAACGACAACACCGCCGACGGTAATCGGCTCAAGCCGAGCGACCGGCGTCAGCGCGCCCGTGCGGCCAACCTGGATCTCAATATCGCGTAACAGCGTCACAGCCTTTTCGGCCGGAAATTTATGCGCAGTCGCCCAGCGCGGCGCGCGCGACACAAATCCAAGACGCTTCTGCAAGGCAATGGAATTGACCTTGTAGACCACGCCATCGATATCATAATCGAGCAAGGCCCGCCGTGCCTCGATGTCATGATAATGGGCGATCAAGTCCTCCGCCGAATGGCAAAGCTGCATGAGCGGGTTGACCGGCAGGCCAAAGGCCTTGAAGGCCGTGACCATGCCCATTTGTGTGTCGGCTGGTTCCTCACTGGCCTCGCCCCAGGCATAGGCGAAGAAATGCAAGGGGCGCCCCGCGGTGACCTTGGGATCGAGCTGGCGCAAGGAACCCGCCGCCGAATTGCGTGGATTGGCAAAGATTGTTTTGCCCGCCGCTTCCTGTCTCTCGTTGAGCGCGGCGAAATCGGCATGGGTCATATAGACCTCGCCGCGAACCTCCAGAATTTCGGGCGCATGGCCCTGGAGCTGGTGCGGGATTTCTTGGATCGTCCGCACATTGGCGGTCACATCCTCGCCCTCATAGCCGTCGCCGCGCGTCGCCGCCTGGACGAGATAGCCGCCTTCATAGCGCAAGGAACAGGACAGACCGTCGATCTTCGGCTCGGCACTGATGGCCAGCGGCGCGTCAGCGCCAAGCCCGAGAAAACGACGCACACGCGCAACGAATTCACCGACTTCCTCATCGCTGAAAATATTGGCCAGCGACAGCATGGGCACTTTATGAATGATTTTGGCGAATTTCTCGGCCGGTGCCGCGCCAATCTTCTTGGTCAGGGATTCAGCGCTGACAAGCTCCGGAAAAGCCGTCTCGAGCGCCTCGTAGCGGCGGCGCAAGGCATCATATTCGGCGTCGGAGACCCTCGGCGCATCTTCCTGATAATAAAGCCGATCGTGCTCGGTGATCTGTTCACCGAGACGTCTATGTTCGCGCTTCGCCTGGGCAGGGCTGAGGCTCTCGATGGGTTTTTGCACGGTCATGCCGCATGATTAGCATGGCCGCTACAGAGGCGAAAAGAGGACTCTTGAAGGCTATTTGCTTGTTCCCGGTGCACTAGGGCGTCGACTCATAAACTTTGGCACCAAATTCTTATCGCGACGAGTTTGATAGCGGCGAGGAAGTTGGCGGGGTCTTTGTCGTAGCGTGTTGCGATGCCGCGGAACTGCTTGATCCGGTTAAAGAACCGTTCCACGAGGTTGCGTTGCCGATAGACCCAACGCGAGAAGGAGAAGCTCCCCTTGCGATTGTCTTTTGGTGGGATGTTGGCCCAGGCTTTCCGCTCCGCCGCCTTGGCTCGGATAGCGTTGCTATCATAACCCTTGTCGGCCAGCAGGATGTCTCCTTCGCCGAGACCATCGGTCAACGCATCGGCTTCGGTGCAGTCCGCGACCTGACCGCCGGTTAAGCGGAGGGTGACGGGGCGCCCTTCGGCATCGACGAGAGCATGGATTTTGCTGGTGAGCCCGCCGCGGGAACGTCCCATGCCGCCATCGTCTCCATCCCCTTTTTTCCCGTAGCCGCGTGCTGGTGAACGCGAACACAGGTCGAGTCAATCATGACGATGTCACCGTCGTAAGCCTCTGAAACCGCGTCGAGAAGCCGATCCCAGACCCCGGCTTTCCGCCACCGCACAAAGCGGTTGTAGCAAGTGGTCGGTGGGCCGTAGCGCTCTGGAATCTCTGCCCAAGGCGAGCCCGTTCGGAACCGCCAAAGAATGCCATTCAGCACCCGCCGATCATCGACGCGAGCAACGCCACGCGGTTTGTTGGGCAATAGAGGCGACAGGATCCACCATTCATGGTCGGTGAGTTCGTAGCGGCGGCGCGTCATCTGGCTTCCTCTTTTGGAAGCCTTGAATCATGCAAACTGACAATCGCAAAGCGAATTTATGAGTTTACGACCTAGGCCCTCGCCCCTGGCTCTTGCCAACGAAAATTTAACAGACCTGAAACGGCGGATATGTGGTCTAATCTAAGGAGGTTCGGATGGATTTCTCTCAGCAAATCAGTATCAATGAAATGCACGCACAATGAATGTCATCGGAAATTGATGATCTTGACTCTATCGAACGATACAGCTTTAGCGATCATCCGTAATCAGCCGCTCCTGGTCTATCTCTGTGTGCCTCTCTGGCTGCTCCTCAACCGCAAGGGAGGCAGATTTCGCGGGAGTTGATGTACGTGTTCGTTGCTGCGCCCGGCTTTCTGGTTCTCTGGGCGCGGGTAAGGTTGGGGGCAATTCCTCCTTGGCAGCGTCATGTATGTTCCTATGGTCTTTCTAACGCCAATACTGATAATTATTACGCTTATCATTTTTAGCTATCGTCGAGTACATCAAATGTCTTCTCCTCGTTTTTTTCACTATCGGATATCACTCTTATTCTTCGCCTAGGAAGCTTTGACATGCTTGTTCATCGCTTACGTTTCTCTGCTTTCATATTTATAGCATTCCCGGGATCTGTGCCCAATCTCCCTCTTGCCCAAGAAAAATGGGAGAAATGCAAACTGTTAATACACTCGAAATTGGTCCCGTAACGCGGCACAAACAACCTTGCCACACACGTTAGGAGATCGCCGTGAAGGATGATGAAATAATACCAGAAATCTTAAAAGAAAAAATTGCAGGAATTACATCGAATAATGTAGATAAGACATTATCGACAATATTTATTTTGTTGTTTCCGGCATGTATGATTTCATTTTTCCTGTTTTCCGAAAATCGAAAAGCTATTAATATATTAGTCATTCTTTCCTTTATTACCATAATTCCATTTTTTCTGTCCTTTGTATGGTGGGTTCTTCGATATCCTGAATTACTTGCGTTTATGAGGCCAGTCACGAGACTAAGAGAAGAACATCCGATATTATTTTTTATAATATTCATAATATCAGGATTTATAATATTCATAATAAGTGGATTATTAGGAAGTTACTTAAGATGAATTAAAGAGAATAAGACCATGACCACAATAGATATTATAGGCAAAGGCACATCAATCGCCGCAAATATTGATGCGTTCCTTACGTTGTCGCCAGATGTGTTGTCGAAGCTAAATACGGAGGCGCAGGGAGCCGCCGCTTTGGCGGGACTGTTCTCCACTGTGAATCCTGGCACAACAATTTCGCTGGCGCTGGGCACAGCTATCGGCGAGTGCATCAAATGCCTTCTCCTCGCTTCTCATTCTTGGATATTGCCCTCATCGGTATCATGGTACTTGGTTATTGCTACCTTTATTTAACAAGGACAATACTGGGTATTGTGTCACATTTTGAAAGTTAATGCCAAATCAAGAACTGCATGCAATGCGCTGAACAAATTAGTATGTATGCAAATTATCAATAAATTTCATCACAACTGAAGACTGCGTTCCAACGCGGGAAATAAAATATATGAAACGGGCCATTGATATCATATTCATAGCATTTTTCTCGGCATTCCCCCTATTTATACTTTTGGCAATCATCAACGGGAATAACATTCCGTATCGGATATTCTTGTTAAAATTGATGCTGATAAGTTCAATTCCATTTATGGTGAGTATCTTTAGGATGCCGATCCGGTATCCGCAGATACAAAATTGGGTTCTAAATAACAAAGTTCTGTTTTTAATTTCTTCCTGCATTTTGACCTGGACAGCCATCTTTATAGCCACGATCATTGCGGAGATGTTTAAATGAGTAAAGTATTGACTTGGTCGCGACTGTAGATAGCTTAATTCATACTGATAGAGACGTGCTTTCCGCAATGAATACAGGCGCGTGATTTACCGCAGCAGCGTAGCCCCGACTTTTTTCAGCCCCATCCATCAGTGTTCTCATGACCCGCGGTCTAAGATGAGACCCATTGACGGACACGCAAGGAGAGGGATCATCTCCGTATAAGCCCCTCACCTCCCCGGAAGATCTATAGATTTTTCTAAATTTCTCATCATATTGAAGAATATTTTAGCAATTATCGCATCATAGGTGATCCTTTCATGCGTAAAGAAAATATTTTTCTTATCTCATATTCAATTATCGCAAGCGTCATATTCATAGAATTGCTTTCAATATTTTATGTTAATAAGAGCCTAAGCGTTATATTCTCCCTTGATGACCCCTATATACACATGGCCCTTGCGGATAATATTTCCCAGGGAAAAGGCCTATCAAGCGATGATGGAATTCCAGAAATCGCTGCCGCTTCGCTCGAGTCTGGAAATCTTCCCCCGCCGGAGCCCATGACACAATGTGATCTCTCCCCTATTAGAGGCTCGGTACATGCGTCAGCCACGCGCGGAGGATTGCGTTGACCGTTTCGGGTGCTTCCTGCTGCACCCAATGGGATACACCGGGGAGGAAGCGCACCGTCAGGTCCGACACGAAACGTTCGGTGCCGAAAACGAGGGATTTTTCCAGCGCCCCGTCTTCCTCGCCCCAGATGATCAGGGTCGGAACCTCGACGCGGTTTTGTGAGGGAGCCATGGCCTTGCGGCCAGCGCGAAAAGCCGCGCGGTAATAATTGAGCATCGCCGTCATCGCGCCAGGGATCAGAGCATTGGCGCGATACTGGTCCAGAACCTCAGCGGGAAAGCGGCTCCTGTCGACCGCCATTTTCAAGATGATGCCGGATATGGCCCGCGCCTTGTTGCGCGTGAGCACAAATTCAGGAATCCGCGGCAATTGGAAGAAGAGGACATACCAGCTCTTGCGCCGCTGCGCTGGATTGACGGCGATCTCCTCGATATAGCGCGTTGGATGCGGCACATTCATAATGACGAGGCGGCTCAAGGTGCGGATTTTCCGCATCGCGCAATGCCATGCAATGATTGCGCCCCAATCATGCCCGATCAACAGGGTCTCCTCGGCCTTGGAGGCCGCAATCAGACCTTCCACATCGGCGACGAGATGATCAAGGCCATAGGCCCCGACACTTTTGGGGCGTGAACTTCCGCCATAGCCTCGCAAATTTGGCGCCCAGGCCCGGTAGCCCAACGTCCCAAGCAACGGCAATTGGTGTTTCCAGGAAAATTTCGATTCCGGAAATCCATGCAGGCAAAGCGCGAGCTTTCGCGTATCGCCATTGGCGGGCAAGCATTCATCAATCTCGAAGATGAGACCGTTAGCCTCGATCAAACGCGTCGTAACAGGGAGATCCATGACATTGCATCCAGTCGGGAAGCAAAATCGGATGCAGCCAGCCTCAGCTGGCTGCATAGTCCCTTCAATCGATTACGCCCAGGGCGTGGGTGCCGGCACTTCGCAGGGGCCTTCGACACCGGGGCTCGCGAAATCGGACGGACCGATGATCTCGATATATTCCATGTCGGGCGAGTAATCGAAAAGGTAATGCACGATGCCCGGCTGCTGATGCACGCAGTCACCGGCGGAAACCAGGGTTTCCTTGTCGCCATACATGAAACGCGCCCAACCCTTCAGCATGATGACGATATGGAACTGCGCCTCGTGAATATGCCAGCCCGTGCCCTTCTCCGGTGCCTTGTTGGCTCTCACAACTTGCGCCAACACACGGCCGCCCGTCGCGTCGGCGACGCCGAGATCACGATATTGGAAGAAATCCCGCAAACCATCGGTGCGGAATTCCGTATCACCCGGTTTGATATGTGAAAACAAATTGACGAAAGCGTTATTGGTCATGATGGTTTCCCCACTCAACTGACATAAGGCAGCCCCGAAGGATCACCTCATGGCAAGAGTCATCAAGAATGGCTCTTGGCGATACTCCGAAATTTTCTCTACACCTTTGAAAAGGCGAAAATTTCGACAAGGAACCAAGCATCGCTCATCGCGAGACTTGGTATTATTGTGCATCGCATATAAACGGGAAAAATAAGAACACCAAGCCGTCATCCTTCACATGAGCGCATTTCACTATTTACAAAAAAGAATGAATAACGAAAAATATTACAAGATGTGTGACGGATAAGTTTCGAAATATTCTTGAATTTTCGTTCTGGTCCTGCCTGTTGGCCACCCAGACATGTAATTATGTAAATATTTGTAAATACATAAAAAATTTTCCAACAACCTTCATGCCGCGCCTTCAATCAGCCGCCGGGCCGCGGCGCGCGCCTCCGCGGTAACCGTCGCTCCGGCCAGCATCCGCGCAATTTCCTCGCGCCGCGCCGCCGACGCCAGCACCGTGATCCGCGTCGCTATGCTCTCCCCTTCCGCATCGGCCCCTTTGGCGATGCGCCAATGCTGGCTGGCCCTCGCCGCGACCTGCGGCGCATGGGTCACGGCAAGAACCTGCACCTTGCCGGCAAGCCGAGCCAGTCTTTGACCAATCGCATCGGCGACCGCACCGCCAACGCCCGTATCGATCTCATCAAACACTAGTGTCGGCGCCGAGCCGCGATCGGCGAGCACGACTTTCAGAGCCAGCATGAAACGGGCAAGTTCGCCCCCCGACGCCACTTTCATCAAGGGCCCAGGTCTTGTTCCGGGATTGGTCTTGACCCAGAATTCGACCTGATCCATGCCCTCCGGCCCAGGCGTCTCTTCCCGGATTTCGGTCATGAAACTGGCGCTTTCGAGCTTCAGAGGCGGGAGTTCAGCCATGACCGCCGCATCGAGCCTCGCCGCCGCCGCGCGCCGTGCAGCCGTCAAATCCTTTGCCAAACGCCGATAATCCGCCTCAGCTTCTGCCTCGGCTTCGGCCAGATGCTTGAGCCGCGTCTCTCCGGCGTCGAGCAAGGCCAGATCCTCGGCGAATTTATCCGCCAAAGCCGGGAGATGGTCGGTCGCCACCGCATATTTGCGGGCAGCGGCACGCAAGGCGAAAAGACGCTCCTCGATCCTTTCCAATTCATGCGGATCATAGTCGGCCTCCCTCAGCGCCGTATCGAGGGCCTGGCCGGCGAGATCGAGCGCAGACAGCGCCGCATCGAGCGCCTGCACGACAGGCTGGATCAGCGCCGGCGCCTGGGTTTCTCGCCGCTCCAGCCGCCGCAAGGTCGAAGAGAGCATGGGGATCGGCGCATGATCGCCGGCGACCGTGTCATAGGCATCGCGTAATTCGCCGGCCACTTTTTCCGCCTGCATCATCACGGCCCGCTGCTCGGCCAGATGATTTTCCTCATTGTCCGTGACAGCGAGCTTATTCAGTTCGGCATGGGCATGGCGCAGATATTCGGCGTCCGCGCGGGCCTTTCGAAGCCGTTCTTCTTCCTCGGACTGTTCCCGCCGCAAACCGCGCAGGCGCGCATGGACCTCTTGAAGTCGGGTGACATCACCGCCAAGGCCGCCATAAAAATCGAGCAATTGACGATGCAAGGCGGGATTGACCAAGGCCCTGTCGTCATGCTGGCCATGGATTTCGACGAGGCCACGGCCGATAGCGCGCAAGGCTTGAGCGCTGACCGGCTGATCATTGATAAAGGCTCTGGTTCTGCCATCGGCCATCTGGACGCGGCGCAGGATCAAGGCGCCATCGGTTTCGATCTCCTGCGCACGCGCCGCCTCCACAGCCGGATGGCCAGGGGCGAGTTCGAACAGCGCCGTCACCTGCCCCTGGGTTTCCCCCTGCCGAACAAGGCTCCCGTCTCCCCGTGCGCCAAGCGCCAGGGCAAAGGCATCGAGAAGGATCGATTTACCGGCCCCCGTCTCGCCCGTCAGTATGGTCAAGCCGGAGCCAAGTTCGAGATCGAGCCGGTCGATCAGGACGATATTACGGATATTGAGTTGAACGAGCATGGGGTCGGGTGATCCCTTCCCTCTTATAGGCCAAGCGATCAGGAAGGCGTCCGAATGTAGAGCCTTCCTGCACCTTGCGCCAAGAAAGAATTCCCGAGGTAGAAATTTAAACGAGAAAATTCAGTTCGCTTGCCCCGCCGGCTTGCTTTCACCGTCATTCGAGGCCCACATTTTGTGGAATGTGCGCGAGAACCAATTTTCTTCTGCGGGCGGCTGGGCACTGCTGGTCTCGGCGGGACCGCGCATTTCCGGCGGAGCGACCGTCGGCAATGTAACGGGACCTCTGCGGGCCGGGGTACGGGTCGGCACGGGAGTGATCGCCGGTGGCGGAGGAGCCTCAGCCGTTTTGACCTCCGGCTCAGCCGGTTTGTTTCCGTGATCCCCCAACGCCCAAGTTTTTGGAAAGATGTTGGAGATCCAGGAGCCTTTTTCCTCCTGCGGCTGCAAGCCTTTGTCCTGCAGCAGGGCATAGGAATCCTTGTACCATTGAGAATCCGGGAAGTTATGGCCAAGGACCGCCGCCGCCGTCTGCGCCTCATTGACGATGCCAAGCGCCAGATAGGCTTCGGTCAAGCGCATCAAGGCTTCTTCCGAATGGCGGGTCGTCTGATATTTGGCCAGCACTTCGCGGAAACGATTCACCGCGGCGATATAATTGTGGTTGTTCAGATAATAACGGCCGACGAACATTTCCTTGCCGGCCAGCTGGTCACGGCAGACCTGCAATTTATATTTGGCGTCTTCGCCATATTCCGATTTTGGAAATTTCTCGGCGATCTGTTGAAACAACACCGCCGCCTTCTGGGCGCGCTCCTGATCACGGCTGACATCCGGGATCTGGTTATAATTGGACATGGCCGCGAGATAATAGGCGTAAGGCGTATCCGGCGCATTGGGATAGAGCGTGTAATAGCGCTGCGCCGACGCAATGGCGTCGTCATAACTGCCATTTTGATATTGGCTATAAGCGCTCATCAGCAATCCCTTCTTCTGCCATTGAGAATAGGGATATTGCTTTTCGAGATCGGCGAATTTCTTGCCCGCCGCTTCATAATCCTTTTTCTGCAGGCGGACGAGGCCCTGATTATAGATATCATCCGCCGGCACGTCAGGGATCACCTTGGCCTCATATTTCTCGCCCTTGAACCAATTCGTCGGGTTCAGGCTCTTTGAGGCGTCGAAATCCCCCATGGAGGAACAGGCGGCAAGCGGCAGCGAAACCGAGAGCAGGAACGCGCGTTTGGCAAGGCCTGCGCCTTTCCAAAGCCTCGATGTGACATGGAAAACCTCTGTCATATGCCCGCTCGCTTGTTGCCGAATTCGGATCCCCTATCAAAAGCCGCGCAAAGCGACCTTTGAGTCCCTTCTTGAGTTTTCGCTTTTTCAGAGTGTTAGCGAAAATTCAAAACTGGTCCAGCAGTCATTTCTTTATGACCGATGGTATAAGGCTTCGTCCTGATGGACCTTGGCTCCCCACCAATATCCATTCAACCCGATGTGATCTTGCTCTAAAGCATAATTCTTGAAAATTGTATGGCTTTTTCCCGCCAAACTTCCCCATTCGGAAGCAAAGTTGAATTTTATTTCAGAGGCTGACTCGCGTCGAAGCCGATAAGATCTCTGGTCCATTGTGCAAAAACCGCCCGAATCCGCAAGCTAAGCCATTGCGAATCCGGACGGCGCGAAACCCGCGACCAGTGTCACGGCATCACATTCATCCGAAAGTGGTGGCCACTTTCGGTTTGGCGCTCCGAGTGTTCAGCTCGACTGCCGCCGCAGGAAGGCCGGGATTTCCAATTGCTCTTCCTCGTGGCTGCGTTGCGGATAGGCGGCGCGGCCATGAGGATCTTGAGCCGGACGCTGCAAAGGCGCCTGGGCCGGGCGTTTGCCATATTCAGCATGGACGGGACCGGGAGCCTGCTGCGCCGGATAGGCTGGCTGCGGCGCGCTGGGGCGCTGCTGGCCCTGATGGGCGTGAGCCTGTTGCGGGTGAACCGGAGCGGCCGGCCGTTCACGTGAAACGGCGGCGGTTTCGTCCTGACGGCTAATCCCGAAGGAAGCCAGGCGCTCCAGCAAGGTCCGGCGCTTCACGTCGCCATGGCTTTCAGCCGGGGCCTCGCCACGCTGCGCGCGGATCTGTTCCTGGACCGGCATCGGCAGATCCTCAAGGCGCGGCATGCGCTGCTGCCGCACCACCGGATTTTCTGGCGCCGGGGGAATGAAGGGACCGGGCGCATAAGGATCTTCGGCAACACGCTGCGGGGCCTGAGCCACCGGATAGAGCGGAGCCTGCGGTGCGACCGGCTGCACGTGCACACCCTGCACATTGGCAGCGTGCCCGCCCTGCATGGGAGCGGGAAGTCCGGCTTGCGGGGCAACCTGAGGCGCACGCGCCGGAGCGCCCTGCGCGAATTGGGCGACCTGGGGCTGCGGCATGGATGCATAATCCTGCTCGGCCACGGCGACATTCTCATAAGCCGCCGGCACCGGCTGCGGTGCGGTATAGACCTCGACCGGCGCGCGCGCCGGGCTGGTCTCGATCGGCCGGGCCGCCGTCTGCGCCCGCAATCGATTGGCAACCTCGCTGATGCGGCTTTCAGCGGCCGTCAATTCATGTGTGCCGATCGGCTGATCAATGCCCGTCGCGACGACAGACACACGCACGATCCCATCGAGGCTCTGATCGAACGTCGCGCCAAGGATGATATTGGCGTCCTCGTCCACTTCCTGACGGATGCGGCTCGCCGCCTCGTCGACTTCGTAAAGGGTCAGGTCGTTACCGCCCGTGATGGAAATGAGCAGGCCGCGCGCGCCCTTCATGGAGACTTCGTCGAGCAGCGGATTGGCGATCGCGGCCTCGGCCGCCATCAGGGCGCGCTTGTCGCCCGAGGCTTCGCCGGTGCCCATCATCGCCTTGCCCATTTCCCGCATGATCGCCCGCACGTCGGCGAAATCGAGATTGATCAGGCCTTCCTTGACCATCAGATCGGTGATGCAGGCAACACCGGAATAAAGCACCTGATCCGCCATCGCGAAGGCGTCGGCGAACGTGGTCTTTTCGTTGGCGATACGGAACAGATTCTGGTTCGGGATGACGATCAGCGTATCGACCGATTTCTGCAATTCGGTAATACCGGCATCCGCGACGCGCATACGCCGCGCGCCCTCGAACTGGAACGGCTTGGTGACAACACCAACCGTCAAAATGCCCATGTCGCGCGCAGCGCGCGCGATGACAGGCGCTGCGCCCGTGCCAGTGCCACCGCCCATACCGGCCGTCACGAAGCACATATGCGCGCCGGAAAGATGATCGCGAATTTCCTCGATCGCTTCTTCGGCTGCCGCGCGGCCGACCTCGGGCTGCGAACCGGCGCCGAGGCCCTCGGTCACTTGCAGGCCCATCTGGATGATGCGATCGGCCTTGGACGCGGTCAGCGCTTGCGCGTCGGTATTGGCGACGATGAATTCGACACCAATCAATCCGGACACGATCATATTGTTGACCGCATTGCCACCGGCACCGCCCACCCCGCAGACCATAATATGGGGTTTCAGTTCCCGGAGTTCCGGAGCTTTGAGATTGATCGTCATTGTCTGGCCTCTCGACATGGCGTCCGGTCCGGAACCGCCCAGGTTGTTAATATTCGCCTTTGCCACCAAAGGCGCCGGAGCAAACTCCGGGCTTTGAATTGTTCGGGTTTTTCGTGCCGCCGCCACGTCTCGAAAAACCCGGTTTTGAAAATCTTCTTTTCACGCCGAAAAACCGAAATTCCCCGGCGAGAAATGTCAGAAACTATTGCGCAGCCAGCGCCCGACCCGCCGCATATAACGATCGGAACCAGCATCCGTCGGGGCATGCCCGACGCCCGGCCGAAAATGTTCGATCCCGCTGACCTGCGGATAGATCATCAGGCCGACAGAAGCCGAAAAGGCCGGGCTTTTCGCAACATCCGGGAGCCCTTGAACGCCGAGCGGGCGTCCGATTCGAACCTGACCGGAGACGATCCGTTTGGTCATTTCCGGCAGGCCTGTCAATTGACAGGCGCCGCCGGTGAGCACCAGCCTGCGGCCGGCATGGGCCGGAAACCCGGCGGCATGCAGACGATCGCGGACCAGTTCCAGAATTTCCTCGATCCTCGGCTTGATAATCCGCACGAGATGCGATTTCGGCACATGCGTCGCGTGATCACCATCATCATCGGCCTGCGTCACACCAATCATGTCGCGCTCATCGGAGCTCGCGGCGAGACAAGCGCCATGCAGAGTTTTAAGCCGTTCGGCATCGGCAAGGCGCATGTTGAGGCCGCGCGCGACATCCATGGTGACATGATGGCCACCAACCGCGAAAGCATCGACATGCACGAGCGAGCCGCCGGAAAAGAGGCCGATCGAGGTCGTGCCGCCCCCCATATCGATGACCGCCGTGCCGAGTTCGGCTTCATCATCAACTAGAGCCGAGAGACCGCTCGCATAAGGGGTGGCGACCATGGCATCGACGCTGAGATGACAACGCTCGACCGCCAGCATCAGATTGCGGGCAGCAGCGGCATCGCAGCTCAGGACATGCATGGCCGCGCCGAGTTCATCGCCGATCATGCCGCGCGGATCGCGGATCGACCGTGTCTCGCCGAGAGAAAACCCCATGGGCAAGGCATGCAGCACTGCTCGCCCCTGCTGGGCGCCGCGATGCGCGCAGGCCTCAAGCACGCGATGCACATCGTTTTCGCCGACCGCGCGGGAGACAATACCCACCTTGGCGTCGAACAATTGCGAGGCGAGCCGGCCGCCCGTCACATTGATGATGACGCTTTCGACCTGCACGCCGGCCATGCGTTCGGCTGCGTCAACAGCAAGCCGGATCGCGCTCTCGGCTTCCAGCATGTCGACAACAGTGCCACCCTTCATCCCGCGCGAACGCTGATGGCCGATGCCGAGAATGCGACAGCGATGCGTGCGCCCCCGCAAGGTCTCGGAGGCTTCGGTAGGGTTGAGCCTGGCGATCAGGCTGACAATCTTGGACGTGCCAATATCGAGCACAGACAGAATCGTGCTCTTGCGGCTCGGCAAAGGACGGAGGCGAGGAGCGAGCGTGGGAGGATTCATGAGACGCTAGCCCCCCTTCTTCTTGGCGGTTTTATGCGCCAGCATTTCAGCGCGTTCGGCGGCGGCTTCGGCGGAAAGATGCGCGACCATGCGTCCGGGCTGGCGGAAATCGAGTGAGATCACGTCCTTGTCGAGCACATGCGACTGGCGCTGCAGGGTCACGAGCGCGGCGACAGCCGCCTTGGGGTCGTCTTCCGGCAACAGCACTTCCACGCCATTGCGCATCGACAACGTCCAACGCCGGTTGGCAACGTAAATGCCCGCGCGTATCTGCTCGCGCAGATCGCCCGCCGCATCGAGAAGGCCAAGATATTCGTCGAGCTTATTATTCGCCCCGTCGCCGGTCACCAAGGGCAGACGAAGAAAACGATCATCGCGCAGCCAATCGATCGATTTGCCATCGCGCGCGACGACCTGCACCTTCCCATCCTTCTGCCAGAGCGCGAAAGGCTGGCGTTCCTCGACCTCGATCAGGAGCCGGTTGGGAAACAGTTTGCTGACGCTGACGCTCTTGACGAGAGCAAGATTCAACAGATTCGCGCGGACGGCCGCGACATCCAGAAACAACAGGGAATTGCGCGTACCAATCCCGGCCTGGGCGAGAATCTCGTCTTCGCTTAATTCCCGGGTGCCCGCGATGGTCACCGCTTTGATGCCGAACCCCATCGCCTTGGCGGCAAGATCCTGAGGCTCGCCATATTCAGCAACGAAAGCGGCATATTCGCCACCCTTGATCGCGCCATAAAGACCGACCGCGCCCAGAAAGGAGAGGGCCAAGATCATGCTCATGCCGGGGCCGCTCAAGCGTGCCACAAGCTTCCGGGCATAAGAAGGCTCAGCAGGCGAGCGCCCGCCGGGACGGACGGACGGTGCAAAGGAAACCCACTGGCTCCTCGCGCTGGCCGATGTCCCCGCATAGGCGAAGGCCGCGGGGCCAAGCCCCGCTTTCGAAAAAATCAACGATCGCAGGAGGCGTCGTCCACCATCCATCGAACAAGCTCACCAAACGAGAGACCGGCATAGGCCGCAATTTCTGGCAGCAAGGAGGTCTCCGTCATGCCGGGCTGAGTGTTGACTTCCAGGACGATCAATTCGCCCGTCCCTTCGGGACGGTCGTCGTAACGGAAATCAGTCCGGCTCACGCCACGGCAGCCGAGGGCCTTATGTGCCTTGAGCGATAAGAGTTGAACATTTTGGTAAATATTTCGTTTAAGTTCGGCAGGAAGGATGTGGATAGATCCACCTTTTCGATATTTGGCGTCATAATCGTACCAGCCGCCGCCAACGGCCTTTATCTCTATGACATCATGAGCTTTTTCGCCGATGACGGCACAGGTCAGCTCGCGCCCTCCTATATAGGATTCAACCAGAACACGGTTACCGAAAGCCCAGTCGGAACGCGTTAACTCTTGTGGCGGATAGGCCTGATCCTCCCGCACGATGAACACGCCGAAGGAAGAGCCTTCGCCGAGCGGCTTGATCACGTAAGGCGGTGGCAAAATATGGCGTTGCGCCGCCTCCAGCCGGTCAACCGTGACGCCCTTGGCAATCGGGACACCCGCAGCGGCCAGAACGTCGCGCGCACGGTCCTTGCGCATGGCGAGCGCCGAGGCGAGAACGCCCGAATGCGTATAGGGAATGGCCAGCATTTCCAGAACGCCCTGGATGATGCCATCCTCGCCGAATCGGCCATGCAAAGCATTGAAAGCGACATCAGGCCGCAAGGCCGCGAGCCTTTCGCCGATCTGGCGATCGACATCCACTTCCGTGACCTCGAACCCCTCGCCGCGCAGAGCCTCAGCACAAGCCGCCCCCGAGCACAGCGAGACCTCGCGCTCGGCCGAAAGACCGCCCATCAGCACGGCCACATGTTTCGCCACGATCCGCTTCTCCTTCAGTCAGCGTGAAGTTTTATGAGCAACGGGCGGCCGACCAACCCGCAGGATTTCCCATTCGAGTTCCACACCCGTTTCGGCCAGCACCTTCTGGCGCACCATCTCACCAAGATTTTCGATATCCGCGGCGCTCGCCTTGCCGCGATTGACGAGAAAATTACAATGCAGCTCAGAGACTTGCGCATCACCTAGCGTCAGGCCACGGCAGCCGGCGCGATCAATCAATTCCCAGGCTTTCGCACCATTGGGATTCTTGAAGGTCGAACCGCCGGTCCGCGTATTGACCGGCTGCGTCTTGGCGCGCTCCTGCGCGATCTTTCCCATATCCTCGCGGATCTTTTCGGGATTTTCCGGCCAGCCCGCAAACAGTCCTTGCGTGAAAATAATGCCTTCCACGGCGCAATGGCGGTAGGAAAAGCCCATTTCCTCCGGCGTGAAATGGTGCAAGGCGCCACGCCGGTCGAGGCCTTCGCAAGAGACGAGAATATCAGCGATCGTCCCACCAAAAGCCCCTGCATTCATGCGCAAGGCACCGCCGATCGTACCCGGAATGCCACGCAAAAAAGCGAAACCGCCGAGACCCGCCATGGCGGCGGCGCTGGCAAGTTTCACATCAGCAACAGCGGCACCGGCGCTGATCGTATCGCCTTCAATCACGATTTTGTGGAAAGACGGACCGAAACTGATGACGACACCTTCAATGCCGCCATCGCGCACAAGAATATTCGAGCCGAGCCCTAAGACGAAGATTGAAATATCCGGGTCGAGATTGCCGAGGAAATAAGCGAGATCCTCGACATCCGGCGCGACATAGACACATTGCGCCGGCCCGCCGGTTTTGAACCATGTCCAGGGCGCAAGCGGCACATTGGTCTGCAATTCACCGCGCAATTCCGGCATGGCGTCCCTCAGACGCGGAATGAGATCGGCAAACATTTCAGGAGGCCTTGCTGACAGGCGCGGCAAGCTGACCAGGAAGCGCATAGGCCCATTGCGTAATATTGCCGGCCCCTAAACACACGACATAGTCACCGGGATGCGCGAGGCTGCGGATGAGTGCTGGGAGATCTTCCGGTGCGCGGAGAACCATGGCCTGGCGATGGCCGAAGGCTTTCAAGGCGCGCATCAAATGCTCCTTGTCGGCGCCGTCGATTGGCGGTTCGCCCGCCGCATACACATCGGCGACGATCACCACGTCGGCATCATTGAAGCAGCTTGCAAATTCATTGAACAAGGAATGCAGGCGCGTATAGCGATGTGGTTGCACGACGGCGATCACCTGGCCTTTGGTCGAGGCGCGCGCCGCGCGCAGAACGGCCGCGATTTCCACCGGATGATGCCCGTAATCATCGAAGATTTGCGCGCCATTCCATTCGCCGGTGCGGGTGAAGCGGCGCTTGACGCCCCCAAAACCACGCAAAGCCGAACGGATCGCATCATCGCTCATGCCCAGCTGCAAGGCGACACTCAAAGCCGCCGTCGCATTCAAGGCATTATGCAGCCCCGGCATGGGCATGAGCAGATCCTCGACACGCCGTTCCTCGAAGCGCTTCCCCTGCCCCGCCTTGCGATCGCGCACGACGACATTGAAACGTGACATGCCGCCATCGAGATTGACATCGACGAGGCGCATGTCTGCCTGCGGATTCTCGCCATAGGTGATGATCCGGCGATCCTCGATCGTGCCGACCAGTTCCTGCACCACCGGATGATCGAGGCACATGACCGCGAAACCATAGAAGGGAATATTTTCAATAAAGGCGCGAAACGCCTGTTTGATGGCGTCGAAAGTCTTGAAATGATCGAGATGTTCAGGATCGATATTCGTGACAATGGCAATATCGGCCGGCAGTTTCAGGAACGTACCGTCGCTTTCATCGGCCTCGACCACCATCCAGTCGCCCGCGCCCAGCCGCGCATTGGTGCCATAGGCATTGATAATCCCGCCATTGATAACGGTTGGATCGAATTTGCCCGCATCGAGCAAAGTGGCGACCAGCGAGGTCGTCGTCGTTTTGCCATGGGTGCCGGCAACCGCGACACATTGTTTCAGCCGCATCAATTCGGCCAGCATTTCGGCGCGGCGCACGACCGGCAGACGCAATTCACGCGCATGGACCAGTTCCGGATTGTCGCGCTTGATCGCGGTCGAGACCACGACCACGGCCGCATCGCCCAGATTTTCAGGCTTATGGCCGATGGCGATCGTCGCGCCTTTGGTGCGCAGCCGCAACACATTGGCGTTTTCCGCCGCGTCGGATCCCTGGACGTGATAACCAAGATTGAGCAGGACCTCGGCAATGCCGGACATGCCGATGCCGCCAATCCCGACGAAATGGATGGGGCCGAGTTCGCGCGGCAATTTCATCGATTGTCTCCTGCATGAATCGTTTTTTCGCCTGAGGCAAACCGGATAACGAGATCAGCCAGCCTTTCGGCGGCATCGGGAAGCCCCGCCTTGCGGGCCGCATAGGCTTTCTTGGCGAGAGCCGGCCGGTCTGCATCGATCTCGACGAGCCGGCTCGCCAGCCAATCCGGGGTAAATTCCGTCTGGGGGACCACGAGCGCCGCGCCCGTCGCGGAAAGATGCGCCGCATTGGCCGCCTGATCCTGATCGAGCGCATGCGGAAACGGCACGAGAATGGACGGGCGTCCGATAACGGCGAGTTCGGAGACAGTCGAGGCACCAGCCCGGCCAATGACGAGATTGGCCTCGGCGATCCGCGACGGCAGATCGGTGAAGAAGGATTGGATCGTCGCCTCAACACCGAGATTGGCGTAAATGGCGCGCACACGCGCTTCATCCTCGGGGCGGGCCTGCTGGACGATGATGAAACGCGCGCGGATCGCCTCGGGCACGAGTTCGATTGCCTTCGGCACGACATCCGACATGATGCGCGCGCCTTGCGAACCGCCCGTCACCAGAAGCCGCAAACGGCCATCGACATCCTCGAGATAGGGTTGCTGCGCCGCCGCGAGTACGGCCGGACGCACGGGATTACCCGTCAGCACCGTTTTCGCCGCGATCCCCGGATCGATGCCACCCAGCCCTTCGAACCCCTTGGCGACGGCATTGACGCGGCCAGCCAGAAAGCGATTGGCGCGGCCCATGACCGCATTCTGCTCGTGCAGGATCGAGGGCACGCCGAGCCAGCTTGCGGCGAGCACCGGCGGCACCGTCGGATAGCCGCCGAACCCCACGAGCACGCTTGGGCGAATGCGTTTAAGGAGCCTGACCGCCTCCCATGTGCCACGCGCGAGCGCCCCCAGGGCCAGCAAGCGATGCAGCGGCGATCCCTGGCTCGGCGTCGCCGAGGCGACCACATGGGTCGCGCGCGCCGGAAATTCCGAGCCATATTTGGTGGCCCGTTCATCGGTGATGAGTTCGACCGGAAAGCCGCGCTTGATCAGCACGCGGCTCAAGGCTTCCGCGGGAAACAAATGCCCGCCGGTGCCACCAGCCGCGACAAGAATAGGGTGCAGATCGCTCACGCCAGAACCTTCCCATCCTGTTCGAGCAGCACGGCCGAGCGCGGCCTCTTGCGCAAGACGGCAATCAGAAAGCCGATCGCCAAGGCGAGTGAAATCAGCGAGGACCCTCCATAGGAAATGAACGGCAAGGTCATCCCCTTGGCCGGCATCAGGTGCAGGTTCACCGCCATATTGATGGCGCTCTGTATGCCGAACAACATTGTGAGGCCGGCGGCGGCAAAACGACAGAACGGGTCCTCATTGCTGGAGGAGGAGAGCAGACCGCGCAAGACGATGAAGGCGAAAATCGAGACGATGAAGAGACAGGCGGCAATGCCGAATTCCTCTCCCGTCACCGCGAAAATGAAATCTGTATGCGCGTCCGGCAGAATGCGCTTGACCGTCCCCTCGCCCGGCCCCTTGCCGAACCAGCCGCCGGAGAGAAAGCTGTCGAGGGCGGTATCGACCTGGAACGTGTCAACAATACCGCCGCCCGTGCCAGGGTCGAGAAATTTCAAGACGCGGGCGCGCACATGCGGCACGAATTTATAGGCAAGCAGCCCGCCGCTGATGCCCGCGCCGCCAATGCCAACGACCCAGAACCAGTGCAAACCGGCCATGAAGAAGAGCGCCGCCCAGACCAGCGAGACGAGCAGGGTCTGACCGAAATCCGGCTGGAGCATCAAGGGAATGATCGTGAGGGGGAGAAGCATGAGCGCGATGAGATTGCCCGGCACATCGCGGCGCGTGCCACCCTCGGCAAAAGCCCAGGAGATGAGGATGACGAAAGCAGGCTTCAAAAATTCCGACGGCTGAATGCCGAAAATCCAGCGCCGCGCGCCCTTGACCTCATGACCAAAGAGAAGCGCCGCGATGATCAAAGCCATCGAAACGACATAGATGATCAAGGCCGAGCGGCGCACCTGCCGTGGCGTGAGAAAGGAGGCGGCGAGCAGCACGGCCAGCGTCGGAATGAGATAGAGCACCTGCCGATGCACGAAATGAAAGGTCGAGAGTCCGAGCCTTTCAGCGACCGGCGGGCTGCCGGCCATGGTCAATACGAGGCCGAGCACCATCAACATCAAAACGCTGGCCAGCAGCCAGCGATCGACGGTCCACCACCAATTGGCCAAAGGCGAACGCTCTGCCCTGCTTATCATGCTGTGCCCTCCGTCTCGGAAGAAGGGTGAGGATCAAGGGTTTGTGCAGGTTCGGATCAACCGGACCGGCCGATGATGGCGCGGGCGAGCTCGCGAAACTTGTCGCCGCGCTTTTCGAAATCGGGGAATTGGTCATAGGAGGCGCAAGCCGGCGAAAGCAGCACGATCGGGTCCGGCAGCGCGCTCGCGTCCGCGTCACGCGCGGCGGCGGCGGTGGCGACATCGAGCGTGCCACAGCGTTCGAGTGGAAAGGCATCGCCGATCGTCGCCGCGAAAGCCTCGCTCGCCTCGCCGATCAGATAGCCTTTAGCAATCTTACCGAATAAAGGCCGCAGAGGATCGATGCCACCGGCCTTCGGCTTGCCACCGAGAATCCAGAAAATATTCTCGAAGGACAACAAGGCCTTTTCCGCCGCATCGGCATTGGTCGCCTTGGAATCATTGACGAAAAGAACATTGCCGAGGCGTCCGACTTCTTCGAGGCGATGCGGCAGGCCGGGAAAGCTCTCAAGCCCCTTGCGCACGAGATCGAGATTATATCCATGCGCGCCGAGAGCCGCGACAGCGGCGGCGGCATTCTGGCCATTGTGCCGGCCCCGCAAGGAGGCAATACCAGCAAGATCAGCGATCACCACCGAGCCGCCATCGACATGACGCACGAGCGTCGTCCCATCGAGAATAATGCCGTCGCGCAATTCTGGATGGCTGATCGAAACGAAAGTGCTGGGCTTGTGCTTTTGCCGCAGAGTTTCAGCAATAGCGACGCAAGGCTCATCATCGAGACAGATGACGGCCTTATCGGCGCCCATGACGAGCCGCGCCTTGATCGCCGCATAATTTTCCATCGTGCCATGACGATCGAGATGATCGGGCGTGATGTTGAGCAGCACGCCGACCCAAGGATCAAGCGTCGGCGTCAGATCGATCTGGAACGAGGAACACTCGATCACATGGACACGGGTCGGCGATGGAGGCTCCAAGGCAAGGATCGGCGTGCCGATATTGCCGCCGATCGCGACCTCATAGCCAAAGGTCTGGAACAGATGGGCGACAAGCGCGGTCGTCGTCGATTTCCCATTGGTGCCGGTGATCGCGACGAAAGGCGATTTCGGGGCGATCAAGCGCCGTTCACGGCAAAATAGTTCGATATCGCCAATGATTTCGATGCCGGCGGCGCGTGCCTTTTCGACCGTCCAATGCGGTTTGGGATGCGTCAGGGGGACGCCAGGAGCCAGCACCAAGGCGCAAAACTGGCTCCAGTCCGCTTGCGAAAGATCGAGAACCTCAAGCCCCTTGGCTTTGGCGGTTTCACGCGCGCTGTCCTTGTCGTCCCAAACGGCGACCTCGGCGCCGCCCGCTTTCAGCGCTTGCGCACTGACGAGCCCCGACCCGCCGAGACCAAACAAGGCAAGGCGCTTGCCCTTGAATGCTGTGACCGGTGTCATGCCTACCTCAGCTTCAAGGTCGAAAGGCCGACGAGCGCGAGCACGAAGGCAATGATCCAGAAACGGACCACGACCTGCGGCTCGGACCAGCCGAGTTGTTCGAAATGATGATGGATCGGCGCCATTTTGAAGACGCGCTTGCCGGTCAGCTTAAAGGACACGACCTGCACAATGACCGAAAGCGTTTCGAGCGCGAAAAGGCCGCCGACAATGGCAAGCACCATTTCATGTTTGATCGCGACGGCAATGGTACCAAGCAGGCCACCGAGCGCCAATGAACCGGTATCGCCCATGAAAATCTGCGCGGGCGGCGCGTTGAACCACAAAAAGCCGAGACCTGCGCCGATGACCGCGCCACTGACCACGGCGAGTTCACCGGCGCCGGGCACGAAATTAATGCGCAGATAATCGGAGTAGATGGCATTACCAACGAGATAGGCGATGATCCCGAAAGTTCCCGCCGCGATCATCACAGGCACGATGGCGAGGCCGTCGAGACCATCGGTCAGATTGACCGCATTGCCCGAGGCGACGATCACAAAAGGCCCGAAGATCAGAAAGAAGAGACCGAGATCGACGACATAGCCATTGACCGCCGGAAAAGCGAGGGAGGTCATATGCGGCGTGCCCAGTTTCATCATGGCGATGCAGGCGACCAGCGCCACCCCCGCCTCGCAGGCCAGACGCCCCCGGCCGGAAAAGCCGTTGTGGGTCTGTTTCGTCACCTTGAGATAATCATCATAAAAACCGATGGCGCCATAACCGAGCATGACCCAGAGCACGACCCAGACATAATGATTGGATAGATTGGCCCAGAGCAAAGTCGAGACGAAGAGACCCGAAAGGATCATCAAGCCGCCCATGGTGGGCGTGCCCTTCTTGGTCAGAAGATGCGATTGTGGTCCATCGCTCCGGATCGGCTGGCCCTTACCCTGTTTGATGCGCAGCGATTTGATGATGTTGGGACCAAAGAAGAACACAAAGAACAAAGCGGTCGCGATCGCCCCTCCGGTCCGGAAGGTGATATAGCGAAACAGGTTGAGCGGTGTGAAATAGACCGCGAATTCGGCAAGCCAGGTCAGCATCGTTTACAAAAACCCCGAGCATCAAATCCAAAAGCCGGTGCTTTGGTTTGATGCGTTTTGAACCCCAACAGCTTTTTGGGAAAGCAGCCCGGCTCTGCGACAAAAACACACGAACTCAAAAATTTTAGCGAAGACGGTTTAGACCGTTTCCGCTCCCGCCCGCCGCGCCTTGTCCTTGAGGCTTTCGACCAGCAGTTTCATGCGGCTGCCGTTCGAGCCTTTGACAAGCACAATATCATTGCGCTGGACCGTGGCGCCGACGATCGGCACGAGATCCTCGGCCTTCGCGCGCCATTCCCCGCGCAGACCGCTCGGCAGCGCGTCATAGAGATGCCGCATCAAGGGACCCGCCGCGAAGACGAGATCGAAACATGCCTCACGCAGGATATCAGCCAATTGAGCATGTAAATCCGGAGCCTGGGGGCCTAATTCCAGCATATCACCCAGGATGGCGATGCGCCGGCCGACCCCTTCCAACGGCAAAGTGCCGGCCATTTCCAACGCCGCGCGCATGGAGGCCGGATTGGCATTATAGCTTTCATCAATGAGACGGAAGGGGCCATCACCCGCTTCCAGGACCAGTTGCTGGCCGCGCCCGGCCTGGGGCGCGCAAAAGGCAAGGACAGCGGCGGCATCCTCGAGCGGGACGCCGCAGGCCTTGGCGGCGAGCAGGACAGCCAGGGAATTTTCCGCGAAATGCCGGCCCGGCGCGCCAAGGCGATAAGTCAGGGTCTCTCCCTGGATGGAGGCCTTGACCATCGAATGATCGGATGATGGTGTCAGATCGAGAAGACGCGCATCGGCTTTCTCATGCGTGCCGAAACTGGCGATCAATCCGGCGGGCGAATGTCTCGCCGCCTCGGCCAGCCGCTCGAACTGCGGAATATCACGATGGATGATCGCGACGCCGCCCGGCACCAATCCTGAGAAAATCTCAGCCTTTGCGTCGGCGATCGCCTCGACATTCTCGAAATATTCGAGATGGACCGGAGCCACCGTGGTGATGATCGCAACATGCGGTCGCACCATGCCAACGAGCGGAGTGATTTCGCCCGGATGATTCATGCCGATCTCGAAAATCCCGAAACGCGCGTCGCGCGGCATGCGCGCGAGGGTCAACGGCACGCCCCAATGATTATTATAAGACGCGACCGAGGCATGGACAGAGCCGCCCTGGGTCAAGACCAGCCGCAGAGCCTCTTTGGTCGAGGTTTTGCCGACCGATCCCGTCACCGCGACGACGCGAGCCTCGACGCGCCGGCGCGCCGCCTGGCCAAGGCGTTCGAGCGCCGGCAGAACCTCATGCACGACATAGAGAGGGCCATGCGCTGCTAGACGGTCGGCATGAGCTTCATCGACGACCGCCGCCATGGCGCCCTTGGCGAAGGCCGCGGGGACGTAATCGTGGCCATCGCTGTTATCACCCTTGATGGCGAAGAAGAGATCATCCTCGCGCAATGTCCGCGTATCGATGGAAATCCCGCGCGCCGGGCGCAACGGAACATGACCACTGACACGGGCCTGCAAAGGCGTGACGAGACCGAGCGGCGTCCACAAAATCTCCTTATCGACGCTTTCGGGCATCAAAATCTCGTTCATGCAGCATGGTCCTCAAGCGCCGCGCGGGCGCAATCGCGATCGGAAAAGGGCAGCGTCCTGTCAGCCAGGATCTGGCCGGTTTCATGGCCCTTGCCAGCAATCAGCAGAAGATCGCCGGGCTCCAGCATGCCAATTCCGCTTTTGATCGCCGCCTCGCGATCGCCGATCTCGCGAATATGAGGACCTGAACCAGCCCCTTGCAGAATGGCCTTGCGAATGAGATCTGGATCCTCGCTGCGCGGATTGTCATCGGTGACAATGACATGATCGGCGAGCCGCGCAGCGATTTCACCCATCAGGGGCCGCTTGCCGGCATCGCGATCGCCACCACACCCGAAAATCACGATCAGCCTCTTTTGCGTGAAGGGCCGCAAGGCCTGCAAGGCTTTTTCCAGCGCATCGGGCTTGTGGGCATAATCGACGAAAATGGACGCACCACGCCGTTCACCGACCTTTTCGAGGCGGCCAGGGGCACCTTCGAGCCTTTCAAGCGCGGCAAAAACCGCGTCCGGCGCAGCGCCGGTGCTGATGCAAAGGCCAGCCGCCATCAAGGCATTGGCAGCTTGGAAACTCCCAACCAGAGGCAGGCGCAAGGCCCAATCCTTGCCTGCGAAGGTCAAGCGCAGCAAAGTCGCCGCCGCCTCGGGTCTGGCCTCGAGGAGGTGCAGTGTCTCGCCCGCAAACCCTAAGGAAAAGACCTTCAGCCCGCGCGCCTTGGCGACATCGATCACCTCATGGCCGGCGGAACTGTCGGCATCGACCACCACCGTGCCGTCAGCCGGCAAGACATGGGTGAAGAGCAGGAGCTTCGCCTGGAAATAGGCTTCGAGGGTCGGATGATAATCGAGATGATCGCGCGAGAGATTGGTGAAACCCGCCGCCTTCAGCCGCACATAATCCAGCCGATGCTGATCGAGCCCGTGCGAGGACGCTTCCAAGGCAAGATGCGTCACGCCGGCGCCGGCCAATTCATCGAGCGTGCGATGCAGGCTGATCGGATCAGGCGTCGTCAGACCGCCATAGCTCGCGCCATCCGGGGCCACGACGCCCAAAGTGCCGACAGAAGCGGCCTTGAACCCCAGGCTGGCCCAGATCTGCCGGGCAAAGGCTGCGACCGATGTCTTGCCGCTGGTCCCCGTCACCGCAACCACGGTTTCAGGCTGGCGCGCATAGAAACGGGCCGAGGCAATCGCGAGCGCGGAACGAACATCCGCGACTTTGACCAGAGCCGCCGTTTCGAACGGCACCGATGCGGATTGTTCCGTGACGACGGCCAAGGCACCACGCCGCACCGCCTCGGGCGCATAGGTCAAACCATCCGCCTTGGTGCCAGGAACGGCGAAAAAGACTTGATCCTTGGCAACCAATCGGCTGTCACAGGCAAGGCCAGCGATCTCACGCGCACCAAAAGCCGGCGGTTCGATTAATGCATCGGGGAAGAGTGCATCAAGCCGCATCAATGCTCTCCCCGACTCGTCTGGGGAACATTGGCGATGCCATAGCCGAGCTTGGCGAGCAGCGGGAAAGGCTGTGTCGGCAATTCGAGACGCGGCGGAATGCCAAGCAAAGGCCCGGTCCGTTCGATGATCCGTGCCGTCACCGAGCCAGAGTTCCAGGCAGCCGTCCGATAACCGCCCGTTTCCGGCAGGCCCTGCGGCTCATCCATCAGCGTCAGGAAAAGATATTTCGGCTTGTCGGCCGGCATGATCGCCATGAACGTCGTGAACACTTTATCCTTGGCGTAATGGCCATGCACGATCTTGTCGGCCGTGCCGGTCTTGCCGCCGATGAAATAGCCCTTGATATCAACCAGACGCGCCGATCCAATTTCCGCATTCAGACGCATCAGATAGCGCATCGATTCAGACGTTTCCGGACGCACGACGCGCGGCACATTGCGTTTTGCCTCTTCCTCACTGCGTTTCAAGAAAGTCGGCTTGATCAACAGCCCGCCATTGACCAAGGCTCCCACCGCCATGGTCGCTTGCAAGGGGGCGACATTGAGGCCTTGGCCGAAGGCGATGGTCATCGTATTGAGTTCACCCCAATTCCTCGGCACCAGAGGCTCAGCAGATTCCGGCAATTCAGTGGTCAGCCGGTTCAATTGGCCCATTTTGCGCAAAAAGGCTTTGTGCCCCTCGACGCCGACCATCAAAGCCATGCGCGCGGTGCCAATATTCGAGGAATAAGTAAAGACTTCCGGCACACTCAGCATGCGGTGCTGGGCGTGGAAATCATGAATGGTAAAACGGCCGTAGCGCAGGGAATCGCGCGCGTCGATCCGGGAATTGAGATTGACCCTATTGCCCTCGAGCGCCATGGCGATGGAAATCGCCTTGAAAGTCGAGCCCATTTCATAAACACCGACGGACAGCCGGTTGATATGATTGGGATCAAGCGCATCGGCCGGCGTGTTCGGATCATAATCTGGTAGTGAGGCCATGGCGATGACCTCGCCCGTATTCACGTCGAGAATACAGGCAGCCCCAGCCTTCGCCTTGAAATGCGCAATGCCCTTGGCCAATTCGTCGCGCACGGCGTAAGTCGCCTTGAGATCAAGGGACGTCACGATCGGCTTCAGATCCTGCTGCGTCAGGCTAAAGCCGGCGCCATGTAGATCGGCGAGCCCCTGTCCGTCGATATATTTCTCCAGGCCGGAAATGCCGACGCCATCGAGATTGGCGAAACCCAGCACATGCGCGGCGATCGGCCCATTGGGATAGACGCGTTTGTTCTCGGCCAGAAAGCCGACGCCCGGCAGGCCCAGCCGATGCACTTCCTCACGCTGTTTAGGCGTGATCGCACGTTTGACCCAGATGAACCCCTTGCGCGAGCCAAGACGCTGCCGGAGATCGCGCGCGTCAATATCGGGCAAGACCGCCGTCAAAAGTTCGACGGCCTCGTCCTTGTCGATGATGCGGCGCGGCTCGGCGAAGACCGACATGACCTTCACATCGGTGGCGAGCACTTCGCCATTACGGTCGAGAAGATCGGGCCGCGCCGCCGCAACCTGATCACCGCTCCGCTTGGCCTCTTGCGGGGCCTCTGGATGCAGGCCGAAATAGACGAGCTTGCCCCCAATGATGCCGTAAAGACCCAGAAAGCCAAGCGCGATGAGCTTGGCGCGCCCGGAACTTTTGCTCAGCCTCGTCCCGAAGAAGGGCGCGATACGCTGTTTCCACCCACGCCTTTCCACGGCCGGCCTTGCCGCTCCATCGGCGGTCGGCGGGGGCATGACGGGAGAAGGCATGACGGGAGCATGCGGGTCAGGGATCGGCGTCATCCGCGGGTCCATCTCCATCCAGCGCTCCTATCGTTGCGCCGAGGTCGGCGTCGCGGCATCGCCCGAGCCTCCCTCGCGCGGCGTGGTCGTCGGCTGGTCGAGTCCCAAAGCTTCGAGCTTGCGTCCGATCCCATCGACGCGCGCGCCTTTGTTCGGCAAGGCATCGGCCTTGACGATCTGGTTCAGAGCGATTGGACGCAGGTCGAGCAATTTATCGGCGAGCGCCTGCAACCGTTCCGGCCGTGTCAGATAGGCCCATTCGGCGCGCGCCATGCCGATCTGATCCTGCTTATTCTTGATCGCATGCTTCAAATGCATGATCGTTTCAGCCCGAAGCACGGTCTCATATTTGATCGAATAGGCGTAAATGGCGGAACCGAGCAGAGCCAGAACCGTCAAAAGATTGAGGACACGGATCATTCAGCGCCTCCTTGATTTGGAATGGGAAGCGGATTTTGGATGGCTGGTTTCCGGCAGAGTCGCGAGCGGCAACAGACCAGACTCAAGGCCCCGCGCCGGCGCGGCCGTGCGCAGGCCGAACCGCAGTTTCGCCGAACGGGCACGCGGATTGACGGCGATTTCTTCCGGTGAAGGCAGGACCGGCTGCTTGCCGGGCAGAATGAAGGTGGGCGGCGCGAGCGCGGGCTCACCCGGCAGCGGCCGTGATACGGCCTGGCCACGGCCGGAACGGGCAGCCAGAAATTGTTTGACGATCCGATCCTCCAAAGAATGGAAAGTCACCACGACGAGCCTGCCACCCTCACGCAACAGAGCTTCGGCGGCGGCCAAGGCGCGCACGAGTTCGAGAAGCTCTTCATTGACGGCAATGCGCAAGGCCTGGAAGACGCGGGTCGCCGGATGGATGTCTCCGGGCTTACCCGGATTGACCCTGGCGATCAGTTCGGCAAGCTGGCGTGTCGTGGTGAAGGGCGTATGCGCGCGGTCGGTGACGATCGCCCGGGCGATGCGGCGGGACGCCCGCTCCTCACCAAAATAATAGAATATATCCGCGAGCCTTTGCTCATCGGCCGTGTTGACGAGATCGGCAGCGCTTGGCCCACGGCTTTCCATCCGCATGTCGAGCGGCCCCTCGCCACGAAAGGAAAACCCCCGTTCCGGCTGATCGAGCTGCATCGAGGAAACGCCGATATCGAACACGATGCCGTCGAATGCAGGAATGCCCTCGGCGGCAGCGATATCGGCGAGCGTCGAGAAACGGCCATGCGCGAGGATAAGCCTGCCGGCGCTTTCCGCCTCCAGAGCCCGGCCTGCCGCAATCGCTTCGGGATCGCGATCAATCGCCAGCACGTGCGTTTCAGGCTCGGCGAGCAAAGCGCGCGTATATCCCCCTGCCCCGAAAGTGGCATCGAGATAGAAACCGCCTTTTTTGCAATCGAGGGCTGCGACGACTTCCTCACGAAGCACGGGAACGTGTCGGGCCGGTCCGCCTGCGGCGAGAGGAGACTCATCGCCGCGGCCCGATTTCATTCCCGTGCTCCATGTGGTCGTGGCGGCTGCGCATCCGGCGCCACGGGTCTGGAACTGAGCTGCTTGCGGAGATCGCGCACCCGGTTTCTGGCCTCTTCCAGATGCGTGCGAAAACGGCCCGGCTCCCAGATTTGAAACTTGTACCCTTGACCGACGAACGTGACTTCCGAGCCAATGCCCGCATAAGTCTTGACGTTTTCCGTCAGAACGACCCGGCCTTCCGAATCGACCTTGAGGATCTCGCTGGTGCCAAGCAGCGCGGTGGAAAACATATCGCGCTCTTCCGAATAGGGAGACAGCCGGCCCAACAATTCGTCGATTTCCCGTAACAAGCCATGCCCACCACAATCGATCGCTTCCGCGTCGATGGACGGATGGACATAGAGGCCCTCGAACCCGTCGCGCGCCAAGACGGCGCGAAAAGACGCGGGAATGGAGACTCGGCCCTTTGCGTCCAGCCGGTTGGTGAAATGCGAGACAAAACGGTCCACTCCCCCCACTCCGGCCAGCACTTCCCGCGAATACTAGACAAAGCACCACCGATCGGTCGCCGAGGCGGGCCGCTGGAAAGGATCTTGCCGATATTCGTAACGGGACAATTTGGGATAGCATGGGAAATCATGGGGGGTCAACGCGCAGCGATTTGGCGCGCGATTTGGCCAAAATGAAAAGTTTGACCGTATTTGAAGGGCTTAAGGTTAATAGGCCGTGAAATTCATGAAAATTTGCTCAAACTTAAAGCAGCGTCATCCACAATTTTCGGGGGAGAAATCCCAATCACTCCCATGGTTCCAGATAGAAAGGGCGCGTAATCCCATGGGATCACGCGCCCTTTAATCATTGACATACTATAAATTGGACAGATCAAAACCGAATCAGGGCGTGATCATGAGTTCACGGCCAATCGCAATAGCTGTGACCGCTGTTTCAACACGGTCGAACGGCTCTTTATGTTTCATCCGGAAACGCAAGGGGATGCGGAGCGGAACGCGAAAAACCTTCTCGGCCTTCACCACATCGGGATAGTCGGCCAGTTCCTCTTGCAGGGCATGATAGCGCGCCTCGTAATCCGGCAGGTCCTGGGTCCAGAAGCGCAATTGCACGGAAAACACCCGGCCATAATGTTTGCCAAGCGCCTCCCGTTCAGCCGCGTCACTGGGGAGAAGATAACGAGGCTCGAAACGCGCATCCTCGCTGCTCAAGGCACGCACCGCCGTCTCAAAAAGGAAGAGGCAAGGATCGGGAGCGTCCGGCCGCGTCAGGGCGCCAGCATCGGGATTGAACTGATCATGTCCGGTTTCGATCGGCAGGGCCAAGCGGGACGACACAATATCGAAAACGTCCCCGGCGCCTGCGTCCAAGCTCGATGGGGTGAGCGGATCGACGCCGAAAATCTTTTCCGTCACGCCCTGGATCATCGCGCAGGCGGAATCATAAACAAGGCTGACGCCCTCGTTCAGATTGACCCGCCAATCCTCGAATGTCGTGTCGATCATGCGATGCAAACGCTCTTGCGGCGAGAGAGCGAAAAATGCGCGGGCGAAGCGCATGTCATAGGAAGCCATGGAGAAATAGATCCCGCAGAAATCCCGGATCGTCTCGGAGAAAGCGCGATCCGTTTAAAAGCCTTTGATCATGCTCTCTTTTTCAATGGAGCCGACCCGAAAATCCGACCGTGGTCTTAAAGCATCTGCTGGTCCGGGGGAAGCAGGCTTGATCCCAAGAGGACCAAGGGAAATCAAAATGACAAAAACAAAATGACAAGGGCGGCATCAGCCGCCCTTGCTCTCTCCACATTCGTCCTGCCGCATAATATCTTACGTGCTTAAAATCATGGGTCGTATCGACAGGACAAATCAACGGAAACCCAAACCCCTCTCGGCATTCAAGCACCTTTATTGTCTACTTGCGCCCCTTACCCTTTTTCGCTTTCTTGCCGGTGGTGGCCATAGCAGCTTCTGCTTGAGGCGTTGTCCCCAATGGCGCCCCAATTGGCCCCGTTTCACGACGTGTCACCGTGGGTGCATCGCTCGCCGGAAATGTGTCGGCGAGTTCACGATCGAGTTCGGCGTTTTGCTGCTCCTGCTCGCTCATCGGGATCGGTGTCGGCTTGATTTTGACGTGCTCGCCCTGTTGGCCGCTCATCTCTTCCTCCTCCAATACCCGTTTCATTTTTCCTTACCGGGGCGGGAGTCCCATTCGTGCGGAAGAAATTCGCTCGCGTGCAAAGCGTTCCGTGACTCTCACACGATTATTCGCACAGGATTATTCGGCAATGATCGCCATTGCATCGCAAGCGCCCCCCGCGCCTGTTCCTGCGAGGGCATCAAACCAAGGCGCGCGCCGAGGGAAACAGGATCTCCACGACAGTGCCTTCCTGCTTCTTGCTGGAGATCGAAAAGGATGCGCGATTGGCCTCGACCAAGGCTTTGGTCAGCGGCAGGCCGAGACCCGTGCCCTGATTGGAACGCGAGGTCGAGAGCTGGCGAAACGGCTCCAGCGCAATCCCAATCTCCTCCTCCGACATGCCCGCCCCCGTATCGCGGATGCGGATCAGAGTCTTGCCGTCTTCCATCAATTTCGTCGCCACCATCACCTGGCCGCCGGGCTCGGTGAATTTCACCGCATTGGACAGAAGATTGAGCACGATCTGGCGCAAGGATCTCTCATCGGCGAGCAACGGCGGCAAGGCCGGCGCCAGCGCAAGGCGCACCAAAATACCCTCGCGATTGGCCTGGGGCTGCATGAGCGAGACGCAGTCGGCGATGATCTGATTGGTGTCAACGGCGACGAAGTCCAGGTCCATCTTGCCAGCCTCGATCTTCGAGAGATCGAGAAGATCGTTCACAAGGCTCATCACAAGGGTGCCGGACATATGAATGTCCTTCAGATAATCCTTGTAACGCTCATTGCCGATCGGCCCAAACCGTTCATCCATGATGACTTCGGTAAATCCGAGAATGGCATTCAAGGGTGTCCGAATCTCATGGCTGACCTTGGCGAGGAAATCCGATTTCAAGGTACTCGCCCGTTCGGCTTCCTTGCGCGCCGCCTCGAGTTCGCGCTCGATTTTTTTCCAATGGCTCATATCGCGCAGCAGCACGCAATATTTCTCAAAAACGCCTTGTTCCGGCATCGTCTCCGCTGTGACGAAGAGGCCAATCCGACCGAGCGTCATGAAGATCGGAATTGTGCCGCCCTGGCGGGCGAGGCCAAAAATCTCACGCCCATCATTCAACAGACTGAGGACGCCTCCGGTTTTCACGCCCTCGAAATAATCCATGGCCCGGCGGCGGCTCGCCGGGGCGATCAGCATGGTGAACGGCTGGCTAAGAACCTCGCCCCGATCATAGCCGAACAAGGCCTCGCCCGAACGGTTCAGGGTGAGAATCCTGCCTTCCGCATCGAGAACGGCGACACCATCCGTCGCCGTATCAAGAATGGCATGCAGTTCCCGGACTTCACTCTCGTAGCGATGCATGCGCGCTTCGAGCGCCTGGCGCGCGGCTCTTTCCCCTTCAACCGGTCCTTGCGCTGTTTCATCCGTCCGTGGGAAGGCCGAAACAGGCTCTCCGGCATCGATCACTCCCCTGGTCTCGGCCAAAACCGGCGAAAGCGCTTGTCCTTCCTCTTCCTCCTGAGGTTCCAACAGGCGCGCCGTGAGCCGATCCTTATGAATCAAGCCAAAGCCCTGATAACCCGCAAAATTGCCAGCGGCGTCGCGCCGCGGAAGTCCCCCAAGGGCAATATCGACGGCAACCGTGCGTCCCTCGATCGGCCAAGCAAGTTTGAGATCGTCCACCCCTTCGCACGCGGCGAAAATCCAGTCGGTCATGGTCGCGGCCGTCGGATCGAAGGCCCGCAACAAGGAAGAAAAAGGTCCTCCGACCCATTTTTCTGGCAAGAGTCCCGTCACCTCGGCGAGGAGGGAACCGATTTCGACGAGACGGTGCTCCCCATCCGTGCGCCAAAGAAACCGCAAAGGCCGCTCGCCCGGAAACCGTCGCGCCAGATCCGCCCGCACGATGGCCATATCATCCGGCAGAGGGTCTGCCAGCAAAGCCACAACCGGCTCCTGCCGCGGGCGTGCCTGTTGCTGCAACACGAGGCGCGAGCGATAGGCTTGCGCCTCGGCAATGAGGGTCATGCGCCGCCCCTGCCGTTCGAGCGTGCCGCACCAAAACGTCCGCACAATGCTCTTGCCATTCACGAAAAACCGCAACCGCGCCAGCCGCAAGGATTGCGTGGCATCAGCGGCAATTTCCGCCAGTCGTCCAAAGCCGGGATCGGCCGGCTGGAAAAACCGGTGCCGCAGAATTTCGAGCGCCGTCACACCGAAGAGGTCCAGCATGGCCTGGCTGGCGAAAGCGACGAAAAGCCCGGCCCCTTGATGATCCTCTGCCTGCTCGAATCCGAGAATGGCCCCCTCATCCCATGGTCCCGGCCCGAAAATTTCCAGGAACGGCGCGATCGTGGTCTCAGAGACACCCGGCGCGAAGCAAAACTTGTCCATGAGTCCAGGCTTTCTCAAATCGCCGCCGCTGGCACCGGCGTGGGGAGCCTGCTCCCGCGCGGGAGCGTTAATAAAACCCTAATGGCTTCACCGCACGGGGTCCACCAGACCGCAAGGCCAAGCCTGCCTGGAATATAGTGATTGAAATATTAACCTTAATAGGCAGAAAGGATCTGCACCGCTTTTCCGCCGAAACGGGTTGGTGCGTGGCTTGCTTGCGTGGTGTTTACGCCATCCCCAAAGCGGGTCCTTTTCAGCTTTGATGCGGATAGCGCCTACAGGCTCTTGCAATCGGCCGGCGTTCCTCTTAGGGTCCGCGGCGCTGGAACAAGTTCATGGCGAATCTTTTCGCCGAGGTTACGCCGCCATAGCTCAGTTGGTTAGAGCGCTAGATTGTGGATCTAGAGGTCCCCCGTTCGAGCCGGGGTGGCGGTACCATTCAAATCCGTGAACGCGCTTTATCGCGAAAGCCCGCTACACCTTACCACCCCTGTCATTTTCCTGCATGCGTGATGCTACGGGCGATGTCGTGGCCGAACGCCCGCGCAAAACCATCTTCGACCAACTTGTGCATGGGAGAGGTTTGGGCGGTCGCAACGATGAGGGCCAACAGGACGGCGACTAAGACCAGATGAAGATTTTGAGGATTGACTGTCATCCTTGTCCCCCTGTCCTGCAGCTTCGTTCAGCGCGCAGCCCTTCGGGCTTGTCACCGTCAAGAAATAAGCGACTTGCCTGACCTCTGGCTGAACGGAACTCCGTCGCCGTCGCGATCACGCTTGGTCCGCTTCCCACGGATATGACGATTCGGCGCAAAACCTGCCCCGGTGAAGACGTCTTCATGCCGCTTCTGAGCCGCCATATTCATCCATGACCGTCAGAATCCGGCGCTTGCAATCCGCGAAGGCATGGCCAGCGCGATCACGCGGAAAAGGCAGATCAACATCCACGATGTCCACTACTCGCCCGGGATTGGCTGCCATGACAACGATCTTGGTGCTGAGATAAATGGCCTCGTCCACGTCATGCGTGACGAGGATCATGGTCGTTTTCTCCACCCGCCAGAGGCGCTGAAGCTCATCCTGCAAACGCAGCCGGGTCAGCGCGTCGAGCGCTCCCAAGGGTTCATCGAGGAGCAGAATTTCGGGCTGGTTCACCAGCCCGCGCGCAATAGCCGCGCGCTGCGCCATGCCACCAGACAATTGATGCGGAAAAGCCTTTTCGAAACCGCCAAGGCCCACGAGCGCAATGTGCTCGCGAATTGCCTCCGCTTTTTCTACAGCGGTCCGCCGCGCATTGGCAAGGCCAAGGCCGATATTCTGTTCGAGCGTCAGCCACGGCAATAAACGGTGCTCCTGAAACACGATGCCGCGTGACAGGCTCGTGCCTGAGATCTTTTCACCGTTTAAAAGGATCGCGCCCTCATAATCATCATCAAGCCCGATGATCAGCCGGAGCAATGTCGATTTCCCACACCCCGAAGGACCAACGAGGCTGACGAAGGCACCGGGCTCAACAGCAAAATCGACATGCGAAAGCGCAACCAGCCGTGACCGGCCCGCCACCGCATAGGTTTTAGAGACATTATTGATTTCAAGACGTCCGGCCCCAGCCACAAAAGGGTTCATGGTCGCCCTATCCCTCGAAGCCCTGTTTCCAGCGCAGAAGGCGGCGTTGCAGCAGCGCCATGACGCGATCGATGCTGAAACCAACAAGGCCGATGATCACCATGCAGACCACCAATTGATCGGTCAGCAGGAGACCTTGCGCACGGAAGATGAGAAAGCCCAGGCCTTCGAGGCCACTCAAACCTTCCGCGACCACCACAAGCGCCCAGGCGAGCCCCGCCGCATAACGCAGCGAGACAAGAATGCTTGGCATGGCGGCGGGCAGAACGACCTGACGCACGAACTGCCAGCGGGTGAGTGTCAGGACCTTGGCGAGTTCGACATAATTTCTCTCGACCTGGCGAATGCCCTGCACTGTATTGAGGAAGACCGGGAAGAAAACCGATTTGGCGATGACCAGAATTTTGGCGGGCGCGCCAATGCCGAGCCAGAGCACGATCAAGGGCAGCCAGGCGATCGCTGGAATATGGCGGATCGTATCGAAGGTCGGGCCGAAAAAAAGTTCCACTTTGCGTGAAAGCCCCGCGGCGAATCCGAGGCCGAGAGCTGCCAGGGAACCATAGAGAAAGGCCTGACCGACAATGCTGAGACTGGCGAAAAAGTCGAGCGCGAGATTTTGCGTCGTCAGCATCTGCCAGAAAGCCTTGAGCACAGCCAAGGGCGGCGGCAGGAAAACGCGGTCGATCCAGTTCAACGACGTCGCCGTTTGCCACAGAATGAACAGGCTGACAGGCAGAATGAGTCCGATCAGATGGGCGTTCTTGAACACAAGGGCGACTTGGCCGAGACGGGCTGGCCGCCCCGCCGATTCCGACCCGTCGTCGATGACATCGGCGGATACACTCATGGATCGTCCCATATCTTTGATCGCATCGTTCAATGGTAGATCGAATGCGAACCGCCAACGAAGAAGCGACCGTCGATAAAGGCATCGACCTGTTCATCGCTCAACCGGCGTTCGGAAAGAATGTCATCGCCATTGGCCACATACCAGCCCTGAAAAGCCTTGATCGCCTGACGCGCGCGATCGGCATTGGGTTCACCGGCCATGAATTCCCATTCGCCTGCATGAGTGATCTGAAATTTGGCGACATCGAGGGGAACACGCGTCCGCCTCGCGATGATCGCCGCCGCCTCATCCACATGATCAAAGGTCCATTCGCGTGTATGTTCGCGCGCGGCCAAAAAGGCTTCGACGACTTCGGGATATTTGTTCACGAAATCGCGGCGAGCGAAATAAGTGACACGGCCGGCATCATTGACATAAACGCCATCATCGGGTGAGCGGCCAATGACTTTCAACTTGCCAGAGAGCCATGCACCGGTGAAGGCGCCAGCCGCCAGATGGGCGGAAGTGGCGTCTGTCGCCCCCGAGAGAACCGCCGCCACGGCAACCGTCGAATTATCGATCGATTCGTAACGGACACGCCCCTTTTTCTCGCGTGCATCGAAAGGCAGGCTGGCCTTGGTCAGAATTTCAAAGGGCGAGGACCAATAGCAGGAGATGCGGCTCGATCCGAATTTCTTGCCGTCCAGATCCTGCACATTCTTGATGCTCTCATTATCGGAGCGGGCGAGGATCGGCGCGCGATAACGGTTCGAGGGTTCCGACACCCAGATGACCACGCCATCGAGACCATTGGCTTTATGCACAGTGGCTGGATAGATCATCCGTTGGGCAACCGCTATGGCGCCTCCGTTCACGGCCGCAGCTTCCGCGCCGAGAAGTTCAGCCGCGCCCGGGGCGACCAGATTGATCTTCTTCGTGCCAATCTTGTCGAATTCCTCGGAGAAGAAACCCTTTTCCTCGGCGATGACGGTCCAGGGCGATAGTTGAAGGTTGATCGAGGGCAAAACCTCGGCGGCCAGGACGGGAGAAAGGCCCACCGGTTTCAACAGCATGCCAAGGGCCAGCGCCAGTGCCGCAAGGTCCCATGCGCAGCGTTGCTTCTCTCTTCCTTTGCCTCCTCCCTTGCCCCAAAAACGCATTTCGGCCTCCCCCATTAGATCGCTGGGGCCAAAGCTGTCATGCCTCGAGGGAGGAGGCAAGAGTTTTTACATAAGTTCTATAGCTTATATGTTTATTTTATTTCCAGAGGTGCTGCTTCAGATCGTTCACGACCTTCGCCACGGCTGATGACCGCCACTGCATCCGTCAGGCTCCGGTTAAGGGACGAGCACGAGGCTTCCAGTCGTCTTTCCCGCTTCAAGGTCGCTTTGCGCCTGCGCGGCGTTCGTCAGGCCATACTCATGGCCAGCGCTTGGAATGATACCTTGGCGGATCGCTGTGATGACGGCCTGCGTTGCGAAACGATAGGCGTCCTGTTCCGTCGTATAGGCCATGACGCTCGGACGCGATAGCGACAGCGAACGAATGGGGCCAAGCTCTTCAACGGGGACAGGAGGGATCGGTCCCGCCACTTGCCCGATGGAGGCCACGACCCCGAAACGCCTGACGCAACCGAGCGTTTTGCGCAGAGTTTCGCCGCCTATGCCATCGATCGCGTAATCGACGCCCTTAGCGTTGGTCAGACGACTGACCTCGGCAACGATATCTGTCTCACGACCGATAATGACGTGATCCGCACCGTTCGCGCGTGCAATGTCTGCTTTCTCGATCGATCCGACGGTCGCGATGACGGTGCAGTCAAGCTGCTTGGCCCACCTCGTCAGCGTGATGCCGAGGCCGCCCGCACCGGCATGAATGAGCAACGTCGTTCCCCTCCCAACCGGATAGGTGCGGGTCAGAAGCATATGCGCCGTCAGTCCGCGGAGGAACGAAGCGGCTGCCGTCTTGGCGCTAATGTCGTCCGGCAATTTGGTAGCACGCCAAGCCGGCAGGAGGCGCGTCGCCGCGTAGGCGCCTGGGATGCCGGCATAAGCGATACGATCACCGACATGGAAATCAGCGACGTCAGCTCCAACCGCTTCGACAACGCCGGCCCCTTCGACACCCAGGATCGCGGGAAGCGGCAAGGGATAAAGCCCAGTCCGGTGGTATATGTCGATGAAGTTGACGCCGATACCTTCGTGGCGGATGCGCAGTTCGCCGGGTGCTGGCTGTTGAGGGATGCAGTCAGCGACCCTGAGCTTGTCGATGCCACCCACGGCGGTCAATTCTACCTTCTTGTCCATTGTTTATCTCCGTTTCTGCCCGGAGTCTGGCATCTGGCATTCCGATAGAAAATTCCCTAAAATCTGACTTTTAATGTGAATATTTTAACCGATGAACTGGGACGATCTTCGCTATTTCAGTGCCTTGGCCTCGGCCGGTTCCCTGTCCGCCGCTGCTCGAATGCTCGGCGTCGAACACGCGACTGTTGCCCGCCGCATCGCATCGCTGGAAGCCTATCTAGGCATTGCCCTCATCGACCGGCGTGGACGACGATGGACTTTAACGACCGAGGGCGAACGAATAGCCGCCATCGCCGACAGGATGGAGGTTGAAGCGCGAGCTGTCCGTCGAACCGCTGATGGCGCGCGGTCCGAATTGTCTGGAACGATCACGATCAGTGCTCCACCCGCCCTTGCCGTCGAGACCCTGACCACACCACTGGTCGATTTGCAAAAGCATCATCCACGGCTGACGATCAGGATCATCGGTGAGGCACGCACGGCTTCACTTGATCGAGCCGAGGCAGATATCGCCATTCGTTTGAGCCGACCTGAAAGCGGTGATCTGACAATCACGAAACTGGGGAAGATGAACTTTCGGCTTTATGCCAGTCCCGACTATCTGGCCATTACGGCAGAAGAGAATTGGCACTTCATCGGCTCTGATGGACTGCTGGCCTCATCTCCCCAACAGACAGTGCTTGAGGAGTTTGCGAAGGGACGGTCCTTTTCGTTTTATGCCAACAGTCTGGAAATTCAGCAGGCGGCCGCGCGTGCCGGCGCAGGCATCGCTGCATTGCCGGACTTCATGGCACTGTCCGACCCGAAGTTGGTTGCGGTCTTCCAGGATGCGCGGTTGATTTCGCGGGACATATGGCTCGTGGTGCATTCAGATCTCAAACGTGCAGCACCCGTAAAGGCTGTCTCGCAATGGCTGCGCGAAGTCTTTGCGCAAAGCCGTGGTCCCACAGATAGGGATGTCTAAAGACCTATCTCCCCTGCCCGGCTCAGGGGGACCAAACCGCCTTCACCCACCGATTTCCTCGCGCAGAATTTCAAGTTCCAGCCATTCCTCCTCTGCGGCATTGAGGGCCGCGTCGGCTTTGGCGAAGGCTTCACTGGCCTGCGTGAATTTTGTTGGCTCTCGGTGATAGAGATCCTGATCGTCGAGGATCTTCTGCAACTTATCCTTCAGCGCCCGCAATTCATCGATCCTGGCCGGCAAGGTTTCCAGCGCATGTTTCTCCTTGAAACTCAAGCGCCGCTTAGTAGGTTTCTCCCCGCTTTTCTCCGAGCTCAGGGGCGCGGCGTCCGCCTTGGCCGCTCCTTTCCCATTGGGTTTGGCGGCGTTCTGGCGCTGTTCCACGCCAAAACCCCTTTGCGCCAGCATGTCGGAATAGCCGCCCGCATATTCGATCCAGCGGCCCCGCCCCTCCGACATCAGGACCGAGGTTGTCACGCGGTCGAGGAAATCGCGGTCGTGGCTGACGAGCAGGATTGTGCCCTGATAATCATTCAGCATTTCCTGCAACAGATCGAGCGTTTCGAGATCGAGATCATTGGTCGGCTCGTCCAGCACGAGGAGGTTCGAGGGCTGCGACAGAGCCTTGGCGAGCATGAGCCGACCGCGTTCGCCACCTGATAATTGCCCGATCGGCGTGCGCGCCTGTTCCGGCCCGAAGAGGAAATCCTTCATATAGCCGATGACATGTTTGCGCTCGCCATTGATTTCGACGAAATCGCTGCCGCCCCCGGTCAGAGCGTCCTTCAGCGAGATTTGCGGATCAAGACTCGCGCGGCCTTGATCGAGTGTCGCCATTTGCAGGCTGGCGCCGAGCTTGACCGTGCCTTCGTCGGGTGGCAACGCTCCGGTCAGGAGCTTGACCAAAGTGGTCTTGCCGGTGCCATTGCCGCCGACAAGGCCGAGCCTGTCGCCGCGCAGCACGCGCAGAGAGAGATTTTTGACGATTTCGCGCGCGCCATAGGATTTGGAGATCGCCTCCGCTTCGATGACGAGCTTGCCCGAAACCTTGCCTTCCGTGGCAATGAGCTGGACCTCGCTTGACCGCGACTGACGCGCCCGACGCTCGCTCCGCATGGTATTGAGATTGGCAAGACGCTTCTGGTTGCGTTTGCGCCTCGCCGTGACGCCGTAACGCAGCCAGTCTTCCTCAGCCGCGATCTTGCGGTCCATCTTGTGCTGTTGCTGTTCCTCCTCCTCGAGCACCTGGTCGCGCCAGGCCTCGAAACCGGCGAAACCCTGGTTGAGCGTGCGCGTGCGTCCACGATCGAGCCACACCGTCTGGCGCGAGAGATTTTGCAGGAACCGCCGGTCATGGCTGATAATGACGAGAGCCGAGCGCAGACTTTTCAATTCCCCTTCCAGCCATTCGATTGTCGGCAGATCGAGATGGTTGGTTGGCTCATCAAGAAGCAGAACATCGGGTTCCGGCGCCAGCACGCGGGCAAGCGCCACGCGCCGACCTTCGCCACCCGAAAGCGTGTTTGGATCTTCTTCGCCGGTGAGACCCAAATCATTGAGCAGCGCGCGGGCGCGGTAGGGATCATCCAGGGGACCAAGGCCCGCCTCGACATAGGCGAGACTGGTCGCGAAACCGGTAAAATCCGGCTCCTGCGGCAGATAGCGGATCGAGGCGTCCGGTTGCATGAAACGCGTGCCCCCATCCTGCTCGATGAGACCCGCCGCAATCTTCAAGAGCGTCGATTTACCGGACCCATTACGCCCGACGAGACAGACCCGCGCGCCCGCCGTGACCGACAGCTCGGCCGATTCCAGCAAGGGCTTGCCGCCGAGCGTCAGCATGATGTTTTGCAGCAGCAGAAGAGGTGGGGCCATGGGTTGAAGTCAAATCCCTTGCATCAATGAGTGTGGCATGATCCTAAAGGCTGAGCCTCATTCGCGGAAATATTCACTCCGCTGGACGAGAGCGTTGTGTCGGCAAAAGGCCCGCCCTGTCAACGATGGCTCCGCGAAACGCCGCAACCAAAGGTCTGGCATGCCACCCTCCCCTGCCCGCATCGAGACCGTCGACGACATTTTCTATGAGCATGTCGAAAAACCTTGGGATTTTGCCTTGGATCAAGCGGCGGAGATCGACCGGCATTGGACCAAGCTCACCGATAAAAATCCGCATTTATTCAACGGCCGCGTCCTGCTCATGCATGACTATGCGCTGACCACGCGAGAGAATCGACGCTGGCTCACCGGCCAAGGATTCGAGGCAGATTACAAGGCCTTCATGGCCTGGCGCGATTTCGGCTTCCCCGGCACCGCTGTCTATAATTGTTTCGCCATGGCGGCGCTGGTCTCGGCCGATGGCGCCTTCATGCTCGGCCAGATGAACCTCCATACGGCCAATCCCGGGCGCGTCTATTTTCCCGCCGGCACGCCCGATCCCGAGGATCTGCGCGGCACGATCATCGATCTCGAGGGAAGTGTCCTGCGCGAACTCGAGGAAGAAACCGGCCTTGGCCCCGCCGATGTGACGATCGAACCCGGCTGGACCCTCGTCTTCGACCTGCCGCGCCTTGCTTGCATGAAACGCGTGCGTAGCCCTTTGTCCGCTCAAGCGCTGCAGGAGCATTTCGCACGCTTTATCGCGCCGCAAGACCTGCCGGAACTTTCTGCGCTCGTCCCCGTCTCCTCGACGCGCGATCTCGATGAAGCCCATATGCCGGGCTTCATCCTGACTTATCTACAAGATCAATTGAATCAAGCGTGATAGCCATGCCTCGATTTGGATGCGCGGATGAGCGCCAAGGCCTCACCGTCGCGGCCGGCGGCGCAAGCCGATGACGCCTTGCTCAATTCACCCTGGATCTGTTCATAGACTTTCTGGTCGACGTTGCCAGTCGTGACATCGGCCTTCAAAATATCCTGGTAGTGATCATAATCTTTGGTACAGGCTGCCTGCGGCGGTAAATCAGGCCGCGGAGCCGTCCCTGTCGGCACAGCGGCCGCCACAACCTGGGGCTGGTTCGCCGCCGTCGTCTGATTGCAGGCGCCAAGCCCGAGCGCCAGCAAGAGCGCGCCAGCCGTGGACGCAAGCCGCACCTTCTGCATCGTTTCCCTCGTACCCGTTGAAATCACCCCTCACCTCCTCATGCTGGCAATGGATTTCCGTGTTTGAAAATGTCAATTCCGGGATTGATGAGCGTCGAAAAAACCATTTCCGTCCTTTTGACGGCCAAACGGGGTCACTCACCTGAAAGCTTGTCCAGTAAGGCTTGTCTGCCATCGTCGGTTAAGCCGAGCGCGTCAAGCCATTCCTCGAAAAGCATTTGCCGATCATTGAGCCAGAATTCATTCTCGCCCTCTTTCCGCTCGACGGCCGGTCCATCTTCTCGATGCAACAGGCCGTGGCGCAACCAGAATTTGCCGCCATCGGCATATTCAATGGCGGGTCCATCATCGCGATGACGCTTGCCGTGCTGGTACCATTCGAGATCGCCGTCAGGATCGATGACCGCAGGGCCATCCTCTCGATGCAATTCCCCGTTCTGAAACCATTCCTGTAAGCCGCTGGCATCCTCGATGGCCGGACCACCCTCGCGATGGCGCTTGCCCTCGAAAAACCATTCCGTGCTGCCGTCAGGGGCCTCGATCGCCGGTCCTTCGAGGCGATGCAATTGGCCGTCTTTCAAATAACGGCGCGTCCCGTCAGCTTCCGTTTCAATCATCGCGGCCTCATTGGAGCATCCAATCCATCCCGAAATCGGCCCCCTTTTTGAGACGATTTGCAGTGTTTACAAAGACCCCGAGCATGATACCCGCATTTGGCTATGAAAAAACATGTGGCGAATGTGGCAAAAGAGAGAACTCGCCTCATTTCGCAAGGAAAGGCAGACGAAAACGGCTGAATCATGATAAGAGAACCGCTGGTCATATAAAAGCCGCCCGCACCACCATGGCGCCCGTTACGGACCCGCTCTCGCTTGCTCCCTGGACCCGGGAAGATTAACACCACTGTGCCGCCAGCCTTTGCGAGCAAGACATTGTTTCAAGAGTGAACAGAGGTCCCTCTCAAGCACTCAATCATCAAGTCAGGAGAACGAGGGTTATGCCGTTTCGGCTCGATACGCGTAAAACCGATTTCAGCACGTCGTTTCAGGCTTTGTTGGCGATGAAGCGAGAGGCGGCGGCGGATGTCGATCACGCGGTCGCAGCGATTATCGCCGATGTCAAGGAACGGGGCGACGCCGCACTTGCCGATTATTCCCTCAAATTCGACCGGGTCACCCTCGGCCCGCAAGGCGCCCGCATTCCCCGGGAGGAGGTCGAAGCGGCGCTCACGCGTTGCGATCCGAAAGTCGTCGAGGCCCTAGCGCTCGCCCATGCGCGCATCGTGCGTTTTCATGAACGCCAAAAACCGCGCGACGAGGATTTCACCGATTCTCTTGGCGTTGAACTCGGTTGGCGCTGGCGGCCGGTCGAAGCGGCGGGCCTCTATGTACCGGGCGGCACGGCGAGCTATCCATCCTCGGTCCTGATGAATGCCGTGCCAGCCAAAGTGGCCGGCGTGCCGCGTCTTGTCATGGTGGTGCCGACGCCCGACGGCGTGGTCAATCCCCTGGTTCTCGCCGCGGCGCATCTGGCCGGTATCGATGAAATCTATCGTGTGGGCGGCGCCCAGGCGGTCGCGGCCCTGGCCTATGGCACCCAAACCATCGCCCCTGTCGCGAAGATCGTCGGGCCCGGCAATGCCTATGTCGCCGCCGCCAAGCGCCGGGTTTTCGGCACGGTGGGCATAGACATGATTGCCGGTCCGTCCGAAGTTCTCATCATCGCCGACAAAACCGCCAATCCGGACTGGATCGCGGCTGATCTTCTCGCTCAGGCCGAACATGATACCGCCGCTCAATCCATCCTGATGACGGATGACGCTTCACTCGCCGACGCGGTCGAGGCCGCCGTCACCCGTCAGCTCGCCAGCTTGCCGCGCCAGGAGATTGCCACGGCAAGCTGGAACAAATTCGGCGCGATCATCCTGCTCCAACAGATTGAACAGGCCATCACGCTTGCCGATCGGCTGGCGCCGGAACATCTCGAACTCATGTGCGCGCGGCCGGAAGCGCTCAGCGATGAGATACGCAATGCCGGCGCGATCTTTCTGGGCGCATATACGCCGGAAGCGATCGGCGATTATGTCGGCGGCTCGAACCATGTGTTGCCGACCGCGCGCTCGGCGCGTTTCTCTTCGGGCCTCGGTGTTCTCGATTTCATGAAACGGACATCGATCTTGAAATGTACGCCGCAAAGCCTCGCGAGCCTCGGCCCAGCCGCGGTCGCGCTGGGTGAGGCCGAAGGTCTCGAGGCGCATGCGCGATCCGTTTCGATCCGCCTCGATCAATCCGCTCATGATCCTCATCGTCAAGGCGCTCATGAACACCAGTCATAAATCGCCGCGCGATCGCCTGGTTTCCGTGACGCTCGACGAGGCATCGATCGGGGCGGGGACAGCGGATCAGGAACACGAACGCCAGATCGCCATTTACGATCTGCTCGACGAGAATTTTTTTGCTTTGCCTGGTCGCGACAACGGCCCCTACAGCCTGCGCATCTCGCTGCACGACGCCAAGCTCGCCCTGGACATCCGCGATGCGCGGGGCGAACAAGCCGCCGTGCATGTCCTGTCGCTGACGCCCTTTCGCGGGCTCTTGAAGGATTATTTCCTGATTTGCGAAAGCTATTATCAAGCCATCAGGACCGCTGTTCCGACCCAGATCGAAGCGATCGACATGGGCCGGCGCGGTCTGCACAATGAGGCGGCGAGCTTGCTGATGGAGCGATTGAACGGCAAGATTTCCTGCGACATGGATACGGCGCGACGTTTGTTTACGCTCGTGACGGCCTTGCATTGGAAAGGGTAAGATAAAGATATCCAATTCTGTCAAAGATGAGAGGGGTTTGACCATCAATTGTCATGATTGTGGTTTTCATGATTATTGATCGCATGCGGGGACCGGGTTGAGAAAGTGAATACCTTCAAGAGCCGGCCCCAAGCCATTCTCTTCGCTTGCAGTCAGAACGCCGTGCGCTCGCCGATGGCCGAGACGCTTGGCCGGCATTATTTCGGTAAGCGCATCTATTTTGCTTCAGCTGGTGTGAGACACGGCGAAAAAGACGCCTTTGCAATCGCCGTCATGGAAGAAATCGGCCTCGACATGACGAAGCATAAACCGCATACATTCGAGGATCTCGAGGACGCGAGTTTCGACCTCATCATAACATTGTCACCCGAGGCGCACCATAAAGCCCTCGAATTCACGCGGCATCTCGCCGTGGACGTTATCTATTGGCCAACCATCGATCCCTCCGCAACGGAAGGATCGCGCGATCATATTCTGGATGCCTATAGACAGGTACGTGATGGGCTTCTCACGCGGATCGAGGAGCTTCTGGACTATCGCCCGATCGGCGGATTGTAGACAGCGCCAGCCTTGAGAATCCCTATCGGTCGGGGAAAGTTTTCGCGAGAGCCTCGGCATTGGCGGCGATGGTGCCACGCTCCGTGATCAAGCCTGTCACCAGACGAGCCGGCGTCACATCGAAGGCATAGTTCAAGGCCTCGCTGTTTTCCGGGGTGATGCGGATCGTCTCGATACGCTTGTCTTCCGTCAGCCCCTTCAGATGCGTGACTTCCAAGGGTGATCTCTCTTCGATCGGAATGTCACGCAGACCATCTGAAATCGAAAAATCGATCGAGGGTGAAGGCGCGCAGACATAGAAGGGCACATCATTGTCAAAAGCCGCCAGCGCTTTGAGATAAGTGCCGATTTTATTGCAGACATCGCCGCTCGCCGTGGTCCTGTCCGTGCCGACAATCACGAGATCGACGAGACCATGCTGCATGAGATGGCCGCCGGCATTATCAACGATGACTGTATGCGGCACACCATGCTGTCCCAGCTCCCAAGCCGTAAGCGAGGCGCCCTGATTGCGCGGACGTGTCTCATCGACATAGACATGAATCGGAATTCCGGCTTCCTGCGCCTTGTACATGGGCGCGGTCGCGGTGCCCCAATCGACCGTGGCGAGCCAGCCAGCATTGCAATGAGTGAGAATATTGACGCGTTCGCCCTGTTTGCGCCGAGCAATCTCCTCGATCAAAACCAGGCCGTGATCACCCATGGCCTCACAAAGACGAATATCATCCTCAGCGAGCACGCCGGCATGGTTCCAGGCTGCTTCGGCGCGCTGTTCCTGTGGCAAGACCAGAAGCTTGTCAGCCATTTCCCGCAAGGCCCATTGCAAATTGACGGCCGTGGGACGCGTCGCCAGCAAAATCTCGCTCGCCCGACGCAAACCGTCATCGGAAGCATCTTTTTGCAAGGCGAGCGAAAGACCATAGGCCGCCGTGACCCCGATCAACGGGGCACCGCGCACCAGCATGGCCTTGATGGCATGCGCCGCTTCTTGGAGAGTGCGCAAATGCGCCACGGCAAAGACATGCGGCAATTGGGTTTGATCAATAATATTGACGCGGGAGCGATCCGGTTCAGGCCAGATCGATTTGAATGGCTCACCATTGACGCGCATCAGACCCAGCTCCCACACTCTCGCATCCACGATCGAGAGCCTGAAATAGCATAGGTTCCACAAGAGCACATCCCGCTTCGAGAGGATCGGGACATGCTCTCCATACCCTTGTTTCAGCGCGTGATCATCCTCTCAAAGGATCAGCCACGCGGTGCCGCGATCTCAACAATTGCTGCAAATGCTGCGCAATTCCTGATTATCGCGTTTTTGAATATTGAGGTCGAGTTCCGTTGGACCACTTCCCTGAGGAACGCCAGGATGGGGAACCGTCGCGCCCGTTCCTGTAATATTGCGGCCACGGAGCAACCTGCTGGTGTCGGGCGGTCCCATATCATTCCTGGACGATTGGGCGAAGGCCGTACCCAGGCCCAGAAAAGCAAGGAAAATGCTCAGACAAAGGGTTCTGGACATATAAATCTCCTCTTTCCAAGCTTTAATCCCAAATCCCGTCATCGGTTCGATTATGGCGCTCATCAAGGCCATCAAGAGAAGATGAACAGATCGGGATCTTCCAGAAAGGGAAAGCTTGCTGCATCAAACCAAAAAGGTTGGACCCCACTTTCTGAAGAATTTGCTGCGCTTAAGGCATGCGCAAATGGGGAACGAATGGCGGGACGATATGATGGGGTCGGATGGTTCCGATCCCGCCGATCACAAAACAGACAAGATTATGGAAATCCTGTCTACCAAGATCCAAGCGGAGCCTTGGCTCATAGGTCCAGGCTCGACGCCACGCTTTTGCGAAGGTCGATTCTAAACAGCTTAACGTTCGGCTTTTCCATGCCTTGGCGCAAGACCTGGATTTAAGAAAAATTTAAGTCGAAATGCTTATATTTCCCTCTCTCTATGTTCAGGGCGCGCATCATGGACAGTCCCGGCACCTCCTCAGAACCAGACCCATCAATGCGCCGGCTTTCCGGTCCTTCGCCGGAAAGGCTTCCCGAACATCGCGCCGAGCATTCCCATAGCGCGAATTCCAACGGCGAGCAGCCCGAGAGCTTTGAATGGACGGATCCTTCCGGCTTCGCCATCCATGACGACATCCGTTTCTCGCTCCACGAGGGGGCAACACGTCCTGAGGCCGCAATAGACGCCACCGAACAGGCTTTTTCCGAAAAGGTCCTTGGCCGTCTCTCTCAAGCCGCCATGCTCGTCTGCCTTTTAGGGCTCGGCTATATGGGCGCGACGCATTTTCTGACGTCATCGCCCACGACCACGCCTCCCGCCAAGACGCCGGCAGCCGCCTCAACGCATGCGCCGCAACAAGCCGCCGCCCAACCCGCGCCTCAAGCGGCTCCTCAAAGCGATACGATCGAAAGCTTGCGCCAGGAAGTCCGCTCGCTCAAGCAAGACCTCGACAAGCTGCATAAAACAGTCCGCGACGACACGCAGGAAATGCAAGGGTTGAAGGCCAAGATCGCCCATTCGGCCGAGCTCTTGAAGGCCGAGGAGGCCCGCGCCGAGCCGCAGCGCGGCCAAGAGGGTGTGACCAGCGTCGCCAAGCTCGACAATATCACCAAGCAGGACAAGGCACCCGTTCCGCTCCCCCCCGTCAAGCCGGAAAAGCCAAATACGGAGGACAGGAAACCGACCCTGATCTCGAGCTGGGTGGTCCGCGATGTCTATCAAGGCATCGCTCTCGTCGAAGGGAAAAAGGGAGCGCTTCAGGTCGCGCGCGGTGAGATGATTCCCGGCGCCGGCCGTGTCCAGTCTATCGAAAAAAGGGGACAAGGCTGGGTTGTGATCACCAATCAAGGCCTTGTCGATTCCGCCCGCGACTAATCCACCTTCAGATCGACGGCCTTGGGGCCTTTGCCTTTCTTGTCCGGTTCAATCTCATAGGAAAGACGCTGGCCTTCATTCAGCGCCTGAAGACCGGCGCGCTCGACCGCGGTGATATGCACGAAAATATCGCGCCCGCCATCATCCGGCTTGATGAAACCATAACCCTTGTCTGAATTGAAGAATTTAACCGTTCCCTGCTGCGACATGGACACCTTCCTCCCCTGACCAGCCGCGATCGCTCGATGCGACGCCAGCCGGTGAGTCCAGGCAGATCAGACCCTGCCCCTTGCGTGGTCCAAGCCCGGACACTTTAAGCACTTTAAGCACAACGCTTGAGCCCCGGCTGAGTTTGAGCGGGACTTGTCGATTTTTATGAATTTGTTTGCGCCCGCCTTAAGGGTTTTCCCCCATGTATAGTGTCGCTGCGGGATCAACCTTCTTGCGCTGTGCCCAATGGTGTTCCGCACCAGCCCGACGATGATGCGGCCTTTACGCCGAAGCTGTTCTCGGGTGAGACAAACCCTATGGCTTTAGCCACATGACCCTGCTCTTGGCTCTTCGCTGAGGCCTATTCACCGCTCACCCACTCCACCATGGAAGTACCGCCCTGTCCATCGGACAAGAGAGAGGCGAGCGCCGGCAAGATGATCCGCGCCTCCTCATCAAGGCCAAAGGGCGGATTGATCACCAAAAGACCATTGCGAACGAGCGGACCTTGTGGCGCAAGCGGAGCGACCTGCAATTCGAGCCGCAGCAGGCGTTTTATTCCAGCGTCGCGGAGGGCCGCCACGAAATGATCCACGCGGCGCGGCTCTTTGACCGGATACCAAACGAGATAGATCCCGGAACTCCATTTTTGCCAGGCTTCAACCAGAGCTTTGGCCAAAGTTTCAAATTCATCCGGCTTCTCGAAAGGTGGATCGATCAGCACGAGTCCACGCCGCTCGACAGGAGGAATATAGGCCTTGAGCCCGGTATAGGCATCGATCGCGGCGAAACGGAAGCGCGCATCTTCGCCGCAATTGGTTTTGAGCCGCAGCGCGGCGGAAGGCTCCAATTCGCAGCATTGCAAACGGTCTTCCCGCCGCATCAACTGGCGAGCGATCAGGGGTGAGCCTGGATAGGTGGGCGGGTCGGCTTTAACGAGGGGCGCGACGATCGCGAGATAGGGCGCGAGCAAAGCCGCAAGGTCACCGCTCAAATCGGCGGCCAACAAGCGGCCAATGCCCTGACGCCATTCGCCCGTCTTTTCCGCCCGCACATCCGCCAGGCCGTAAAGACCGCTGCCCGCATGCGTATCGATGACACGATAGGGTTTTGGCTTTCGCCCCAAATAGGTCAAGGCGCGCGCCAGGATGATGTGTTTGAACACATCGGCGAAATTGCCGGCGTGAAAATCGTGGCGATAGTTCAAGGTTCAGAACGGCTTCGGCACGGAGATTTGATAGGCGCGACAGGCCTGCGGCATAGCCTGAGGACAAGGCCGGAAACCGCGCAGATCGCGGGTGAGACAGACACGGACCTCACTCAACAGGGAGCCACGGCACGTCAGGGTCAGCATATCAGCGCGCAACCCCGGATTGGCCTCGACAAACCGGCGTTTGATCTCATTGCCTGTCAAATTTACCCACCCTGCCCCGTCACCGCGAAAGATTTCGGGAATGGTGACCATATCGCGCGCCCGGCGCACATCATCGAAATAGGCGCTGGGCGTTTTGCCGGAACAGGACCCATGCTGGCGCCATTCATGCCGGGCGAGTCCGGGATCCGGATAAAGATCCCCCGTCTCACGCAAAATGAACCAGGACGGTGCAGGCGCTGAGGGCTGACAGGCGGATGGATAGCCCTGCTCATATTGCGGCCATAGGCCGTGGACAACGAATCCCTGCCCGCCTCCATCCTGGCATTGGGAGGACGGCCTGCGCGCGCCATCCGCCCGATGGTTGGCGCAATAGGTCGCCGACCAGGACAGGGAGAGAAGATAGAAATCGAAGTCGCCTGGTTCACCGCTCGCCGCGCAAGATCGCGATCCGCAATTTTGCGCCTCGGCGGGCAGCGGGCTGGCGCTCATAACCGAGACTGCGAGCAAGGCCGCTGCAAGCGCGCACCAAGTGCGGGAAAGAAGCCTCGCCACGCCGAACCTCAGGGCTGGATGCTTTGGCAATCTGCTCCGAAACCATTGCTGCGGTCGAGCCCGGTAATACACCATTCGACGCCGACATCCATGCCCAACCAACCCATGTCCTGGCTGAGCGCATAGGAGACTTCACGCGGCTTTTGATCGTTCAGAACGACCCGCGCCCAGCAATAGCGACGGGGAATATAATCCTCGCCGGTCGTGCGATAGCCCGTTTCCCGCACATTGTCGAAACCGGTAATGGCGAGACCGCTATTCCAGAACTCGCTTTCGCGCGCCTGGAATAGCCCCTGAATTCGCCTGAACACGAAAGGATCATCACAAGCGGGGATCAGGCCGTTAAATGTATTATAGCGCCGCTCGGCCGGCGTCAGCGGACGGGCCGAGACGGCGGAGCCGATCATCAGGCCAATGCCCAGCCCCGCGAACAGCAGACATGCCGGAGAGGCAAATTTCCAGCTTATCCCGGGCAGGCTGATCCTGAACAGGTTCATTCGGCTCAAAACACCCTCCGTCATTGCCGTTCCGCGACTGATTCTCGAGGCTTCTCATCGGCAAATCATGACCGACACCCCCGCGGGTCGCAAGCCAGACGATGCTTCGCCCGTCTCCCCAGGTCAAGCCGAAAAGCCCCACAGGAAAGGTCCAGACAGCCTTTCTTGCGGGTATGTGCCTTGCTGCCAAAAGGTCAGGAAAAGGTGCGAAAGCCCTTTGTCCCAGAGAAATAGCCCTGGTTCGCCCGTTTCGACATCCAATCTTGTTTCATTTTGAAATGATCGCCGTCCCGATTTGATCACCTGTCTGGATTTGACTCATGATAGTCCACAATCCCCATACTGGCCTTTCCCTTTCCTCGCCAATAGCGGCTTTCGCCCGCTGGACCTCTTCCTTTCGCCACAGCCGGTCCTCTCGGCACGGCATTCGCCGCACCACCTGGCAAATCGGTGCAGCGCTCTCCGATTTGCTTCTTCTGCTGGTTCTGCTCGCCCTGATGGCGGGACTTGAGAGTCTTGCGGGAATCTTCGTAACCAAAATACGATGGGAACAGGGTCTGCTCCCTTTCGGCCTGCTCACCATCCTCCTTTTCATCGGCATGGCGGCGGCGCGCGGCGACTATGCCCAAGCGCGGGGACTTTCGGCTCAATCCTCGGATAGCGCGGTCCTGAAACTCTGGGGCATGGCTTTTTGCCTCGCCGCCACCCTTGGTTTTTTCCTCGCCCTTCTCGAAGGACTTTCCCGGCTGCAAGCCTTGAGCTTTCTGCTCTTCGGTGGCGTGGTCCTGGCTCTAAACCATCGTCTGGTGCGCCATTGCCTGCGTGCCGAGGCGACCAAGGGCCGGCTCAGCCTCAGGCGCATCTTTCTGGTCGGCTACGAAAACGAAATCGCCGCCTTTCAGGATCATCAGGACGCCGATGTCACGGGCATGCAGATCGTGACAGCATCCGTCCTGCGGGGCCGCGAGAGCTTGGAGGATGATCTGAAACTCGCCGCCGCCACCGCGCGCCTGCTGCGGCCGGATGATATTTTCATTCTGGTGCCTTGGGGGGACAGCGAAACGATCGACCCTTGCGTTTCCGCCTTCCGCCGCGTGCCTGCAGCTTTGCATCTCGGCTCGGAAAACGCCTTGCGACGGTACAGCGATGCCCGCGTCGTCAAAATGGGATCGCTCGCGGGGCTCACCATCGAGCAGCCTTGGTCCGGGGCCAAGGTCGTCGCCAAACGTTCGTTCGATAGTCTCATGGCCACATTGGCCCTTCTGCTCCTTGCTCCCCTGTTCGCAGTGGTCGCCATCGGCATCAAGCTCGACAGCGCAGGGCCGGTCCTGTTTCGTCAGCGCCGTTATGGGTTCAATCAGGAGCCTTTCGCGATCTTCAAGTTCCGCACGATGAATGTGCGCGAAGATGGGCGTCATGTCGAACAAGCAAAAGCCGCCGATCCACGCGTGACGAAACTGGGCCGCTTTCTGCGTCGATGGAACATCGACGAATTGCCTCAGCTTTTGAATGTTTTGCTGGGAGATATGTCACTCGTCGGCCCACGCCCGCATGCCATGGCGCATGATCAGATGTTCGAGCGCGAAGTGACGCTTTATGCGCGGCGCCACAATGTTCGTCCGGGTATTACTGGCTGGGCACAGATCAATGGATTGCGCGGCAAAGTCGATCAGGAATCCCTGCGCCGGCGGATCGAACACGATCTGTTCTATATCGATCATTGGACGATCTGGCTCGATATCAAAATTCTCTGGTGCACAATCATGTCGCGCAAGGCTTATGAAAATGCGCGTTGATCCCAAGGGTCGCAGCGGAAATCCTATCCCTCGGAGCGCAACATTTCGAACCTGTCGATTCTGTAGATCTTTTCGATCGCTTTTAGAAAATCGCGCGAAGGCTCCATGGACAGAGGTTGCCACCATTCGATTTTGAACCAGATTTCTCTTTGTTTTTCATTTGGGTGGAGGCGCGAACGCTGAAAACGCGCCTGATATCCCATGGTGCCGATTAATCGATTGAGATCCTCTTCAGGAACATCGACAGGAGAGACGATCACCAAAAGGGCCATATGTTTGCGCGATAAATTTCGCTCGAACCATTTCATGACCCACAGAATGAAGAGGCAGAGGCCGGTTGCGAGGCCTCCAAGTCGCAATTGCCCACCACCGAAGCAAAGCCCAATCGCGGTCATGATCCAGAGCGTTGCCGCCGTGGTAATGCCGGTAATCGAGGCTCCCTGTTTCAAAATGGTGCCGCCACCGATGAAACCGACCCCAGTCAGAATACCCAAAGGCAAACGCATGGGATCGAACAGCACGAACGAGGTCGGAGTCTTGCCGGTCGTGGTCACGAGAATATCGGCGAAGGTCATGGTCACCGCCGCCGCGAGACCAACGAGCATGGTGGTCCGCAAACCGGCGGTATGGCCATGCGTTTCCCGGTTGAAACCAATCAAGGCTCCAGCCAGAAGGGTCAAAGCCAGACGGACAATGATATCCGCGAAAGTAGGATCAAGGGGCATGAGTGACATTGCCCGGTTGCCGGCGCCCCGTCCTGATTGGAGACACCGGGAGACCCGTGATCTTCGATCTGTTTAATGGGTCGGCACAGCGGCGGCGACGATCGCAGGCCGTTCGCGTTTGCCGAACGTCTCCTCGAATTTCTTCTCCTGCTCGGCAGATAAGGATGAGCGCAAAACATGCCCATTGAACTGAGACAGATGGGCCAAAACCTTTTCGGGTTCGACCTTGCGGATCAGCAGCAAGAGCGCAGAACTCCCGGGCTTGAACTTCTCGCCCAGTGATTTGATGAATTCATCATTGATCCCATAATCCAGGAGACTGCCCGACAGAGCTCCGGTGCCCGCCCCGATCACGCCACCCGTGACGAAGCCGAGCAAGGGATTGAGGAACAGCAGGCCAATCACTGTCCCCCACATGGCACCGGCAAGACCACCAGAGGCCGCGCCGAGCGTCGTCAGGTCATGCTGCTGTTTAACCCTGATCTTCCCATCCGGCCCCCGAACGGCGACGATCGCTTCCTCGAGTTCGATGAGATCATCGGTCTGCATGTGCAGCAATTCGGTGAGGACACGATCAGCCTCGAAAGGATCCTCGAATCCAACGACGATCATTTCCGCCATATCCCCCCCCCCCCCGGGCTTCTTCTTTCAGTCTTTTGGCCACTTGTATTAAAGTCAGTTACGGCCCAGTCGTTCCTCTCAACTGAGAAACAAGTCGCGAAATTGATGCGGCTGCGAACGCAAATATTGCGGCGGCGCTTTGACATGGGCGCCGAAATAGGCGGCCGCATGCCAAGGCCAACGCGGATTATAAAGAATAGCCCTTGCGAGCGCGATCAGATCCGCGTCGCCCGTACTGACAATTGCCTCGGCCTGTTCATAGCCGGTGATGAGACCGACCGCGACAACCGGTATTTTGACGGCCGCCTTGACAGCTCGAGCAAGCGGCACCTGATAGCTCGGACCGATCGGGATCTTCTGTTCCGCGGCGAGACCGCCACTCGAAACATGAATGGCGTCGCATCCCCGCGCTTCGAGCGCCTTGGCGAAAGCAATGGTCTGCTCGACCTCCCAGCCACCCTCGACCCAATCCGTGCCAGAAACCCGAACGCTCACCGGCCGTCCGGCCGGAAAGGCCGCCCGCACGGCATCGAACACTTCCAGGGGGAAACGCATCCGGTTTTCGAGACTGCCGCCATAGTCATCCGTGCGCTGGTTGGAAATCGGCGACAGAAATTGGTGCAGCAAATAGCCATGCGCGGCATGGATCTGCACGAGATCGATGCCAAGACGGCCGGCGCGCTTCGCGGCCTCCGCAAAGGCCTCGCGGACACGGATCAGTCCATCCTTGTCGAGCGCTGTGGGTGGCGTGTCGCCTTTATGAAGAGCGACGGCCGAGGGCGCGACCGTTTGCCAGCCATTGGGTTTATCGGCGGCGATTTTGGCCCCACCCTTCCAGGGCAGATCGGTCGAAGCCTTGCGTCCCGCATGTGCAAGCTGCATCCCGATCGGCATATCGGAATAGCGGCGAACACCGTCCAGCGTGCGGCGCAGGGCGGCTTCTGTCACATCGTCCCAGAGGCCAATATCCGCATAGGAAATGCGGCCCTCGGGCAAAACCGCCGTCGCCTCAATGGTCAATAGGGCGGCGCCAGACAGAGCCAGATTGCCGAGATGGATGAGATGCCAATCCTGCGCGACGCCATCCACGGCCGAATATTGGCACATTGGCGCGATGATAATGCGATTGGTCAGCGCCAAGGAACCGACCTGAAAAGGCGTGAAGAGGTATGGCGTGCTCATGGCTTTCCCTGGATGTTCCCTGTTTCATTTGTGGAAGGATCGCATGATCAGCACGAGGTCCGGTAGTCAGGATTCCGTGAAGAGACAAGGCCGTGCGAATCCCACAAATTTTCTTGCTATTTTAGCACGTGCTCTGTAGCCGGCAGCCTGAAATCTCCCCGGGCCAGTGCGACAAATCCGGCTATATCAACCTCTTCGGCTCGCAGGGTCGGTGCAAGACCAGCAGCCTCGATCAAGGCAGATGTTCCCCCTCCCAAGAGACTTTTGAGCGATTGCCGCAGCATTTTACGACGCTGCCCAAAGGCGGCCTGGGTCACGGCGGAGAGCTTTTCCCGGTCGCAAGTCAGCGGCTCGGCACGCGGCACGAGTTCGACAACGGCCGAGGTCACCTTGGGGGGCGGTGTGAAAGCGGAAGGCGAGACATCGAAAAGAATGCGGGTCTCGCAACGCCAATTGCACAGGACCGCCAGTCGGCCGTAATCGGCCCGTTGCGCAGGAGTCGCCACGATGCGTTCGGCAACCTCGCGCTGAAACATTAACACCAGGCGATCGAACCAAGGCGGCCAGGGCTCGGTCTCGATCCAGCGCGTGAGCAGAGCCGTGCCGATATTATAGGGCAGATTGGCGCAGATCCTGGCCGGCCGGTAAGAAGCGACCAATAAGCCGAGATCCGTGGTCAGGGCATCACCGGCGACGACCTCCAGCCGACCCGGATAATGCGCGGCAATTTCAGCGAGGGCGGGCAGACAACGCTCATCCTGCTCGATGGCGATGACTTTGGGCGCTCCCTCGGCCAGGAGAGCGCGCGTCAAACCTCCAGGACCCGGGCCGATTTCCACGATCAGCGCCGTCTTTGAAGGATCCGCAGCGCGAGCGATGCGGCCCGTCAGATTAAGGTCGAAGAGGAAATTCTGGCCAAGCGCCTTTTTGGCGGCAAGACCATAGGTCGCCACGACCTCGCGCAAAGGCGGCAGATCATCCTTTGTCGCACTCATGCAGCACAAGCACATGCGGCGAGCCAACAGACGCGTTCAAGCACCGCGATCAGGCTCGCCGGATTGGCAAGGCTGCGTCCGAGGGCACGGCTCTTTGAAAAAGCGCCCAATGCACTGATACATTCAGAGGATGCATAATCCATATTTTGGCGTGCACTCGATTCTTGAATGGGTGCCGGTGCATACGTTCATCACGGATGCACAATGACCGCATGGTCACGCATCTCCTTCAGCCGCTTGGCGCGATCCGCCGACAAGCGCGTTGCGAGAATCTTTTGCGAGATCTGCTGTCGCAGGGCAGTGTCATCCAGCGCCGCTCCCTTGCGGCAGACGGCGATCATTTCAAGACCCGCGCTGGAGCGTTGTGGCGGCGTGAGATGGCCAACGGGGGTCTTGTCGAGAAGATTGCGCAAGCCTTCGCTAATTTCGGTAGAGGTGCGGCGGATCGGATCACGGATCGTCACATCATTCAATGCGAAGACCATTTTCTCACCCGACTCGCAGTCGGCGAAGCGCTGGCGCAATTGCTCGGCCTCCTGCCCACGCGCATTGATTGCGGCGGGCGCGACATTATTGGGCAAGCTGAAGATGACCTGACGCAAGGTATATTCCGTTCCAGCCGCCGCCTTGCCGCCCTGCCTCGCCAATTCCTTCCGAACTTCCGTTTCGCTGGCCTCAACCCCCTTGTTCAGGGCGCCAACCAAGGCACCGAAGGCGAGATCAGCGCCGAAATGGGCCTTGAAATGATCTGGAGAGACGCCGGCATTCTGCAAGGCCGCGATCAGGGCCTCGGGTTGCACCTTCATCTCCTGCGCGACACGGACGATTTCCTGGCCAATATCGGCATCCTTCGGCTTGACGCCGTAGCGGGCCGCTTCATGGGTCTCGAGCCGATCGGTATAAAGGCTCTCCATCGCAGCTTCACGGGTCGCGGGCTTGCGCAGAACCCGCAGCATTTTCATCCGTTCATCGACATCTATATTGGTGATGGGATCACCATTGATGCTCGCAATGATCGTCTGTGCCTGGACATCGGTCGAACCCACCACGACCATGCCCAACGAGGACAGGCCCAACAATGACAGACCCAAAAGGCCTGGCAAGAATCTCATCGGGCGAGGGCCGAACACTGGAGAGAAGCGATCTCGTGGCGCGACAGGAGCGACGGCAAGAGCTTGCCGGAAGAAACGGCCGGCTGTTTTCATCGTTATACGTCTTCCTTTTAATCCGTTTCGTCTCTGCGCGGCCCCCGAAATCACGCGCGCTTCAGATGGCCCGGGCGATCAATATTTCACGCCATCGAGCGTATTGTAATTCGTAAACGCCTTGCTGAACTTGAATTCTCCCAATGTTCGCAATTGAAAGGAAACAAGGAAAGTCTGGTTACGATACAATGTGCCGCTGCCCGTGTCCTGATCGAAAGAATTATACATCAAGCTGAAGGTCGTGCAGTCATCCTGATAACCGCCGCTGATGCCATAGCTCGCCGGGTAGAACAGGGCTGGGTGCGTGTTACCGATAATATCGGGCGGATAAAAATGCCGGGTCATGTCGAAGGTGATATTACCCTGGACAAAATAATTATCATTGATCTGGTAGCGCGAACTCACTGACAGACCCTGGCGGCGAACGTCATAACCAATTTCCGGCTGTTGCGTATAATTGGCATATTGGACCGAACCGGTCCAGGCACCGAGATTGTAAGTCCCAATGACATCGATACGCCGCGGCGCGAATGTATCCACATTGAAACGGCCCTGAGCCGTCAAAGCAAAGGCCGAGGATGGGGCGATCGTGAAGGAGCCGACATAATCAGACAAGCGCGTATCGAGACCAGAGTTCAAGCCGACATTGGCCGCATCCGGCGTGGCATAAGCATTCTGACCAGCCACTTGATAGGATTGTCCGGCGATCAGGCTTGCATAGCCGCCATTGTCGAAAGTCAACATCGCCTGACCGCCGTAATTGGCGCGGATGCCGTTTTCGAAACGGTCGTAACCGGAAAACTTGTTCCACTCGAAGAGATTCGATGTGTCGAAGACCAGACTTTGCGCATCGAGATTGACGAGCGAATTATAGCCAATCTGGCTGTTCGGACGCAGAATGATCTGCCCGATCGGTTCGACGGTCAGCGTGCCTATGCTGGTCTTGGCAAAGAGCGGATAGCGATATTCAAGCCCGGCCCCGGGGGTGAATTGACCATAGAAAGCCGAGGCTCGATTGCCAAGAAACGCCAGTTGCGAGGCGTTGGTATAGGTCGAACTGGTGACACCATTGGAAAATGTATAGCTGTTTGTCGTATTCAAATTGAGCCATTGCCCATTGAAACGAGCGAAGGCAAAAGGCGTCCAGACTTCACCAAGCGGATCGACAATCTTGCGTTTCCAAGATGTCTCGAGTGTCGCGCGCGTATAATCACCGCCGATGCCACGCAGGAGGCAATCACCGTTCGTACGGCCCGGCTGATAATTATTGCAGATGTCATAGAGGTTATAAGCACTATCCAATTGCCTTGGGCCGACGGCCTGATAGCTCGCGGAGGCTGCGGACAGGCTCGTAAGATTGAAATTGACCTCGGCCTGGCCGCCAATGCCATGGGTCTTTTCAGGATCGATGTCGAAGGTCTTGTTATAGTCCCAGACCGGCCGCACCCAGGGTTGCTGCGGCTGGAAGTCATGGCTCGACAGGCCCGTGAAATGATAACCGCGCAGATCGAAAAAGCCGCGATCGGCCTGCCCCGTGAGATAGACGGTGGACGTCGATTCGGCGATGTAATTGGACGACAGCGTCTGGGTTGAAACCTGATAATCCCACAGGAACCATTTGTCCGAAAGCAGCGTGAATTCCCAGCCGAATTTCCAATAGTCGGACAGCGCGAACTGGCCCTTGCTTTCCAGATCGCCACGCGAACGATGGCTGCCCGATCCCCAGGGTGAGGCAGGGAAGGCATAGGGATTACTTTCCACAATACCGTTGCCGCGAATGTAGTAGTATCCGTTTTCGAGCCGATGGCGCCATTCGGCGCTACCGAAAAAGCCCTGTTCCGAATAGGCCGTTGGCGTCACGGTAATATCGTAATTGGGCGCGAGCGCCCAGAAGATCGGCACCCCTACCCCATAGCCGAGACGGCTTTTATTGAGATAATGCGGCGAGAGAATGCCGGATTTGCGGGTGACCGTCGGGTCTGGGCTCGAGAAGAACGGCATGCTGGCGAGGGGAATGCCAAGCAGTTCCAGCGATGCGTCCTCGTAATAAATCATATGCTCATCGTTCTTGTGAACGATGCGCTTGGCCCGCACCTGCCAGAATCGCGGCCGGTCGGGATTGTCTTGGCAGGGCTTACAGGCCGTATAGGTGCCTTTGTCGAAGACCGCCGTATCCTCGGCGATCCGTTCCATATGCGGGGCGCTGAAATAGGTCTTATCCGCGCTTTCGTAGCGCAAGCTCTCGACGAAACCGTCACGAAAATCATCGCTCAGGTCGAAACGCTCGCCATACATGACGCTGCCGTCACGCTCGGTCATTTTCGCATGACCCTCGGCATAGACGCGTCCTGTCTTGCGCTCGTAGGTGACCCGATCAGCCTCGAGCACCCGGCCATCCAGATAGACCTGAGCATTGCCGACGGCGGCGACAGTGTCCTTTTCGGCATCGTAACGCATTTCCGCCGCCTCAACGAGCATCCGTTCTTTTTTGGGCGGCGATGCTTCATTGGCGGGAGACACTTGGCCCGCTGGAGATCCGGCGGCCGGGACAGTGGCTTTTTGGGCGCGTGCATCCGCATTCGCCGGCGCGGCAAGCGCAGCGGCGTCGAACAAAGCGGACATGCCGATTCCCGACAAGACCACGACCAGAATCGATGGCGACAAGACCGCGGAACACCAAAAGCCACGAACCCTGGAACCGTGTCGGGTCTTTGTCCTCGACAAGCCTGGATTTACGGGGCAAAAACGCCGCCCCATCAACCATCCTCCTGATTCAGCAAGGCTAACGCGCCGAGCATACTTGCAACGACAGCGGGAGACCAAGCGGCGATCGGGGCACTCAACAACCCTGAAGTGCCCAGATCACCGGTAAATTTCGACACTATGTAAAGCACGAAGCCTGCGCCCGCTCCACCGCAAACCATTTTGGTAATACCACCAAATCGAAAAAACCTTAACGAAAAGGCCGCGGCGATCAAAACCATTGCGATGAAAAATAGCGGGCGAGCCAGAAGGAGTTGAAATTGCAGGCGATATCGCGTTGAGTCGAGACCTGCAAGCTCGGTGGCGGCGCGGAAAGATTGGAGTTCCCAAAACGGCACGGATTCGGGGGTCACGATATTCTCGGAGACCTCACCTGGCGTCAGATTGGTCGCCAGAAGATAAAGGCCCGCCTCCTGAATTTCCTCACCGGGCACGATAATCCGGGCTTCGGTCATTTGCCAGACACCGGGAACGAGCTTGGCATGGCGTGCTTCGATTCGCGCTTCGAAACTTCCATCCTTCCCATAGGTATAGAGCGTGACCCCGCCGAGCCGCGAACCGCCGGCCTCGACGGTCTCGGCCCGAATGATCGCCTGGCCGTCGACGCTATTCTGGCGAATCCACAATCCGCCCTTCGTCTCCTGCCCACCAATCCCGCCAAACAATTCAGTCTCGATCCCATCCGCACGATGTTTCATCATGGCGGATATCGGATTGTAGAGCGTGACAGAGAAGATTCCGATGGCCAAGGCGATGCCTAGGGGCGGCATCATGAGTTGCCAGATCGAAATGCCCGCGGCCCGCGCGACAAGCAGTTCCAGGCGGCGCGTCAGATTGATGAAGGTTGCCATGGTGCCAAACAGGACGCAAAACGGCAGGATCTGTTCAGAAACGGAGGGCGCGCGCAGAAACGACAAAAAGGCGATGAGAGAGGCCGTGGCGCCCGGCCTGTTACCGGCGCGCCGCAACATCTCGACGAGATCGATCACATAGATCATGCTGAAGATTGTGCCGAAAACGGCAAGAATCATAAACAGGAAACGCGACGACAGATAACGCCCGAGGGTCGGTCCGATCAGCATAGGCGGCTGTCCATCTCCCCTTCAAAAGCATCTTGGTCAAAAACAATGGAAAAGGCTGGTCTTCCGATCCGCCTCGCAGGATCCGAATCGGTCGCGCGTTCGGGCATTTTAATCCTCAAGGCCATTTCCCCATTGCCCCACTCGCGCCGTCAGGCAGCACAACCCGGATTGATCCAGATATCCGTCGCCCACCGCCGCCGCAAATCATGCAAAGCATTCTGGCAAAATCACGCCCGCCGGCTAGAATCTCCCACCCGCTTCCACTCTCTTCTCCATGCCGAATCTCGTCCCCATATTATATCTCGACTCGAGCGACTTTTGTCGCACGACAAACTCCGGGTGAGTCCATGGCATCACTCGTTATCAGACGCGAGAGTGATGCTATAAGTCTTTATAAAAAAATCAAATTCATCCAAAAAGATATTCACGTTCAGGTTCGATGCGCAGCCGAGGAAAACCCAGCCGCCAGAACCGGACCGGCGGGTACGGATAGCCAGTTGCCGAGGCTATGGCAAGCCTGATCTCGACACAGGTCCCCAACCGTTTTCATCCCCTGATCTCTATCGGTGCGCCCCGGGAGATATTTCCATGGGAATATTCCCGCGAGTGCCGCGAATAGCAAGACTCTTGCACAGCTAGCTTGGCAGGAACATGATCGGAGCGACAAAGACCGCGCAAAACTTTAAACGAAGCAAACCTGTCGAAATTTGTTGAGTGCAGCCCCTTTTGGCATGCTGAGGATCATATGTCGGAGCCCATGAAAATCGAATTCGTCGCGCTCGCCCCGTTGACGGCGCAATCGCCAGCTCAGGCCTCGGCGAAGAAAACACCCGGAAAAGCCAAGAAATCCCAGACTTTGGTGCTTCTCGCGGGACGCGATGTCACATTTGGCGAAACGACATTGAACCTCATTGGTGCAGAAGGCGAAGCCCTCATCAAGCGGGCCGCGGAAGTTGCGAAATTCAAGGGCAAGTCGCTCTCTTTCCTCGAAATTCTCGCACCCGCCGGTTTCGCCGCTGACCGAATCATCGTGCAGGGCACAGGCCTCGCCCCGGAATCGCAAAGCAAGAAAAAGGACAAGGACGAATCGGAAAAGGAAGAAACCGCCAAGCCGGAGGATTTCGCCGCTCTTGGCGGCGCGCTGCTCGGCAAGCTTGGTCAAGGAGCCAGCGCCCTCGTTGCTTTCGATCCACCCTTTTCAAATATGGACAGAGCAGCGGCGGCCGCCGATTTTCTGCTGGGCCTACAATTACGCGACTATCGCTTCGATATCTACAAAACCAAGAAAAAAGACGGCCTCGAAACGCAAGGTCCGACGGAGATCCTTCTTGCCGTGGATGAGCCCGCCGCCGCGCGACGCGAGGCAAAAAACCGCGAGGCCCTGGCCGCGGGTGTTCTGACGGCCCGCTCACTGGTCAATGAACCAGCCAATATTCTCTATCCGGAAGAATTCGCCCAGCGCGCCGCTGCTCTCGAAAAGCTCGGTGTCGAGATCACGATCCTCGACGAGCCGGCGATGCTCGAACTGGGCATGGGGTCCCTCCTCGCCGTGGGGCAAGGCTCCATCCGTGAAAGCCGCGTCGTCATCATGCGCTGGCGCGGTCTCAAGAACGCGCCCAAGAGCGGCAAAGATAATGCGAAAACGAAGCCGATCGCCTTCGTCGGCAAGGGCGTATGCTTTGATACCGGCGGTATTTCGATCAAGCCAGCCGCCGGCATGGAAGATATGAAAGGCGATATGGCGGGGGCCGCCTGTGTCGTCGGCCTGATGCAAACCTTGGCGACCCGCAAGGCCAAGGTCGATGCCATCGGCGCGATCGGCCTTGTCGAGAACATGCCGGGCCCCAATGCTCAGCGGCCCGGCGATATCGTGAAATCCATGTCCGGTCAGACCATCGAGGTCATCAATACCGATGCCGAAGGCCGCCTCGTCCTCGCCGATGTGCTTTGGTATGTGCAAGATAAGTACAAGCCGAAATTCATCATCGATCTCGCCACGCTCACCGGCGCCATTCTCGTCGCCCTCGGGCAGGACCATGCGGGCCTTTTCTCCAATAATGATGAATTGAGCGAGAATCTGCTCGATGCCGGCAAGGTTACGGGCGAAAAACTCTGGCGTCTCCCGCTGGGGCCAGCCTATGATAAAATGATCGATTCAAAATTCGCCGATATGAAAAATACCGGTGGCCGCCATGCCGGTTCGATCACCGCCGCGCAATTCCTGCAACGCTTCGTCAATGGCACGCCCTGGGCGCACCTCGACATTGCGGGCACCGGCATGAGTTCGCCGCATAGTGAAACCAACCAAAGCTGGGGATCTGGTTTCGGCGTACGGCTGCTCGACCGCTTGGTTGCCGATCATTACGAGTCCTGACACTCGAGGCATGGCCATCGACATCTGGTTCTATCATCTCCAGCGCCACCCCATTGAGCGCGTCCTGCCGAAACTTCTCGAGAAATCCCTGGAGCATGGCTGGCGCGCCATCGTTCAGGCTCGGAGCGAGGAACGCTTGGCCGTGCTCGATCAATGGCTTTGGGTCTATTCGGATGCGAGTTTTCTCGCCCATGGACGGGCGTGTGACGGCGATGCCGTCATGCAGCCCGTTTATCTCACCACGGAAATGGATAATCCTAATGGCGCACGGCTGCGATTATTCATCGAGGGTGCCGATATCGTCAGCCTCATGCAAGATCCCTCCTCCTCTCTTTACGCGCGGATGATCGTGCTGTTCAACGGCCACGACGAGGAAGAACTGACGATCGCCCGGCGGCAATGGCAAGATTTGAAGGCGCGCTCTTTGCCCCTAACCTATTGGCAGCAGAACGACTCTGATCGCTGGGAAAAAAAGGCGTGAATTGACGCTGATATAAAGCCTCGGATATCGATCTGGCATCAGCCTTCGGCACGCGCATGGCTTGTCATCGGCAGCAAGAGATCGGAAGCACGAGGCGCCATGAAGGTCGGATCACAGCAGACCAAATTGATCGGACATGACGAGACAGCGCCAGCCCCGGACCTTGCTCAAATCGCCAATGTCTTCCTACGACACGCCAATTTCACAATGGGGGGCGGCAGTCTGACGGCAGCGGCCATCCATCAACAACTCGTTGAAAAACGTCAGTGGGTGAGGCAGGATGATTTTACCCTGTGTTTCGCCTTGGCGCGTCTGATACCCGGCACCAATCTTTTGGCCTTTTGTACGGGTCTTGGCTGGGTTCTCCGGCAAATCCCCGGCGCCATAGTCGCCCTTCTCGCGGCCTCGGTTCCTTGCACCTTGATGGTCGTTCTGCTCACCGTCCTGTTCGACGTTTGGCAGGACAATGTTTTGGTCAGTGAAACGCTTCGCGGCGCCATGGCGGGTGCCGTCGCTTTGACCGTCAAGACCGCTTGGATCATTGCCAAGCCCCATGCCAATTCCGCCGAACGGACACGCCTCATCACCATCGGCAGCGCGGCTTTCGTGCTTTATGTCTTCCTCAAAATTCCCGCGATCGAAGTTTTGTTGCTGGCGGGAGCCATTGGCCTTTTCCTCCCTCCGGTTCACGCATGAATGTCGTTCTGCTCTATCTCATCCTGTTGAAAGCGACGGCCACATCCTTCGCCGGCCTCGCGGCTTTACCCGCAGTACAGGATGCGCTTGTCGTTCAGCACCATGTGTTGACGGATCAGCAATTGAACGAAGCCATTATCATCACGCGAAGCACGCCAGGCGCTGTCGGGCTTTTTATCGTGAGTGTTGGCTACTTCGTCGCCGGCCTGCCTGGCGCCTTTGCGGGTTGGCTAGCGATGATCACACCGGCCTTATCAATCATACCCGTTCTCCACTATGCCGGCCGGAGGGTCGAGCATCCCCGCGTGAAAACTGTCTTGCAGAGCGTGGTCATAGCCAGCTCAGGCCTTCTGCTCGCCGCGGCTATCCCCCTCGGCAAGGACGCCTTGACGGATCCCATCACCATCGCAATCGCGGTCATCAGCCTCATCCTGCTCCTGACGACGAAGATTGAAACGTTTTGGATCCTTTTGGGCGGCGGCAGTGTGACTTTGTTCGCGAGCAGCCTCAACCTCTTCATGAAACTTCCCTGAACAGGTTGGTACGCTGCATGAACAGAGGAGCTCTGCCTCGCGCAAGATAAACGCGCCATTCTTCCTTGTCTGCCGAGCGCCTACGCGGCAAGGAGTTCATCCCATGCATGCGAGAACACAGTCCGCTATCTTCGAACAGCCGCCGTCCTTCCCGCATCACAAACGCACCTTAAGGATTGGCAGGCTGCACACCTGCAGTCCGTCGTTCCAGAGCGGCCTGGAATCGATCGGCCTCCTCCTCGATCCTGGAAGCCCTTTGCCGCATGAGGGCAAGCATATCCCGCAATAATTCATCCGCATCGCCGAACGCGTGTTCGCCCAGAAGCCAGCGGGCGAGTTCAGTTTCATTTCGACCAAGGGCGAGTGCCGTCTCTCGTTGCCATTCGGCCCCGAAAAGAAGCCGAGCAGCCTCGCGAAACATCTCTTCATCTGAATGAGGAGTTTCCGAAACCACGCTCTTCCCCTTGCCCGGCAAGGTGAGTTCGCTCAAGCGTGTGATCTCTGGGAGAACGGCCCGAACGGTTTCCGCGCCGCTGAGCGGCACCACCCAATAGCGTTTATCGGGCCGCCATTGAACTTTCGGTACCCATCGAAGCAATTGAAGAAGTTGCTCACTGAACCCGGCCTTGATGAGGATCGCCTCATCGGTCACCTCGATCCAAGGGCTTTCCGGCAAGGGATGGGCGGTTAAAGCGGCCCGCGCTTTTTCGTTGGAAACCATATTTTAAGAATTGGCCTCTACTGATGGGGGACAATGCCATCCAAGGGCTGAGTCAGAGCATTAAAAGAATAAAACAGGAACATATCAATTGCGATCCTGCTATGTTCCATGTATGTTCCGCTTGACCGACGACTTCCCTGTCTGAGCCGTTTATTATGCCCCAATTTGCAAGATTCTTCGATTTTTTTCTCCCCAGCCAGATGGGTTTTATCGAACGATCAAAGCAAGCTCGGCTTGTTGAAGCAGATGCCCTTTATCTCATCAGCCATTATAACGACCAAGCTTACCGTGAGGCACGCGATCGCGCCCGGGGAAAATGCCTCGACAAAAGTCGTTCGGCCAGCCATTGGAAAAAAGTGAAACTTACCATTGCAGCGCAACAAAGACTCATCGTCGGCGCGCATAACGGCAAAAAATGGCAAGAAGCCTTTCAAGTATAGACTGACCGCCAGCTTCTTAATATTGTTATTTTAGTATAAGTTTAATTTTCATGCCACCAGCGTGATCGCTGAGCTTATCCAATATTCTGAATATCCTTATCGCAAAGCCGCGGCCACCTTAATGAATACTAGAATATATAATTAAGGCATAAGTCCCAATAGCAATCGATAAGTTGCTAGATATTACGCTTGAATACAAGTTTCTGTGTTTATTTCATCCATCAAACACACATTCTCATTACAACCCTTAAATTGCCAAAAATAATTATCATATACGTGCGCACCGTTTCTTCAAACGGGCAGAACTTATTTTTAAGAGATATTTATGAGATTACCACAACTACAAATCATCGCGATCACAGCTTTGACAAGCATATGGGTGATCACCTCAACCAACTTGTATGTTTACGCAGGCAACCAGGAAACCATTTCTGTTCATTACGCTCCAGAAGAAAACCTGGAACATATCGATGTCGCCCTCATCAATACAGCTTTGCACGAAATCGATTTCGCTTCCTATGTTCTGACCGATGTTCCCGTAATCGAAGCCCTCACGCGTGCTGCAACGCGTGGGGTCCATGTCCGTTTATATCTTTACGAGGGACAATTCAGTGATCACGGCAAGCCTTATCAAGCCTTACAAGCACTTCAAAACACGTCAGGCGTCATGATCAAGTTCAAATCTCAACATAGACCGCTTATGCATCTCAAATCCTATCAAATCGATGGATATTTATTACGCAGCGGAGCCGCTAATCTTTCAGCCTCCGGACTTAAATTACAAGACAATGATCTGATTATCATAAACGATAAAGACATCGTACAACACTTCAAAAAGAAGTTTGATGCCATGTGGGAAAAAACAAACCTGCTTGTCTATAAAGACAATTACCCCACCTTCCAATAGGAAACCCATCAGCTCAGGCTCGAAAGCCTCGATAAACCAAGATGGGTACCAGCACGGATTGAATCATTAATAGTGCGCATGATCTGCCGTCCATTGTAACGGAAAAACTGTGATACGCTTTGACTGTCGATTGCCGTCACATTGAAATTCGTTGCATGCTGAACCATCACTCCCCTCTGATCGCCACCGCCAGATAATGCAGAACGCATCGCAGCGGCAGGCCCGGCGGGAACGATCATTTCACCTTGATGCACCTGAGCGATCATATCACTCGGCAAGGACCATGCACCTACGGCAAAAGATGGCAACGAACTAGCCGCAGCAAGAACTGTTGCTTCTCCAGCTACGGCAGGCCCAATAGCAGCTGGGCCCAGAATCGGCGATAGGAACCCGAAAATACCGGCAAAGGTTTGTGTCGCCGACGCCAAAATACTCTTCAAAACTCCCGTAAAAGTGCTTGCCATCGATGCCGAGGAAGCGGTCGTCTCCAAACCCACACGCACGGCCGTACCAGCCGACACGGCACTTGTCTTGGCACTTTCACCGACGACAGATACTTGAGTCTGCGCTATTGTTCCAGCCAACCATTCCGCAACCGTTCGAATACGCGCTTGCACGAACATCTCGATAATCTGCAGAAGCGTATTGCGCACCGTTTCACTAAACGTCCGCTGCCCCTGCATCATAGACATGACGGAACTCGTCACAGTCGAACCGATAGCGTCGAAGCTTGACCGATATTCCTGCACCAAGCGCCGATTGACATCCTGTATATCACGAAAATTTTGTAGCTGAATTTGCCTCTCAGCCGCCGCGTCACTTTGACTGAGCCGAAGATATTGGCTCGACCCTTCCTCTTGTGCATTTTTCAAAGCCGCATAATGATCCCGGATCGCAGCAAGTTTGGAGACATTATTAGACTGTAAGGCAGCCAGTTCCTGCTGATAGCTAATTTGGTAATCTTGTGCCTCTTCTCGAATCAAAGCGCGTCGAAAATCAGCTTCTCCCATCAATGCATTGTAACGCTCTGTTTCAGCATTTTGTGCAAGAGCGCTATTCTGATTGACCGAACCAAGAGCTTGACTTAACTGAGTAGATGACGACGCAATCAGCCCAATACCGGCCGATGTAGAGACAGACTCATTGCGCGTTTGAACGAGATTCTGCGAAAACGACTGCATATAAGTACGGGCATTACCGAACGTATTCCCCAAATCATCAAGCGAGCCCGACGCTTTTTGTGTGGCGTTCTGCGAGGACAATCCAACATTTTTCAGAATATCAGACGCCTGCTGTATGCCCGCACGTAACGCTGAAATATCGGCACTAAATCGAACTTCAATTTCGTTGGAGGCCACCTCAATCATCCTACAATCTAAATTTTGTTATCCTGGCGTTTTTATTATCATGCACCTGTGACAAAGCCGTTTGGGAACCTCCGTATTAGCTCACTGATGCCACTAGGATCCCCTGCTATAGTTTGGCTTTTTTGAGAAACTTTGGCCTTGTCGCATCCGATCTTATAAACAGCGCAAAGTATTTCATGAACAGGAGGCGTCTCACGCCAATAGGAGAATAAATCGATGAGATCTGCCATGGCCATTTCATCGATCTGCGCGGCAGTCCAACCAAGTGCTGCCGTTAAGCGCGAATAGATCCAACGCCAATCGGTGCCGGGCTCTCCCCGGCGCTGGCTTCCCCCGGCATAGGACTCCTCAAAAATCCACCAAGTTGCAATATGTCGCCCATGGCGAGACTAATTTCATCGGTCGTGGTCTCAAAATCCTCAAGGCAATTCGCGTCCTCCGGAAAATCGCGAGATAGCGCGACGCGAAGAATGGCCAGAGCTGTACCAACGACACCTTTTCCATCACCGGCCAAAAGAACAGGCTCAATGGCCTGCACCTGCTTCAAAGTTAAGGGGCGAATAGTCCATACCTTATGCCCCAGAGTAATTTGCTTCGACGCCATTCTCGTCATATCAGGAAACCTCAGAGAAGGACCAAGTCATGACATTGCCTGCTGCATCCGCGAAGCACGAGAACTCGAAATCCGGCATCGTGAAATCTTCCAGCTTGGTCGCGAAAGAAAATTTGCTCGCGGTACAAGCATTCAATTTCAAAGACACACTCTGACCATTGAATGTCGTATAAAACTGGCACTGAAATATAGGCGTCGTACCTAAAAGCTGATTCTGTACGTGAATACTCTGGCCTATACCGGCGAGCTCATATGTGTATGTGATAAGAATCGCCTTACCAGCATCATCTGACGCAAATAGATATTTGTTATCAGATAAAGAATATTGCCCCGCTGTGGGGTTACTCGCTACTTTTGTAAGCGGTAGGCCAGACGCAGCAAATATAATTCCATAATCATCGGCGAATGTCGCCGCATTGGATACCGATAAACCAATTTGAGGATCCGACGGAACCGATGATGGCTCTTGAAACTGCGTTGCCAATTGCCCCGCGGACGGAGATACACCATAAAACAGACTTGCCATAGCAAGACCGGAAATTCTTGCCAGCGTCGCTTTACCGGTCGTTTTGATCGTCCCCCTCGCGATCGCTACAGGCCGTTGGTTCTGCCCGTAAAGTTCCTTGATAGTCGGAGTCTCATCGATCGAAACATCTTGAATCAATCCAAAATTGATCGGAGTAGCGTTAGGAGAATCTGTGCGTAATCCATATAATATACCAGACCCAAAGCTATAAGTAGACATAAATATATGACCCTATTACGTCGATATAATATTAGAAATTTTTTTATAGTAATTACATATCAATTTTATATATGTTTATAATACGTTCGATACGAACGCATCCTACACTTACGGGAGCAGAATCTGTACGGGAATAATCAATAGGCCTTCGCCATCAAGATCACCGGGATCTTTAACGACATCCCCCTCTATTCGACAATGATATGCGCATCCCCCCAAAGTATTGCGTCCAAGTTGCAGGTCGCCGTCTTTGGGAGCAAGAGCGTTATCGATCGCATCCATGATTTCATTGAGCTCAATGGAACCGGTGTTTTCCTTCGAATTCGTATAAACGAATAACTTAACATTTATCGTTCGCTTTAGATTAATGCTATTATTGTATGTATAACGATCTTGTCCACCATCGAATAGAAATAATGCGGGACGTTGACTCAATGGCACATCCGCCCAAAGTTTCAACCTGCGTTCTGGACCAGTGATCCACGCATACGCATTACTCAGTAACATCTCAAGTCCAGCCATCACAGCTTCACGGCTGGTCATAAACCCACCTCTGACATATCGAGTATCATCTGATGACTAAACAGGTCATTCAGTTCGGAAAGGTCTGACTGATCGATGATATTGGCTTCTTTATTCCATGATGCTTTTATAGATTGAGCGAAACGTCGTGATTTAGCCAATTCAAGGCTAATTTGCGTTTTTGACTTTGTTTGATATTGTCTATTTACAGTTTTATTTTTTATCAGAAACGCCTTTGGCCTCAATTCAATACTCAAATCCCTTCCCAAAATCAAAGAAACCTGATTGTCATTCCCATAAATATTTGCCGACAATGAGCCTGTCTTAGCTTCTATTTGAGTTTGAAATAGATTTAATTTTCCCATTAAAAGTTCGCGAACTTTATCAGGAATCGCGCTAATTTTCTGGTCGACGGAAGCAGTATCAATATCGATCCTCAACATGTTTGCACCACATTTGTATATTGTTGTAAGATCGGTTGAACAAAATCTGGGATGGATTTTACAAGATAGCTGATCGTTTCCTGTCCCCCTAATGATTTAGACGAATAGCCAATGCGATCCTGGTATGATGCGCGATCGGCAATCCAATCCATTGCCGCTATAGCGAGATCGGCAGGGATATAACCATAGGTGATCGAGCATTCCCTCCCCGCATCTTCGCTCGAAAAAAGATAATTTCCTGCGCTGGCAACATATTGCCCAGAAAGAGGGTTTTCCGAAACTGCCGTCAAAAGATTATGATCAACATCTGTGACACTGATATCTTTGGCCCAAGCACCATAAGACTCGGAAAGACTAATTGAATATGGTGGCATTGTCCGTACATTTATAACTTCTGTAGTTTGGTAACCAGCCATATAAGTTACACATATATTTTGACGACCTTTCGCATAGCAGCCAGATTTAAGGGAAAGCATTTGTGGCTTTCCAGGCGGCTCCATATCTGGCGCATCCAGAACATAGCCAAATGCCGTCGATCGCCAACCGTCACCCGCAATTGCGGAAGGCACCGCAACACCGTCGATCGTCAATGAGACAATCGATGTCACAGGCCAATTTCTTAGAAAGAAGGCTTTTTCCCCGCTGCCATCACGTATATCTGTAAAATATCTCGGCAACAAACTAGGTCTGTTAATTCTCGTCAAAATTGCGCGACTGATGGCCGTAATCAAATAACGCAACTTATTATCATCAGTATTTTGGGAGATAGACATATAAGCTTTATAATCTGGAAGACTGACTAAGTCGTAACTTTCGGCCATACTCCCTCTCTAATGAATTTCTAACGCTAACGCTCTGAGTTCCGCGTTACTCATTTTCGAATATCCCTTGACGCCTCTCGATCGCAAAAAGGCGCAGAGCTCGCGCCGAGTCAAAACATTGATATCTTTTCTTCTCCGAGAAGCCTCTCCAGCGTCTGTCATAGCAACTTGGAATGTGAAACCATGAGCGATCAATACGGGAACAAATGCCTCAGGAATAACAACGGCTCCCTCCTTCGTTTGCTCAATGACGTGACCATCGACTGAGCAGCACGTAAAATGAGACGGGGCATAGAGCTTCACTTTTCCTGGCATGCAACCTCGCGGAAAAGCCAGACATTTGCCCGACTTTCCATTCATGCTTTTCCCCCTACGAATAGATGAGCTTATGCATTTCCAATATTGGTGATCACTGCCAGACTCGGGGGAAAATAATGCTGTAAGACCTCATCCGCATATACGCCATACTCATATTTACGAGAACGCAATGGCCATTCGACCTGATAATAATCCTGCCGCGTCCTGATCTGCATCACGTTACCCACATTGGAAAGCGGGTATGGCAATTGACTGGTTGTCATGAGAAGTGTACCCGCAGGCATATTCGGGTGAATTTTGATATCCAGAATAGAAGCACCCTGCATCGAGAAACGATTGAGATAAGTGCGAACCATGATGCCGCCACCGAGCATGCCCTGTTCTGAATTGAAGACAAAGCGCTGGGCGGAACTGGAAGATCCAGCCAAAATCTTTTTGGAAAGATTCAACGCTTCCTGGCTATTCACCCAGATCGTATCGGGAGAAAGTCGGAAATTGTCCCACATGGATTTCAAAGCCAGGTCGATTTCGACGATTCCGCCCGCCGCATCGGAAGTCAGCGGCGTCCCGATGCCGGGCGTTCCCATTGGCTGTATCGCATAATATGCGCCCGAGCCTTGTTTCATGGCCTGCGTTAACAAACCATCAAACGCCAAATTATTGGTCGAATAGTCCGTGTTATCCGTTGCACTTGTACTGTTGTTTAACGATGTGGCCTTCAATGTACCAGTTGCAGCACCTATAATGGAAACGGAATTAATCGACGTGATCGCCCCCAAGGACTCCAAATTCGGAGCTCCCCAAAACCAAGCATAGCCTAAAGCGCCGGGCACAGCTGTAACTGTCGCAGCAATGGAGCTCGTTGTACCAGTCGTGGTCACGATTGCGTTCGAGCTTTTATATCCCGCACCGCCCCCGAATTTATCGATGGAACCGTCAGCGTTCGTACGCTGAATCAACTGCTGGACTCCCCCAGTAACAGAGGCATTGATCATTCCGTCATGAGAAAGAGGCACGACAAGAACAGACCAGGATTGAGCCGCCAGTGAACCACCCGTCGAGGACGCCGTTAGCGTAGGAATTGGCGGGGTTCCAAGAGGAAGTGAGTTATTTCCGCCGAGAATCATGCTTTCTTCAGAGAGCATAAGAGATTCAAGGCCGGTTTTTGCCGCTAAGGCACGAATGTCATCAAATCCCTGTGCCGCATAAAAGGCTTCGAAAGAAGCCGTGCTTTCAATACCGATACCCTTGTAGGAAGCAACATAATCGTGCGTGGCAACAGCTTGAACACCCCCTCGATTGGATTCAGAAACGCCCACACGCATACCGCTCGCATTAATGGCAGTAATCGCACGCCAGGAGGCTTGAATACCTCCACGACCAGACACACGTGGAATCACGTTACGCAGGGGGGTTAACACCGGATAGACGAGTTTCGCACCCAGATCGAGATCATAATAGGTTAATCCCCCGGTCGCAGAACCACTTTGTAAAAAAGTACCATTGGCCTTTGCGAGGTGCGGATTGTCCATGACCGGTGCAGCTTTAAGCTTTTCCAGAACTTCCAACGCGGAAGACGCCATAATCAACTCCAACTAAAGGAAATTGTGCTGTCTGCTAGGACAACCAAAGAACAAAAGCTTACAAATTGAGAGTTTACGTTTATAAAGGGTCTTTGAAATTCTTATCGTGGAGCAAAGCCCATTTTCTTGGGCTGATTCAGCAAATGTTTAAACACCAAGGCTTCTCGTTCAGCCTCACCCATTTGCTCGAAGGCTTCTTCAAGATTGACCGGATCATGGCGACCGATATCGTTGGCTTTACTGACGGCATGTGTTCTATCAAAAAACGGCAAGGGCCGGGGAAGTGTTTCAATTGATTTGAGACGCTCCGCCATATTTTGGAGAGCCGGCAACATCTTCTCCTCAATCATACGCTGGTGCGCTTCGGCGAGTTCGCTCACTGCTGCAAAAGTGTGTCCGATATCTTTACCGACAGACTGCTGCAGTCGAACGCTCTGATTACTCGCCTTCGCTCCCAATTTGACCGCCAGATCATGAATCTCCTGGATATATTCCTGATCCGACTTACTTCCCGACGATATCGCCTTTTCCAAAATCGATTTTACTGACGATGGACACCGTTTAGCGAATGCTATGCGCGCGTTCGCCTGCATAGCTTTCGCCGCCTCCATGAGACTTTGCTCCACCTCCGGTGTCTTCGTACCTATAGTATTGATTAATTCATTGGTTTCTTCCGTCACCATATCGCGTAATATAACGCATAAGCTCGCGACATTTTGTGCAAGATTTGAAGAAACAGAAGATTGATCACTTTCGTCTTGAACTTCAAGACTTGCCTCTTGCTGAAGAGCATCTAATTCTTCAATGAGAAAAGCGAGCCGTCCACAGGTGTCGAGACCCTTGCGAAGATATTCCGCAGTCACGCTGGAGGAGCTGTTATCAGCTTCCGTCACTGCTTTGACCGGTAATTCCGTTGACTTTGTTAACCCAAATTTCTGCTTAAAAGCCCGGTCCACAATTGTACCATTGGATTTCACCATTTGGAAGGTCGCGCTCGGCAAACAAGGAAGATCGACTAATGAGATTTCGTGAGGATCAGCGGTATAGCGTTTTACACCGTCATTATCCGTCCAGCGCTTTGCATATGCGCCCCCCTGACTAAATCCGGTATACACGCCCTCGAGCACTTTGTTCCATTCATAATCGTCGATAATCCGAGCGCAGATTTCAATCTGTTTTGCCTGATCGTTAAAAGAAATCGCGGTTACCTTACCCGCTGCAACACTGCCATGCATGGCACGAATATTCCCTAACGATCGTCCATCAGTTGCCTGAGCAATTGTATTCGACCATTGTTCATAAAGCGGCTTTGTCGATGCATAATCACACACTTCACCGGCACGATCTTCTTGCTCGGCAGTGGCTATTCCATAGACGAGACGCTTTTCTTGATCGACTTTTGTAATAGGAATAAATAAGAGTGGCTCTGACATACAAATTCCTAGATAATCATATTTCTAACGATAAAATTCAAATCGCTTTCGAGGTCCCTGAATTTATTTTTCAATATTATTTCCAATCGGCACATAACCCGTCGCCGTAAGGACCATAGGCATGTCAGCGGTGGGATCTGGCAAAGGTAAAAGACCCAACTCCACTCTCGCTTCGTTGAGCGTCATGACTCCTTTGCTCGTATAATCGCTGAGAATTGTAGCCTGGACGGCTGGATCGATTTTTGTTTCATTCCCCCATATGAATTCCAGCTCGGGAGCCTGGAACTCGCGCTCAATGATATCGTCGATAAGAAACTTGATCCAAGTCAAAAGGGGATGAAAACCTTCCTCTTCTGCAAGGTCTTTTTGTGTTTCAGCCGTAGCTCTATTGTTTTGCGGGACCAAAGCCTGTGGAGAAATAGAAAATGCAAAGCAAATAAGGCGAGCGAGCCAATCGTCGAATAAATTTTTTAATTCCGGTTCCTGTATTTGTATAAATGTCTTAGCAACTCCACCGGGGACAAATTTCGCTTTTCGGCGCCGCCCCTCAGTCCCTTCGAAATAGGCGTCCCAATAACGCTGATAGCTGGCGATCTGGTCTGGCGTCCAATTCTCCGGCACACCTATGAGTGAGGCCGGAATATTCCCCTCTGTATAATAGTCCAAAATGAAAGCTTGACGCCGTAAGGCAATATTCACAGTCGAGATAATCTGCTCAACGGGACTATACCCGTAAGCACGATGGGTACGGACATTTCTGGGACGGTAAATCAGATCCTGCGCCGAATAATCAACTGCTGGAATTCCTTTTAGAATTTGCTGATAAGCAACCGGATACACAATTTCGTCTTTTTCGATATAGGGCTGTGGCGTTCGTCCCCAATCGTCGATAACGGGCTTAATCGTTGCCCCATCGATCGGCAGAAGACCAATAAGTCGCCCACTCATATCGCGCTGCATGTAAATAGCCGGAGCGTCTATGACGAATAGATCCTCGAGAAGCATGCGTAGCCATGTATCCCAAGTGTGCTGCCCATCCGGTCTCGTGAGGAAATGATCGATTGCCTGTATTTTCAGCGGATCAAATTTACGATTGGCTCGAGGCTTTATCGACCATTTCAGTCGAACGATTTGATCTTTGCGCGTTTCTATCGCTAGACGAAGGAGATCATAACCGTCGGCAAACGCCCGCAGCTCCGTAAAACCGATTGGCGCAAAGGGACGTGATGCAACACTAAGATTAAATCCAGGCTGATAATCCCATTGTCTACCAGCAACAGATGACGGCGCGAATGGTGCTAAAGGATCTTGTGGACCAAACCAACCTGAAGCGTCACCTGAGTAATTATTCATACGCGCGCCTGAATAATTCACATTTATTTGATATGGTGACAACGGAATGCCCTGAATACCCTGTCGTTCAACCATCTCCCCAAGCATCCTCATGTAAATATATAAGGAAAAACTTAATTTATGTTTCTTGAATACTTAATGTAATTTCTTGGCTACGGTCTCAAGGCGATGCATTCATGTCACGATATCATGCTTATCCTCAAACATTGACTTGACATCGATAAAGCCAATCGACTCCAACGCTGCGACATCCTCGTATCGAACGTCTACCAATCCATCTGTACCAGGAACATACTGACATCCAGACTTACCGAAGATTATTCCGGCTGCTTCTGGAGCACGCATGATAACGGGTGCACAATCTGTATTCTGCGAAGCTGTTTGTGTTCTTCGGCCGGCCGAAATAGTGCCTTCATTTGCGTGTTTATAAAATTCAATAATTCCCACACCGTTTTCTCCCCCCAGCAAATAGGTCAAAGCATGAATCATTGCATCAGCATGATCGGGAGAATCAGTACCCATATATCCATGCGAGGAAAAGCGACACATCTGCTCTTCAAGAAGCGAAAACCTGCCCGCATGACGGACCACGCCGCGCTGATAGAGAACAGATATTGGCTCTGCCCGAATTGCCTTTCCTCGCGACGCTGTCACTAATCGGACCGGTACATTTGGATCGGCCGCGCGGATTACCGCCTCCACCATCGCGCCACCAAAATTCGATTCCGCCACTATGCAATCAGCACAATATTCATGATACGCTTGAACGGCGGTTCTTCCCCAAACGGCGGGGGCATCGCGTAGCGATCTATCATCAAGAATGAATCCGCATCCATTTCTATTCCGCGCCGCTATAATGATTCCGACCTCATCAGCGTTGAGATCTTGGCTATTTGCTGCGCCTGATGGATCGACGGCAACCACAACGCTAGCACGCTCCGATACTGGAATATCATCCAGACTACACCTGCAGGCTGCAATCTGTTCATAACTCCATAACACGCATTCAATTTCATCCGCAAAAACACCTTCGAAAAAGCGTTTACGTTGTCTTTCAGGCAGATTGTCCAAGCTTTCTAGAAATTCTTTTGAAAGGTTATGCGCATTATCCAACGGGTTAAGACGTGCAGAGCCATAGTCATGGGGATTTCGTAATGGAAGCAGGGTTATGGGATCGCGGTGTTCAATAAAGAGCCGATTTGTCCAATGGTTCTTACCGATTGGATTGAGATCAACAAAGGCTCGTTGTGCGATATTCGGAACGACCTGAGCCAATCGCGTAAAAGCAATTATCGCCGAGGAATAGGGAATTTGTGATGCTTCATTCAAAAAAATTGTCGCAAATTCCAAACCTAGGATCTTTTCAACGCGATCCTTATTATCAAGTCCTCCAATCCAAATCTGGGAACCATTATGAAATTCAAAATATCCCTCCTGGCGATGTTCGATCGCATGCAAATTCGGGAAACACCGTTGCAAGACAGCGGGAAACGTATCAAGGGCGATTGACGCTCGTGCCGCATTCCCTCGGAATCGCAATACAGCATGACGTGAATTCGCTGCACGTAAAGCACGATGGATGATTGCGCGTAAGATAAGAAACGTTTTACCTGAACGTGTGCCGCCAAATATACAAGAATATCGGTGACGAGCCAGAACTTCCCGAGCTTTGTTTTGCGCAGCACTAAAGCGGACGGGTATCATACTTCAAGATCGAGATTATCACGCTCTACGAAAGATATCCGATTTTCATTAATGACAGTCTCCTTCCAACCCATGCGCGTTTTTGCCCAATATATTGCCACAGGAATACTTTTGGAATCATCCTTTATAGCCTGTCGAAAAAGATTTTCGGCGACCTTCATATTCGCTTTGATGACACCGATGTCGATGTCTTTATGAAAGTGTTTTAGCAAAATACCTTCATCGATATTAAGCGCTACAGCGATCAGCTTTGTCGGAAATCCCAAACCAGCCAGATCCTCAACCTGTTTCCTTTGTTCGTCGTTCGGTTCAAAAAAATCGATTTTCTTCTTTCTGGATTTTTGATTAAGAGCCATTTGCAATCTTTTTCGTCGAAATATTTCATATGCAATCAAATATTAATCGGCATCATCAAGAATATTATCGATAAGGTTCGGCTCTTGAGCTAGAGTTGCCAGAATAAGATGAATTATTTTTTCTTGGGTTATACCACGCTTTTCTGCTGCAGCGTCCAAGACGTCCCGTATAGGTTTTTGTATCTGCGACACCGAAGCGGCTCTAAATCTCAAACCAAAGCGTTGTGCTTGGCGGTGGATATTATTCGTCGTTGATCTGATAAGTGGATCCCGTGCGATACGCTCACCTGACCAGCCGAGCCCCACCAAAAACCCGAGGCGAGCAATGCGCTCATCCGTCCATCGTGTTTTCAGAATGCCATTGACGACGCAGATCGTTTGAATATTTCCGACATCACTGCCCACAGTCACAAAATCGTCCATACTCGCCCCACAGCAACAGTATAAACACCACCACCAATTATAGCGGATCACATACGGATTTATTTCGTGTATTTCTCTCCAAATCTTTACAGTCACGAGTGAGACCAAAGGCAACACACTCGAGAACAAGTCATTATGGAAAAGACAATATTCGTTTGCCAATACGCGTATTAGGCCTTTTAAAACGTGACAAGTCAACGTGTCGATTTTTCGTAAAATGTCGTAATAATACATAAGCGCATGAGGCTAATTGTTTAATTTTGCACGGAGAAGACCGATCCCGGAGCGATGAATTAAACATTCAAGGGTCGATGTGTTTCCAGTGCTATCCCATATGGAAAAAGCATATATAGAGGGCGCTCCAAACTGACGATCATTTGTTTTTCCTCGGCTCAACCAGCCGAAATTTCCCCACCTTCACAAGCAAAAACCCCAAAAGCGGGAGCTTTTGGGGTTGATGTGGATCCATTCAAGGCAGGGATCTAAAGCGATCCTATTTGGCGGCGGCACCGCCTGGCACTTGTGCGATGCGCAGGAGATTGGTCGTGCCGGACACGCCAAAGGGCATGCCGCCGGCTATGGCGATAATATCGCCGGGGATCGCCAGCCCTTCCTTTTCCGTCGCGGCGCAGGCATCCTCGACGATGTCCGTCACATGCGCCTGCGCACGGCTGAGCACCGGATGCGTGCCCCAAACCAGCGCCAGGCGCCGCGCGATCGCCAATTCCGGCGTCAGGCTCAGGATCGGCGCCGCCGGCCGTTCCCGCGCCGTGCGCAGGCTCGTCAGGCCCGAGGTCGTATAGGTGACCAGCGCCGCCACAGGCAGGATCGCCGCCGAGCGATGCAAGGCGCTGCAGATCACATCCGAGACATTCGCCTGCGGCGTCGGCCCCGTCGCATCAAGCCCTTCACGATATACAGGGTCCTGCTCCACGGCCGTGATGATCTTGTTCATCATCGTCACAGCCTCGATCGGATAGCGGCCAGACGCCGTCTCCGCGGACAGCATCACCGCATCGGCGCCCTCATAGATGGCGGTCGCGACATCCGAGGCCTCGGCGCGGGTCGGCGTCGGCGTGGTGATCATCGATTCCAGCATTTGCGTGGCAACGATCACCGGCTTGCCGGCCCCCCGCGCCGCATGCACGATGCGCCGCTGCACGATCGGCACACGCTCGGGCTCCATTTCAACACCAAGATCGCCGCGCGCCACCATGACCGCATCGGATCGTGCGATAATGGCTTCGAGCCCGTCGATGGCGGAAGGCTTTTCGAGCTTCGCCATCAGCGCGATCGGACGATTGGCCAGCGCGCGCACCTCGTCGAGATCTTCGGCCCGCTGCACGAAGGACAAAGCGATCCAGTCGGCGCCAAGCTCCAGCGCGAAAGCGAGATCCTTGCGATCCTTTTCGGTCAGCGCCGAGACCGGCAGAACCGCCCCGACGATGCTGACGCCCTTGCGCTCGGAAAGCGGGCCCCCGGTCACCACCTTCGCCACGGCCGATTGCGGCTCGGCCTTCTCGATGGTGAGGCGCAGCTTGCCATCATCGATCAGCAGCGTGACCCCAGGCGAAAGCGCCGCGAAGACTTCCGGATGCGGCAGAGGCACCCGCGCGAGCGTGCCGGGCTCCGGATCGAGATCAAAGGTGATCGTCGTGCCTTCCTCCAGCATGACCGGCCCCGCGGCCAGCTTGCCGATGCGCAGTTTCGGCCCTTGCAGATCGGCGAGGACCGAGATCGGCCGGCCGGTTTCCTGCTCGATGGCGCGCACGATCTCATAGCGCTGCCGATGGTCCTCATGGCTGCCATGGCTGAAATTGAACCGAAACACATCGGCGCCTGCGTCAAACAGAGCCCGGATGGTTTCCGGACTGGAACTCGCGGGACCCAGTGTTGCCACAATCTTGGCTCGGCGATACCGGCGCATGATCTCAATCGGCCCAGCGGGCCGCCTCCCTAGGTGAAAATATTGTTTGTATAAGGTCAACGTATGAGTATGGCGGCAGCTGCCGCGCTCGCTTTCTCGATAGCGGTCCAATCCTTGGCCTTGATATGATCGCGTTTGAGCATCCAGGAACCGCCGACGCAGATGACATTGGGCAGCGCCAGATAGCGCGGTGCGCTATCGATTGACACGCCACCCGTAGGGCAGAAAGTCAGTTGCGGTAAAGGCGTGGCCAGAGCCGAAAGATAGGGGATGCCGCCCGCGGGCTCCGCCGGGAAGAATTTGGCATAAGTGAAGCCGCGCTCAATCAAGGCCATGGCTTCGGAGGCTGTTGCAATGCCCGGCAGCAGCGGCAGGCTGAGTGCGGCTGAGGCATCAAGCAGGCGGTCCGTCGCCCCGGGTGAAACGGCGAAACGCGCCCCCGCCTTTTGCGCCGCCTCGAGTTGGCTTGCCTCCAAAATCGTGCCGACGCCGGGGATCGCGCCCTCGACCTCGGCGGCGATGACACGAATGGCCTCCATCGCAACCTTGGTGCGCAAGGTCACTTCAATGGCCGGAAGACCGCCGGCGACGAGCGCCTTGGCGAGCGGCACGGCATCGGCCAGATCCTCGATCGTGACGACGGGAACGACCGGCGCCGAGGTCAGGATCGAGGCTAAGCCGGATTGCAAGTCTGTGTGAGGATCATGGCTCATGCCGGAACTCCGAACCGGACTATCACAAATTTTAGAACGCGCGCTGAACACGAATACGCGTTTCATATGTATTAACGCTCGGCTTGAAGGCAGGCAGGCCGGCGGCAACTAAAGCCGTATCCGAGGCGAGCCCCGCAGGCCGCGTCTGGGTAAGATTGATGTAAGCAAACTCGCCGCCAATATCGAAGCCACGCAGCGGTGTCCAAATGAGATTGGTGCCGACACGTGTCTCCTTCGCATTGGCCACACCGACAGCACCACCAAGGCCATTAAGCGCGTTAGCGCTATAATGGGTCTCCAAATAGGAGGTGAAAAGGGAAGAACTCAAACTTGGTATCCAATAATGCTTGTAAGCGCCGACAAAGGCCCAGCCCCATTGTCGCTCACAAGAGCCACTACCGGTAAACACACAGTCGGAATTAACCTCCGGATTCCATCCAACCGAATTATCCATGGCGGAAATTCCGGACCCCATGTAGCGATTTTGGCTGACAGCACCGTAGGAATAGGAAAAATTATTGCCCGCGATGTAGCTAAAGGCACCTTTCTCATAAGCGCCCTGCAACCAAAATTTGTCACCCGCCGCGATCTGATCGGCATTGATCATCAAACCACCCTGCACCGCAAAGCCATATTCATTTGCAGTCAAGCTCGGAAAGGCATAACTCGCGGGAGGTATTGCCAAAGCACTCGATGGAAAAAGACTGGCACGCACCTGATGCGCAGCGGCAGAAACTTGAAAAGCTCCCCAATTCCGATCCAGCCGGAAACTGCCGACAATATCAGGAACCCGCACTCCCGCTGGCTGGGCTTGATAGCCGGCGATGGTACTTCCGATAGCGGCACGTCTTGACGGCTGATCCTCTAATGATATTGATGTCGACCATCCATCAGGGAGTGTCGCCGTATAGGCTAAAAGAGCGACAGTGGCGTTGGAGCCCCGAATGGAACCAAAATTGTAGGCGTCAGCATAGAAATCGAAGAATGATTGTGCTCGCCCCGCGGTCAGACCGGCAAATTGAATAAAGGCCTTGTTGACGGTCGTCGTTTCACGGGGTGCGGACGTTCCGGCAGAGCCGTTCCAAGTATTGGGAGCCTGCGCCAAGCCACCGGAAGCGGCCCCCTGACTTGAACCGTAATAGGCATCGACACGCATGAAGGCTCGCACCGTGCCCCATTCGGTTTTGGAACGCGCATCAAGCTCCACCCGGCCCAGAATTGCGAAGCCGTAAGCATCACGAGACCGAGCATTCGTATATTGTGATGGAGAAGGCAGATAGCCGCCAACAGGGCGTGCGACTCCGTTGCCATAAAATCCATTTCCTCCAATACTATAGGAAGGGTCGAAAAGACGCATTTCCGTCAAGGCAAGGCCACCCACCTTCAGGCACGTTTCCGTGCCCGGAAGATAGAAAAAGCCGGCTCCAAAGTCATCGCAAACACGTACATATTCCATAGGAGCCGATTTGTGCCAGGGCAAATCGGCCGCCATCGAAAAGTCAGCGGCGAAGAGACTTGCAGAGACCCCGAAAGAGAGACCAAATACCTGTGAGACATTGTTAAACATGGGCGTTTCTTCGGAAAATAGCGACAAAAACTCGTATTTGAGCAGCGCCGTCACGCATTTTATTTTTATGATAACGTAACTGACGAGGCCTACAGCGTCGAACCAGATTCAGACGCAAACGATCGCTTCTATTTGTTTAGGAGGCCTCTGAAAAAAGGAAACGACTGAAGTGTCATTGCCGTTTGCTTCGGCTCAGAAGCTTTCAAATCAGCCGTGCTCAAGTCCTATGGACGTGTTTCGAGCACAGCCTGCATGTTGGACTGAATAGTTGCAGCGCAATCCTCGGGGAATACTTATTGGTTTATCGCATCCCTGATATCATCAAGATCACGACCGCGAGGCTCCGGGAGGAAGAAGGTTGCTACAATTGTGCCTATGCTCAAGAGGACGACATAGCCAGCGAGAGGAATCCATGCGAGAAGACCCGGCTGTGAAGCCCCCGCGTTATTTTGCACGACGAGGTTGATGATCGCCGAGCCAATTAGCGGTGCCAGACCACCGGCTAGCACAGAGGACACTTCACGCGTCACCGAGACGCCAATATATCGGTGTTGCGCACCAAACAGTTCCGGCAGAAAAGCCGCTTGCGCACCAAACATTCCCCATGTCGCGCAGCCGAGTGCGATGGTGAAAGCAATGATTGTGGGCACAACATGTCCAAGACTGAATACCCACCAGCAGGGAAAAGCGATCAAGACCTGCAGGACAGCAAAGCCACGATAGACCGCGACTCGTCCATAGAGATCGCTCAAATACCCCGCGAGCGGCACGATAAGCGCCCCAAGCATGGCGGCAACAACGAGAGACAAGGCACCGATGGAGCTTTGTAGACCGGTGACGGTAACGATATAACTGACAGCCAGAGCCTGATAGATCGAGGACGCTCCATTTTCCGCGAGCCGTAATCCAATTCCAAGGAGAACGGTGCGGCGCGAGGTTTTGAGCAAGTTGCGGAGCGGTGCTTCTGTTGTCTTATGCGCCTTCTCCAGCTTGGTGAAAGAGGGTGACTCCTTCAGGCTCACCCGCATGTAAATGGCAACGCCGAGAATAATTGCGCTGGCGAGAAAAGGAACACGCCACAAGCCTGTCTGTGTGATATCGGAAACCCCCATCAGCAGAACGAAATAGACGACCGCCGCGAGAATGGTGCCGATTTGAATACCGAGGAAAGGAAGCGAGGCGTAGAAACCTCGCTGACTCGACGGCGCATATTCTGTCATCAGCACGGCGGCACCAGCCTGTTCAGCCCCCGCGCCCAGCCCTTGCAGCAAGCGCAGGAAAACAAGCAAACCAGGCGCCCAATACCCGATCTGACTGAACGTCGGGATCAAACCGATGGCGGTGCTTGCCACACCCATCAAGGCTACCGTCGTCAGCAAGACGAATTTACGGCCCAATCGATCACCGAGTGAACCAAAAAGGATACCGCCGAGTGGACGTACCGCGAAGCCCAGGAAATAAGTGCCGAAGCTTGCAATCAACGCCATGCCAGCGGCTTGGTTAGGAAAAAACAGCGGACCAAAGATCAACGCCGACGCTAAGCTATAAAGTGCGAAATCATAATATTCGAGCGCACTGCCAAGAGAGCACACCCAAGCTGCTCTCCGCAGATCGCGAGCATCAGGTTTAACAATTGATTTTTGTATAGTAGCGGCATGGCTTTGTGTAATTGACGCATCTTCCATACCGGTACCCTTTTTTATTGTGTAGGTTAAGGATGACGATGTCATGCGTATTGAACCTCCCTTTGACAGCCGGTCTGCGCCGCTTCTTTTATTGCTAATGCTACGGCCAAAGACCGCAATCCATCTTCACCAGTAGCGGCGGGCTCCCCCTCTTTGCGAAGCGCCTTATTAAAAGCGCGAAGCGCACGATGATAGAGGTTCTCATGAACAATCGGGATTTCGTGCTCACCTTCAGCGTCCCTCAGAAAAACCTGTCCTATCGCCCGCTGGCTCATCACATTGCGCGCCACAATCGCCTTGTCGGTACTATAGATTTCGATGCCACCGGGTGCGACCTTGACGGAATAGGCACCATGAATCTGGGCAATCGCACCATTATCAAAGCGCACTATAGCCATGACGCCATCCTCCTGATCACCGGCGGTAAAAAGAGCGCTCTGGGTCATCGCAGTCACGCTGACCGGCTCCGCATCAAGAAGAAACCGTAATGTATCGATATCGTGAATCGTGCTATCCAAAATCACTCCACCGCCCGCGTTATTCACGCGCCATCCTTGCAGATGAGGAGGCAGGTAATTGGCGTGGAAGACCCTGATAAAAAGCGGCTTTCCAATCACATTATCCCGCAACATCCTGCGGATTTCATGATGGGTCGCAGCGTTGCGCAGATGATGATTGGTCGCCATAATGACGCCAGCGCGACGGCAAGCATCAATCATATCACGGGCATCATTCAGGCTGAGAGCAAGAGGCTTTTCACACAAAATATGCTTGCCTGCAGCTGCCGCCGCGAGCGCCTGCTGTTTATGGAGCTCATTTGTGGTGCTGATATAAACGGCGTCTATCCGGTCGTCGGATAAAAGAGCTTCGAGTTGCGTGCAATGGTGAGGAATATTATTTTCCGCGGCATAGTTGGCCGCGCGATCATTATCACTGCTCAATACTGTAACAATTTCATTATCAGGTTGAGCTCTAATGGCATCGATGATCCATTCACGAGCAACATTGCTGGCTCCAATCAAGCCCCACCCAACTGTCTTTGTCATCTTTCCTCACTCGCCTCTGCTTGCTGACGATCGACACCATCTCTCTTCATTCCAGCTCCATGACACGCAATCAAACGGCTGGAATACAACACTTTAACGAGTTGAAATCACCTGACTTATCAGACTATCTGCGTCGAGCCACCTATCCAGCTCTACCAGAATACTGGTAGAGCTGGAGACACATTTCCATGAACTCGTCCAGCTAATCGGAAAAGCTTGAGAGAGATCCAACTGTAAAGAAAAGCAGATGATGATCGATTACGCTTCCGAGTGATACGGAACTGCTTGCGTCATTTTACGTGCGACAAGGCCAGCACTCCCTACGGAGTTTCCGCTGCAGCCTTATCTGACACATATCGATCTTGTGCATAGGCATGCCTACCTCCCTTTTAAATGACTCTTTATTATTGCGACAGGCGAAGCTCGATTTCGAGCCTCCCCACACCGATTTTGCGAACATATTTTAGATCGATCTAAATCACAATCCCAAAATTTGCTTTCCGCACCGAAACAAAATGCCCAGATCCAACAATTCCTGCTCGATCGGTGACTGCTTTCTTCTCACTCTTCGAACAAATAGCGCAATCACGCCGGGATATTTTTCCCAAGTTCCGAAGGTAAGCGGAAGCAGCCTTCCGTTCTGTCTGCATCAACTTGCAAGAAGCGGCTTGAGCACCCTAATAACCGCCGAAACAATCTCTTCTACCGAAGCCTCAAGAGAGACATAGAGAGCTATTTCGTCTTCCCCCGGCTCTTCCAAGGCGTCGAATTGACTTCGTAAAAGCGTCGTCGGCATGAAATGGCCAGTGCGCATCGAGAGGCGCGGCATGATCTGCTCTTCCGTACCGGCGAGATAAACGAAACAGACATCTTTTATCCGTCCGGTAAGCCTTTCACGATAATGTTTCTTGAGCGACGAACAGGTCACAACGCCAGGGCGCCCTTGGATACGCCAATCCTCGACCACGCCCGCAATAGCGTCGAGCCAAGGTAGCCGGTCCGCATCTTCAAGTGGGATCCCCGCACTCATACGCGCGATATTCGCTGGTGGATGCAACTGGTCACCTTCGACCATTTCCCAACCGAGCTTCGCGGCAAGGCTTTGGGCGATACTCGATTTGCCGCAACCAGATACACCCATGACCACCATCCCGGATAGAGCACGAGCTTGAGTTAAGGCGCTGGTCGGCCTGACGATGAGACCGTCCTGTTCGGGACCGCGAAAAGCCGATTTGTGAGGCGCATCCTCACCGGATTCATTTAGATTTGTTTGCATATGGACCTTGATCCTTTTACACATTAAATAAAATATAGATCGATCTAATTGGCAATGGTGAATTTTCCGACTCCGCAGAAAATTTTCTTTATTTTATGCCGCATAAACGCCATGTTTCAGAATGGATCCGGTTCCAAAATGCCCTTCTGATCGAAAGAAATCAGCGCAATCCAGCAAAAGACCAATCGACGAAAGAATGGGATGGAAGAGAGAGGACCAAGGAGCGCTATGTCGAACGATAGACAAAAGCGACGCGTCAGTCTCATCGATGTCGCGCAAGCGGCTGGCGTTTCACGAGCCACAGCTTCGCTCGTATTGCGCGAAAGTCCGCTCGTGGCCGCAGAAACGCGCAAGCGCGTTAGAAAAGCCATGACCAAACTCGGTTATATCTATAACCGTGGTGCCGCCAATATGCGGCGTAACCGCAGTGGGAGCATCGGCCTGCTTTTATGTAATATCGGCAGCCCGTTCTATGCCGAACTCATGGCCGGTATCGATCAGGTCATGGATGCGCAAGACATTGTGTCACTGCTCGCCAATAGCGTCGAGTCGCCAGAACGACAATTTCGGCAACTACACCGTCTGCGCGAATATAATGTCGATGGTATCGTGCTTTGTCCGGCTGCCGGCACGTCCGCCGATTTGCTCGACGAGTTAAACCGGCTTAGTCTTCCCTGTGTCCAGACGCTACGCTATCTTTCTCCCAAGAAAGGTGACTATGTGGGGGCCGATTACGAATTCGGTGTCGAGCAAGCGGTAGAGCATCTGGTGCGTAATGGTCGCCGCCGTATCGCCTTCATCGGCGGCAATCAACTCCATTCGGCCGCGCGCGAACGCCTCTCGGGATTTCGTCGGGCCCTCCATCGACATGGATTGTCCCATGATCTGATCCTGCCGACAAACCTGACCAGCGCCGATGGTGCCGAGGCTCTTGATGCGTTGCTCTCTCGTGATAATCCCGCTGATGCGGCGATCTGTTACAATGATATGGTGGCCCTTGGTGTAACCAGTCGACTTCTTTCCAAAGGTCTCCATCCCGGCGCTGAATTTGCTGTCATCGGTACGGACGATCTACCCAATGCCGCAACGGCTTGGCCGGCTCTGACGACAATAGCGACCAATCCTCGTGCTGTAGGCGAAGCCGCAGCGCGTCTTCTTCTGCGCCGAATTGAGCAGCCGGATGGGACTGAGGAACGGATCCTTTTGCCGCCGAAACTCATCATTCGTGATAGCTGTGGTGGCCGTACGAATACATTGGAGCGTCAAGCATCATGACATTTCTGCCGCTGGCATCCGCTCTTCTCGCATCACGCCTGAGCGGTCATCCCGCAATATGCCCCACGGAGCAAGACACGCCTTCCAACGAGGAAGCCGCCTATGATGTGCAACAGCAAGTAACCACAGCCCTTATCAAAAGAGATGGCCCGATTATCGCCTGGAAAGTCGGCTCGGCGACGCCAACGGCCGAGCCTTTCGCGGCCCCCATTCATGCTGCGACCGTGTTTACCACGATGCCAGGGCCATCCCCGTCTTTTTTCCGTTACATCGGAGTGGAAGCTGAGCTCGCCTATCGTTTTGATCGTACGCCGATAGTGACCAGCGATGGTTGCACAAACGAAGCGATCACTGAAGCGTTAGGCGCCATTCATGCTGTTATCGAGATTGTCGATACACGTTTCAGCAAGCCAGGAATTGCGGAACCATTAGTGCATCGCGCGGACCAACAGGGCCATGGCGCACTCATTATAGGGCCCGGCCGGCGCGATTGGCAGGCGGTATCGCCGTTGCAAGAACGCGTGAAACTTATGATCAATGGGCGGACTGCGGCCGATCATGAAGGGGGTAATTCAGCCGGCGATCCCATGCGCCTCCTTGTCTGGCTTGCCGTTCACGCCGCCCAGCGTGGCATGCCTCTGACTGCAGGCACCATAGTCACAACGGGATCCACAACAGGCACGATTTGGGTCGCGGCGAACACAAGAGTAGAGGCAGAATTCGCCAGCATAGGCCGCCTTACCCTCGATCTTTCATGACACTATTTTGCTATCCGCCGACGTCGGGTGCGATCCGGCATTCTGGTTCAATCGGGTAATGGAAGGCCCTGCACGTGGCATTTCGCGTTAAGGCTACCTTTTATTTAGATCGATCTAATTCGATGTCCGCGGGGTTTCATATTTGAGGCTTGGGAAATCTTTCCAAGCTCATCCACAGATCGCTGTCGTGATCCCCTACCCTGGAGAAAAATGCGTGAAACCTGAAATTCTTCTCATCGAGCCAATGCTATTCGAAATCGAAAATAGGCTGGATCACGATTATGTGGTGCACCGTTGGCAAGGGAGAGGCACCACACTCGAAGCGGCATTGCGTATCCGAGGCATAGCCACCGGCGGGGCGACAGGCGTGCCGGCCGAACTCATGTCTAGCCTACCAAACCTGGAAATCATTGCCATTAACGGCATTGGCACTGATGCCGTCGATCTTGTTGAAGCGAAGAATCGTAAAATTGGCGTGACGACAACGCCAGGCCTTTTGACCGAAGATGTCGCTGATATGGCACTCGGTCTGATACTATGTACCTTGCGTGGCCTGCCGGAAGCCGATCGTTTCGTTCGCGATGACCAATGGGGCAAGGTCAGCCTGCCGCTCGCCCATACTGTCACTGGAAAGAGGCTCGGCATTCTCGGTATGGGACGCGTCGGTCGTGCAATCGCCCATCGGGCGGCAGCTTTCGGCATGGACATAGCCTATACGGATGTAGCTCGCTTCGAGGACGTTCCACAACGTTATGTTGCGACCCTTCACGATCTCGCGCATGAAAGCGATGTGCTCGTTGTCGCCGCTTCAGGGGGCCCCGCCTCGCGTCATCTCGTCAACCGCACCATATTGGACGCGCTTGGCCCGCACGGCATTCTCATCAATGTCGCGCGCGGCAGCGTCGTCGATGAACAGGCCTTGATCGCCGCCCTTGAGGAAGGCCGGCTCGGCGGTGCTGGGTTGGACGTCTTTGCGGACGAGCCTCATGTTCCTTCAGCGCTGCGCCTTCTGCAGAATGTCGTTCTGCAGCCCCATCGCGCCAGTGCGACGGTCGAAACGCGCCTGAAGATGGGGACACTGGTTGCCGATAATCTTGCTGCCCACTTTGCTGGCAAACCATTGTTAACGCCCGTCTAGAGTTGTTCTTTCCCGGCCGCTGCATCTGCTTTATTGACATAAAAAACTTCAAAAACACACAAGGGAGAAGGAAATGCGCTTGGAGCGATGCAAGCGGACCATGCCCATAGCACTCATTTTTGTCGCCATGGCTTCCAATGCCATGGCGACTGATCTGATCGTTTCGGCCAATGATGGCAAATTCGTACGGGTTAATGGTATTGGAACATATCCTCGCCCCGCTCCTTCTGATAGCCTGGCTATTATCGATGCCGATCAACACCCACCAGTTATACGGACAATTGTTGAAGGCATTGATCATACGCTTCAAGGCCCCCCTCAAGCAGTCGCCATCACCGCTGCCGATCAAGATACTGTGACGCTGATTAACGTTTCACAACGGCCCTTTCGGGCGATTCAGCATCTTAATGTGCCCGCAACTCCGGAGGCTGTCGCTCTTTCACCCGATGGTCAATGGATTGCCGTGCAGGCGATGAGCGGTTCCAATCTCACTTTCGACAATCCCGCGCGGCAAAAGCGTGGCAAACTCATCCTCTTCGCCATCAGAAACAATGAAGCCGTAAAATCCGATGAAATAGAAGGTGGAGAGGCTGCCCAGGGCCTTGTCTTCAGCAAGGACAGCCAGACGATTTTTGTCCAGTTCAATGTCGAAAGAAAAATAGTCGCTTATAATATCGCCTCTGGCAAGCTTGTGGAATCGAATGCATCACTTGCTTTGAAAGCCGGACCGGCATCATTACGCACCATGCCACGCTAAATCAATAAAATGGATTTTCGCATCAATGACCATGAATGACTTTTCGTTGAAGGATCGACTTGCCCTTGTGACTGGCTCGAGCCAGGGCATTGGTTTTGCTTTGGCACAAGGATTGGCTGCGGCTGGCGCTCGTGTGATCTTGAATGGCCGCGATAAAGTCAGGCTCGAAGCCGCCTTGCAGACCTTCAAGGCCATGGGATTTAAAGGAATTGGCCTGGATTTCGATGTATGCGATCCTGTAGCCGTCACGGATGCTATCGATCAGATCGAAATCAATCATGGCGCCATCGATATTCTCGTCAATAATGCTGGCATTCAATGGCGGCAGCCATTGGAGGAATTTCCGCCGGAAAAATGGACGAGTGTGATCAATACCAATCTTTCGAGTGTATTCTTTGTCAGTCAAGCTGTCGCGCGTCATATGATCCCTCGCCGCAAGGGAGTCATGATCAATATAGGCTCCGTGCAAAGCGAGCTGGGCCGTCCCAACATTGCCCCTTACGCGGCAAGCAAGGGAGGCCTTAAAATGCTGACCAAAGGCATGGCAATCGATTGGGGCAAATATGGAATTAGGGTCAATGGAATAGGGCCAGGCTATTTCAAAACTGAACTCAATAAAGCTCTTACCGAAGACAAAACCTTTTCTGATTGGTTAACCGGCCGCACCCCTCTCAAGCGATGGGGCAATGTCGAGGAACTTGCGGGTGCAGCGGTTTTTCTGGCTTCCGATGCAGCCAGTTTCATCACCGGCCATATCCTTTATGTCGATGGAGGTGTAACCGCTCAATTGTAAGACTTCGGCTGAAATTTCGGAAAGACTTGTAAAACACAAGTTTTTCGCGCGTACGCTACGAAACAAATTGAAGATCATGTGCGATCTGCCGAGAAAACTTCCATGATCCATTTCAATCATCACACGGCTTGAACAATGCCTGAGCAGTTTTGACTTCGTTGCTAATGAAGGCGGAAACCGTTTTAATCCGGGCCAAGCCACGCAAATCGGCATGGGTAACCAGCCAGAACGAGCGCATCAGACTGACTTGACTGGGGAGAACAGGGACGAGTCCTTCACAGCCGCGAGCGATGAAGTCCGGTAACACACAAATCCCCGTTCCTGTAATAGCCGCATTGAGTTGGGCGATCAGATTTGCGCTCTTGAGTTGGGGCGACAAAAAACTGGCGATTTCTCCCAGATAATCGAGTTCCTGGCTATAAATCAAATCATCGATATAGCCGATGAACCGGCAGTCCCGTAGATCTTCAATAGACTTTATAGGGGGCAGTGTCGCCAAATAGGCCGGTGCCGCATAAAGCCGTAGCCGGTAATCAGTGAGTTTACGCGCCACGAGCCGGCCTTCACGTGGGGGAGCGAGACTGATTGCTATATCGGCCTCGCGTTTCGACAGGCTGAACAAACGTGGCATGGCCACGAGTTGAATCTCCAATTGCGGATGTTGATGGCAGAGAGCGGCAATGCGGGATGCCAGAAAATTGCTGCCGAACCCTTCCGGCGCGCCGATTCGCACAGCACCTGTCACGGCCAGATCTTCTCCCCCGATCTGACTCTGCGTGGTCAAGGCGATGCTTTCCATCGTTTCGGCTGAAAGCAGCAACCGGTCTCCTGCATTCGTCAATCGATAGCCAGAGGGATGACGCTCGAACAATTTGACTTTGAGGGCCTCTTCCAATCCGGCGATACGACGGCTGAGTGTCGTATGATCGACCCCAAGTGTGCGTGCAGCGGTCGTCAATCGCCCGGTTCGGGCGACAGCCAGAAAGGAGCGCAAACTATTCCAATCGAAATCGCTCATCTGGAACTCCGGTATGTGGATTGACGCACAATAGGTTTGAGGAAAATCGTATTGCCGTGGAATATCACCAATATAAAGATAATGCATCAAAGCCACCCGAAAGCGGTGGGAGTAGCCAAGCTACCGTTTACCAGAGAGGAAGCCCATCGTGACGCTCGAGCTCAGCCACTTCATTGGCGGCCAGCATATTGCTGGCAAATCAGGTCAGTTCGCCGATGTATTCACGCCGATGACCGGCGAGATTTCCGCGCGTGTTCCCCTTGCTGGCCAGGCCGAGCTCAATGCGGCGGTTGAGAATGCCAAAGCGGCGCAACCGGCCTGGGCAGCGCTGAACCCGCAAAAGCGCGGTCGCGTGATGATGGAGTTTCTCCGGCTGATCCAACGCGATTACACGGCTCTGGCCGAATTGCTCGCTTCCGAGCACGGCAAAACCGTTCTCGATGCACGCGGCGACATCCAGCGTGGTCTTGAAGTGGTCGAATTCACCTGCGGCATCGCGCATTTGCTGAAGGGTGAATACACCGACGGTGCAGGGCCGGGCATCGATATCTATTCGATGCGTCAACCGCTCGGCGTCGTCGCCGGCATTACGCCCTTCAATTTTCCTGCGATGATCCCGATGTGGAAACTCGCGCCCGCGATCGCCTGCGGCAACGCCTTTATTCTCAAACCCTCGGAGCGGACGCCCTCGGTACCTCTACGTCTTGCTGAGTTGATGCTGGAGGCCGGCTTGCCCGCGGGCATCTTGAATGTTGTCCATGGAAATAAGGATGTGGTCGACGCGATTATCGATCACCCCGATATCAAAGCGATCGGCTTTGTCGGCTCGACCACGATCGCCGAATATATTTACTCGAGAGGCTGCTCGGCCGGCAAGCGCGTGCAATGTTTCGGTGGGGCTAAAAATCACATGGTCATCATGCCGGACGCGGATCTCGATCAAGTCACCGATGCTTTGGTTGGTGCCGGTTACGGATCGGCTGGCGAGCGTTGCATGGCGATTTCAGTTGCCGTGCCGATCGGAGAAAAAACCGCGGACGCTTTGTTGGAACGCCTCGTGCCACGGGTCGAGAGTCTGCGGATTGGCCTTTCCAATGACAACGATGCCGATTTCGGCCCTCTCATCAGCCGTGAAGCCGTGAATCGTGTTCGCGATTATGTCGATATCGGCGTCAAGGAAGGGGCGACCTTGCGAGTGGACGGACGCGGGTTCACCATGCAAGGCTATGAAAAGGGCTTTTACATGGGTGGGACGCTGTTCGACCATGTAACACCAAAGATGCGCATCTATCGTGAAGAGATTTTCGGCCCTGTCTTGTCGATTGCGCGCGCGGCAAATTATGAACAAGCGCTGCACATGACCAATGAACATGAATATGGCAATGGTGTCGCCATTTTCACGCGCGATGGCGATGCTGCGCGCGATTTCGTCAGCAAGGTTCAGGTCGGCATGGTCGGCGTGAATGTGCCGATCCCCGTGCCGCTGGCCTATTATACATTCGGCGGCTGGAAGCGGTCCGCCTTCGGTGATCTCAATCAGCATGGTCCCGACGCGATCCGCTTTTACACGAAGACCAAGACCGTCACCTCGCGCTGGCCGTCTGGCATCAAGGATGGAGCAAGCTTCGTCATCCCAACCATGAACTGAAGCGCCGGGGCCGATCATGACGCATTGGCAATTGACCGAGGAACAAGGCGCCATCGAGGACATGGCTCGGAGCTTCGGCGAGGAGCATATCGCGCCTTATGCCCTTGAATGGGATGCAAAAAAGCATTTTCCGCTGGAAGCCTTGCGGCAGGCCGCAAGTCTCGGCATGGCTGGAATTTATGTCGATGAAGAGATTGGCGGCTCGGGACTCAAACGGATCGATGCAACCCTGATCTTCGAGGCCTTGGCCAAGGCCTGTCCCTCTACCGCCGCATTTCTGTCCATCCACAATATGGTGACATGGATGATCGGCCGCTACGGCACCCCCGCTCAGCGTAACGAATGGGCGCCGCGCCTTTGCCGGATGGATTGGGTCGGCAGCTATTGTTTGACTGAGCCTTCCGCCGGATCGGATGCCGCCGCCCTGCGCACGCGCGCAATACGCGAAGGTGATCATTTCATCGTTAATGGAGCCAAGCAATTCATCTCCGGTGGGGGAGCTAGCGATGTTTATGTTGTCATGGTCCGCACCGGCACTGAGGGACCGAAAGGGATTTCCGCGCTGGTGATCTTCAAGGATATGGAAGGTGTGTCCTTCGGCGCCAATGAACGCAAAATGGGCTGGAATACGCAGCCGACCTGCACGGTCAATTTTGACAATGTCATGGTGCCAGTCAGCCATCTTCTCGGTGAGGAAGGTGATGGCTTCAAAATAGCCATGGCTGGTCTTGATGGCGGCCGGCTGAACATTGCCGCCTGCTCGATCGGCGGCGCACAATCAGCGCTCGACAAGTCAGTGCAATATATGAGGGAACGGTCAGCCTTTGGTGCGACGCTCGATCGTTTCCAGGCCCTGCAATTCCGTATTGCCGATATGGCGACCGAGCTGGCCGCCGCGCGCATATTCCTGCACCACGCCGCGCGCGCACTCGATGCCAAACTGCCCGATGCCACAGTGACTTGTGCCATGGCCAAACGGTTTGCCACTGATATCGGCTTCGCGGTGGCCAATGAAGCGCTGCAACTGCATGGCGGCTATGGCTACTTATCGGAATATGGCATCGAGAAAATCGTACGGGATCTCCGCGTCCACCAGATTCTCGAAGGCACCAACGAGATTATGCGCGTCATCATAGCGCGCGCTGTGCTTGGACGCTGAATCTTTCTGAGATGAGGATGATCAATGAACTCCGTGCCCTTCATCGACGTGCTTTTCTTCCAGCGTGGCCACGCCGGTGTGATCACGCTCAATCGTCCGCAATCACTCAATGCTCTGACCGGTCCCATGGTTTTGGCGATTTCGGATCAACTCAAGATCTGGGCTGACGATCCTGCTGTGCGGGTCATCATCCTCACCGGTGCTGGCGAGCGCGGTCTTTGCGCGGGAGGCGATATACGCGCGCTGTGCAACAGCGGCAAGGCAGGAGACGGTCAGGCTGAATCATTCTGGCGCAATGAATATGCTCTGAATGACGCAATCGCCCACTATCCGAAGCCCTATGTCGCCCTCATGGATGGTCTCGTGATGGGCGGCGGCATCGGTCTTTCCGCTCATGCACGGCACCGCATCGTGACCGAACGCAGCAAACTTGCAATGCCCGAAGTCGGGATCGGTTTCCTTCCTGATGTCGGGGGGACGTGGCTTTTGTCGCATGCACCAGGAGAAACCGGCACTTTCCTTGGCCTGACGGGGACGACTTTCGCTGGTGCTGATGCGCTCTACGCCGGCTTTGCCGATGTTCTCATTCCATCCGAGCATCTCGAGGCGCTTATCGAGAAGCTGGCTGCCGTGAACGAGGGGGAAGATGTTGCGGCTATATTGAAGGGAGCCGCGATCCAGAGCGAACCAAGCTTTCTCGCCCTTCAGCGCGCCGATATCGATCGGGTTTTCCAGGGTGATTCCGCTGAGGCCATGATCGCTGCCGCCAATGCGCTTGGGACCGATTGGAGCAAGACGATCGCCAAGACGCTTTTGGAACGCTCGCCGACCAGCGTGAAAGTGACTTTGGCCGCCCTCCGCCGAGCCCGTAAACTTCCATCGCTCAAGGCTTGTTTGGAGATGGAACTGCGCGCGGGCCTCCACATTTTGCGCGGTCATGATTTTTACGAGGGCGTGCGGGCTCAGATTATCGACAAGGACCGCAATCCCAAATGGCAGCCAGCGACCTTGGCGGAAATAGACGCGGCAACAGTAAACGCTCATTTCGATCCGGTTTGACGGATACAAATCCAAAAATTCAAGGGAAATCACATAGGAAAATCACATGGCGCATATCGGCTTTATCGGGCTTGGCCATATGGGTGGTCCCATGGCCGCCAATCTCATCCGCGCGGGGCATTCTGTGGCGGGATATGATTTATCGGAAAGCTTGCTGCAGGCCGCCGCCAAACTTGGAATCCGCGCCTGCAGCAGCGCCGCAGACACAACGAAAGGAGCCGAGTTCATCATCACCATGCTTCCGACTGGCAAGCATTTGCTGAATGTCTACCGCGAAGCCGGCATTCTCGAAGCCGCCGCGCCTGGCACTTTGATGATCGACTCCTCGACTATCGACATCGAATCCGCCCGCAACGCTCATGCCCTTGCGAAGGAAGCAGGACTAGCCTCCCTCGACGCGCCTGTGTCGGGTGGCGTGGGAGGCGCGACCGCTGGGACCTTGACCTTCATGACCGGCGGCGCAATCGAGACCTTCGAGCGCGCGCAGCCGATCCTCGAAGCCATGGGCAAAAGGATCATCCGCTGCGGCGACGCTGGGGCCGGTCAGGCGGCCAAATTATGCAACAATATGATCCTCGGCATTTCGATGATCGGCGTATGCGAGGCCTTTGTTCTGGCTGAGAAGCTCGGCCTCGATCCTCAAGCCCTTTATGACGTGGCATCGACATCGTCCGGCCAATGCTGGTCCTTGACAAGCTATTGTCCCGTGCCCGGCCCCGTGCCGGCAAGCCCCGCCAACCATGAATACAAACCCGGCTTCGGTGTCAATCTGATGCTGAAGGATCTCACGCTCGCACAAAGCGCCGCTCAGCAATCTGGCGCTTCGACACCATTGGGCGCGCAAGCGCAGCAACTCTACCACCTTTTCGCCGCGGCCGGCCATGGCGGCGATGACTTTTCCGGCATCATTCATCTTTTACGCGGCCTGACCTGAAAGGTCTTTCGACCGAGCCTCAATCCAGGAAAACATGCTCATGGACCGCATACAAGACTTTAACCATATCATCGCCGAGCGTCAGGGTGCTATCGCCCTCATCACTTTCAACCGGCCAAAGGTGCTGAACGCCCTGTGTACTGCCTTGATCGCCGAACTGGAAACGGCGCTTGCATTGATCGAAGCCGACGATAGCCTGAGTGTCATCGTCGTGACTGGCAACGAGAAAGCCTTTGCCGCGGGCGCCGATATCACGGAGATGGCCAACAGCCTCTTTACCGATGTCTTCGCCGCCGATATCGGTGGTCCGCGCTGGCAGCGCCTCGCCAATTTCCGTAAGCCAGCCATTGCCGCGGTCGCGGGTTACGCTTTGGGGGGCGGCTGCGAGATCGCCCTCATGTGCGATATCATTCTGGCCGCCGATAATGCCAAATTTGGTCAACCGGAAATTACCATTGGGACAATTCCAGGTTGGGGCGGCTCCCAACGTCTGACCCGGGCCATTGGCAAATACAAAGCGATGGATTTGATTTTAACCGGCCGCCAGATCAATGCGGAAGAAGCGGAACGGGCGGGCATGGTCAGCCGTATCGTGCCGCTGGCAGACCTCGTCCCCGAGGCGCTGAAACTCGCCGAAAAAATCGCGAGTCTTTCCGCACCCATCGCCATGTTGGCGCGAGAAGCCGTTGATTCCGCGCTCGAAACGACTCTTTCCGAAGGGTTGAAGGCCGAACGCCGCCTGTTCCATGCGAGCTTTGCGACGCAGGACCAGAAGGAAGGTATGGCTGCATTCCTCGAAAAGCGGCCTCCGGCTTTCCAGAATAAATAAGACCACCAGAATAATTAATACCCAAGGTCGCAAACACCGATCTTTGGTTCTCTCAATTTTCGACTGTCTCAAGGAAGCGCCATTCAAGAGCCACCCGACGCTCATCTATTATGGCCGTCGGCAGTGGCCGCAAGCACAAACAAACCAGAAATAAAATGGCATGAAAGCCGACCGGGGGGAGCTTATCATGAATGCGAATGATCTGGATAACAATCCCATCAATATGATCTATCGTGCCTCCCTCGATGATCCAGAGGGATTTTGGAGCGCCGCGGCGGCCGCGCTCGAATGGCAAAAACCCTATGACCGCGCACTCGATAGCCGCAATCCGCCATTTTACCGTTGGTTTCCAGGGGGACAGCTGAATATTTGTTACAACGCGCTCGATCGGCATGTCGCTGCGGGGCATGGCGATCGCACCGCCCTGATCCATGACAGTCCCGTCACCGGCACGGTCCGCAATTTTACCTATGCCGAGCTGACCGAAGCCGTGGCCCATTTTGCTGGCGCTCTGGCGCATTTGGGCGTGGCCCATGGTGATCGTGTGGTCATCTATATGCCCATGGTGCCAGAAGCCGTCATCACTATGCTTGCCTGTGCGAGGATTGGCGCGGTTCATTCGGTTGTATTTGGCGGTTTCGCGGCCAATGAACTCGCCAAACGCATCGATGACGCCAAACCCAAAGTGATCGTTTCCGCCTCATGCGGCATCGATGGTAGCAAGTTGATACCCTACAAGACCCTGCTTGACGCGGCGATCGAAATCTCCTCCGCGCCGCCCACACATTGTATCATCCTTCAGCGTCCGATGCTGGCGGCCCCTCTCACACCCCACCGTGATGTCGATTGGCACGATGTGCTTGCGAAAAGCATAGCCGTTCCTTGCGCGTCAACGCTTGCAACCGACCCCCTGTATATTCTCTACAGTTCGGGAACCACCGGCGCGCCGAAGGGCGTTGTGCGCGATCATGGCGGTTATGCCGTCGCCCTGCACTGGAGCATGTCGAATATTTACGCGATCGCGCCTGGCGAGGTCTTTTGGGCCGCCTCCGATATCGGCTGGGCGGTGGGTCATTCCTACACGGTCTATGGGCCACTCTTGCAAGGCTGCACCACCCTACTCTACGAGGGCAAGCCGGTCGGCACACCGAATGCCGGAGCATTTTGGCGGGTTATCCGACAACATGCAGTGAACGTTTTGTTTACGGCGCCAACCACTTTCCGCGCGATCCGCCAGCAAGATCCGGATGCGACCTTTCTCAAGGAGGCGCCACTGGGTGATTTCCGAACATTATTCCTGGCTGGTGAGCGTTGCGATCCTTCGACACTCGCCTGGGCGCAAGCCCAGTTGAATGTGCCAGTGATCGATCATTGGTGGCAGACCGAGACAGGCTGGCCGATTGCCGCCAATTGCCTTGGCATAAGCCAGATGCCCGTGAAGCCAGGCTCTGTCGGTCGCGCAGTGCCCGGTTGGCAGATCGACGTTCTGGATTTCGACCAAAACCCGGTACCGCCCGGCACGATCGGCAATCTCGTGATCAAACTTCCACTACCGCCCGGCTCCCTGACAACCTTATGGAACGCGGATCAACGGTTCGTTGAATCCTATATGGTGGATTTTCCCGGCTATTATCAGACCGGAGATGCCGGATTCATTGATGAAGACGGCTATATTTACGTGATGGCACGGACAGATGACGTCATCAATGTCGCAGCACACCGCCTCTCCACCGGAGCCATGGAAGAAGTCGTGGCTGAACATCCGGCCGTCGCTGAATGTGCGGTCATCGGTGTCGCCGATGAGTTGCGAGGCCAAATTCCCGTCGGTCTCATCGTACTCAAAGCCAATTACACTGACGATTGCACACTCATTGAAGGAGAAATCATCGAACTCGTACGCAACCGGATCGGCGCCGTGGCGAGTTTCAAACATGTACTAGTCGTTGCCGGTTTGCCAAAAACCCGCTCAGGCAAGATTTTGCGGAGATCATTGCGCGCCATTGCCGAAGGTCAGGAGATTGCGATTCCCGCGACCATCGACGATCCCGCCGTTCTCGATGAAATCGCTCTGGCCATGCGTATCGCCGGATTGTCTCCCAGCGCGAGAAGCGTCGTTTGATAAAAACGACCCGAAAGAAGGTGAGCGGAGAGCCTATAAGACGACGATATCGTCACCATTCTCCGTAAAGAATAGAAGCTTTAGGATTGCTCACTTTCCAGGTTCTTGATCGCTTCCTTGACGGACAGGCTTTTCCGTGTTTGTTCATCAAGGACACTGATCTCGCCTGTGCCAATGTCATAAAACCAGCCTTGCAGGAATAAAGTCCCGCGCGCCAGTGCCGCGGCCACAGATGGATGTGTTTTCAGTTGCGCGATCTGGAGAAGCACATTTTGCTCCGCCAAGTTGCGGACTTTTTCCGGGCCGACATCCTCGTCGCGGATATCCCCCAAGGCGGCGCGTGCCGCTGCAGCATTCCGAAGCCAAGTCCGTACGGTAGGCATCTGGTCCAGATGGCCTTTCTCGGGCAGAAGCAAGGCTTTCATGGCGCCGCAATCGGAATGGCCACAGATGATGATAGCCGAGACGTTAAGCCCCACCACAGCATATTCGATAACGGATGAAACACCCCCAAGCATTTCCCCATAAGGCGGCACCAGATTGCCAATGTTGCGAAGAATAAATAGCTCGCCGGGTTCCGTTTGCGTGATGAGACTGGGAGTAATTTGGCTGTCAGCGCAGGTGATGAACACCACGTGGGGAGACTGACTCTTCGACAGATGAGCGAAGAGCTCTTCCTTGGCTGGGAAAACTTCCGTATTGAAACGCTTGACACCATTAAGAAGCGCGAGCAGACTGGTTTTGGCATCAGAACATGAATGCATCAGGCCTCTCCGAATATGACGGGACAATGCGGCAAAAGCACCTGCTTCCTCAAAGGCGCGCGATCGCTCAACTCAACGTACTGAAATAACGTACGATAAAGGAAGCTTCATAGATGAAGGCAAAGGTCACGAATGCGATGTGGAATCGCCGGTTAGGCGTGTACATCGCGATGCCGCATAGAATCAGATAGAATGGCTCACGAAACCAATATTCCCAAGAGAACATGGTATAATGCGCCCGTCCCTTGCTCAAAGTATCGAGAAGATCAAAAAGCATCATCACAGCGAAGAGTCCGAAGAACCACTTTCGCCTGGAGATGAAAAAATCCTCGTACCCCGTATAGTCGCTGATTGAATCCGGAAACAGAAACGCGCTGAGATAGAACAAAATGATCGCGTATACAATCAGAAACAAGTAGATTTGGAATGTCCAGGACGGCAGTTCAACCAGCCAATATTCCCACCACCAGAAATGAATCTGCAAGAGAAGCAAGTTGAGCACCCAGCCGAGATGGACCGGATAGATCTGTATCTTTCCCGGATGTTGGGTGATCCGGACCAACCCATTCAGAAGCCGCGCTATACTTAATCCGACAACCATGCCGATAATGATCCGGGCGTGCTGGAAAATATCAGGGGATGTGAGCGGGACGTGGGGCGAATAATTATCGATTTCAGCCACATGGAGCAGCACCGTGCTCGGAATGGAGCCCAGCGATGGGAGTAGAGAAGGCATCATCTGTAACACACTCAGAAACTGAACTTAGCTTTTTGATATTCTAATTACTACCGCAGATTGCTATGGCCAATCTCTTTGATCAGAGACAATTAAATCGATTTTCAATTACGGCTAGCCTCTCAGTTATACTCGTTGGTTAGAGACAGCATGTAACCGCGTCACGCAGCAGGCCGCAGTAAAGACCGATATAGCCCTGTTATGAGTTTCTTGGCAGCACCTGATCGTCAGTAAAGCAACGCGCCCCTCCACTAGGAGTCGGTGCATAACGGATGACATGACCATCTTTGATATAGAAAATATTATTGCAAGCCATCTGCTGACTTGTACAAAAAGCCAGCCCAACGCAGCTTGTATTGACTCGACTATTCACATAGTTTCGAATTTCTGTTCCATCCTCTGCATAGGATTTTTCCAACTTCATTGTCAGGAAGAGCGGGTGCCGATCGAGAACATCAACCGGCTGACCAGCCCAAGCATCTACGTCACTTTGTCTTACCGTCGCGCAAGCTGCTAAGGATATGATGCCAAAGCCAATAAGCAAGGTTCTCATTCTCATAGAGACTTTCATCCTATAGAAACATAATAATGGGCGCGGCCGCACTCATGAATTACGCCTTCATGAGTGGCTGGTTTTGTCCGCTTAACTTAGTCGTTGATGGCAGTGACCCTGATCTTCTTGTTCTTACCAACACTGGAGAACCATATTTTGCCATCGCCGATAGCGGCGCCCTGCCAATTGACAAAGAGTGTCGCATAGGTCTGCTTTGCAACCACATCCTTGATGGTCTGGGTGATGACCTCGTCGTAGTCAGTGACGAAATGCTGCTTATCTTTGATCTTTACCGCTTTTCCACCGATTTTGATTTGAAGCGGATAATCGATTAATTCCGCAATACTCTCCTTGTCACTAGCTGCAATCGCCTTTTGCAGTCTCGTGAGGAAGTCCGCATAGGGTTTGTGTTCACCAAATAATTGGTCGAGCGTTTGATTCATCTCGATTGCTGTTTGTGCCAGCACAGGAGTCTTCGAGATCAAGACGCTTGCGAGCGCGGCAACGATCCTTTTTTTCATGAGATTTCCACTCATTTGCATCAGGCTCTCAAGGCTAATGGCACCTCGATCATGTCTCTTGAAACGAACCCGCCTTTGTCTGACGTTCTATGCACTTGGACGTGGCAAATCATGGCGACAGCAAGCACTCGTTTTATAAAAATTCCACCATACACTTGCACAAGTGGTTTGGCACTTTTAAGTGCTACAGACGCCTATCCGTCAGATAGACTGCTATTATATATAGTATTTATCATATACATAAATAACTACTTCATGATTACATCTATAAAAACTAAAATTTTATTATACAACCATCAACAGAGTGTCAGTTAATATCATCACACCCCACTTTATAGTGAAATAAGCGCGCCGATACTCTACAAAGGATTGGTGAAAAACAAGACATAAGCCGGAAGAAAATATATCAAAATTTGACTGTCATATCAGAAAACGATTATTAAAATTGAGTATGCAGCCCAATATTGCCCGAGCATAGGGCATGAGGCCTGCATGTATGAGCAAAACTGAACGCCGCGACTGTCGGCTTTCAGCTTCGAGAGACCGCCTTGTATAAAAACCATGATCACTATCACCATTCATTGATCCCAAAGAGAAGTTTCCATGAGCGAGGCTCTTGATTTCGTTCCGGATGATTGGGGTCCGAAGGTCCAGACTGAAGGGGCCGCCGTGACTTTGACCAGAAGAGGTCCTGACAGGATTCAATTCCAGGCCCCGGCTCATCTGGCAGTCATTCTGCTGACCCGGCAGCCAGTTCGCGAGACCTCCCTCGCCACGGACAGACGCACACGCTTCGCAGCCCCGATTGGCTCATTGGAGATTATCCCGGCGGAAGCGGATTTCTTTGGACAATGGTCGACACCGAAGGAAAATATCCTGTTCGGGATCGAGCCACAGAAGCTCACACAGATCGCCCAAACCGAGTTTGGAAAAGACAGTTTTGAACTTCGCCCGCCCTCGATGGCTATGATCGACAGCAAAGCATTACAAATCGCGCAGCTGTTGCGAGTGGAGTTTCAGAGGGGACCACATGTCAGCCAGCTCTATATCGACTCGCTCCTGACCATCATGTCCATTCATCTGCTCAGGCACTATTCCAACCTAAGTGATGAGACAAGCGCCGGAGAGAAAATTGCAGTACGTGGGAGGTTAGCGCGACAGAGTTGGCGCGAGGTGCAAAGCTGCATGCACGAGAATCTGACTGAGAACCTGACCATTGCCAAATTAGCGAAACTCGCCGGACTTTCAAATAGTCATTTCTTGCGCGTGTTTCGTGAGACGACCGGCAAGTCACCCCATCAATATCTGCTCGAGCTCCGCGTTCAGAGGGCCGAGCAGCTTATCCTTGCCACGGACCAGCCTCTCAAAGTGATCGCTCAGCAAAGCGGTTTTTCCAGCCAAAGCCATATGACTGCTGCTATGCGACAATTGCGTCTGACGACACCTGGCGAAATTCGAGGGATGCGCTCTTTCGCGCGATCAAAGTCGTCTGTCGCAGCAACTGAAGATGATGGAGTATAACCGACTTATATCGTTGAATGTATATTGCTTTCCTGAATAAATAAAATGCTGCATCTCCAGCCTACCCTGAAAGGGTCAGATGGGGGTCCGAAATAGCGAGCGGCGCCTTGGCTATCGACGTCTGCACGTTCTGTTGCGGCGCGAAGGCTATGTCGTCAACCACAAACGGCTTTTCCGTCTCTACCGCGAGGAGAAACTCGCCGTACAGCGGCGCGGCGGACACAAGCGGGCGATCGGGACGCGCGCGCCGATGCTGGTTCCGCTGGCGCCGAACGAGCGATGGAACCTGGACTTTGTCTCCGACCAACTCACCGACGGGCGGCGCTTTCGCATCCTGACCGTCGTTGACGATTGCACGCGCGAAAATATCGCCCTGATCGCCGACACCTCGCTGCCGGGGTTGCGGGTGGCGCTCGAACTGGATCGACTGGTCGCCGCGCGCGGCAAGCCGAAAATGATCGTCAGCGACAATGGGACGGAGTTCACCAGCAACGCCATCCTGCACTGGGCCGATGAAACCCGCGTCGGCTGGCATTATATCGTGCCAGGCAAGCCGATCCAGAACGCCTTCATCAAGAGCTTCAATGGCC